>NZ_JAZDQN010000001.1:0-395306 GCF_036324125.1 Pseudomonas ulcerans | reverse complement strand
GGGCCGGGGTTCCACCCGCTTTGACGTTGGTGAATTCACCCACGTGATCGGGGGTGAACCCGCTCCCACAAGGGCCCGGTCAACACCACAAAAACCAGCCTCGGATCCTCTATGACCAACGCCCAGGTAGCCCCCGCCTTCGACCTGCGCCCCCTGCTCTTCGCCCATATGGCCTGCACCATTGCCATGATGGCCTTCGTCTCGCTGATCGGCCCCATCGCCCATGTCCTGCAGCTTGCGCCCTGGCAAGCCGGCGCGGCGATGACCGTATCCGGGGTGATCTGGATGCTCCTCGCCCGCCCCTGGGGCCGCGCCAGCGATCGCTATGGCCGGCGCCGCATCCTCCTGCTCGGCGCCAGCGGTTTTACCGTCGCCTACTGGGCCCTGTGCCTGTTCATCGACGGCGCCCTGCGCTGGCTGCCACCGGCCTCCATCGCCTTCGCCGGGATGATGCTCGGTCGCGGCGCCATCGGTGCCTTCTACGCCGCCCTGCCAGTGGGCAGCAACGCCCTGATCGCCGACAACGTCGAGCCCCGGCAGAGGGCCAAGGCCATGGCTTCGCTGGGCGCGGCCAACGCCGTCGGCCTGGTCCTCGGCCCGGCCCTGGCCGCGTTGCTGGCGCGCTTCAGCCTGAGCCTGCCGATGTATGCCCTGGCGATCCTGCCGCTGCTGGCGGTGCTGGTGCTGCGCAGCAAGCTGCAACGCCAGGAACTGCACCTGGCCCAGCCGCCGCGCCCTGTGCACCTGAACGACCCGCGCCTGCGCCGGCCGCTGGTGGTGGCCTTCGTCGCCATGCTCTGCGTGTCCCTGGCGCAGATCACCGTGGGCTTCTTCGCCCTAGACCGCCTGGGCCTGGGACCCGGCGCCGCCGCACAGGCCGCCGGCGTGGCGCTGACCATGGTCGGCGTGGCACTGATCTTCTCCCAGTTGCTGGTGCGCAAGCTGAACTGGCCGCCGCTGCGGATGATCCGCGTCGGTGCCAGCGTCGGCGCGCTGGGCTTCCTGATCAGCGCCTTCGCCAACAGCGCGACGCTGCTGGCCCTGGGTTTCTTCGTCTGCGCCGGCGGCATGGGCTGGATCTTCCCGGCCTTCACGGCGCTGGCGGCGAATGCCGTGGACGCCTCGGAACAAGGCGCTACCGCCGGCTCCATCGGCGCGGCGCAGGGCCTTGGCGTGGTGATCGGGCCGCTGGCAGGCACCTTGATCTACAGCCTGGATGCACGCTTGCCATACCTGGTGGCGGGAGGTCTGTTGTTGCTGATAGGCCTTTGGTCGACATCGAGGCCTGCCGCCGTGTAGGCGCTGGTACTCAGCGAGTCCGGACAGCCCCGTGCGAGTGTGTTTTAATGCGTCGCCCATTATTTCTGACACACCAAGGCGGCTATGGACACGGGGACACGACTCAGACTGGTGCGTGAACGCAACAAGCTCTCCCAACGGGAACTGGCCCGGCGCAGCGGCCTGACCAACTCGACGATCTCGCAGATCGAACAGAATCGCGTCAGCCCCTCGGTCAGCTCCCTGAAAAAGCTGCTGGAAGGCATTCCCATGTCCCTGGCGGAGTTCTTCAGCTTCGACGAACCGCCCCGGGAAGAACGCTTCGTCTTCCGCGCCGCCGAACAGCCCGACCTGGGCCGCAGCGGCATGCGCATGCTGCTGGTCGGCGCCAGCGTCGAAGGCCGGCAGATGCGCATGCTGCGCGAACTCTACGCCCCCGGTGCCGACTCCGGCGAAGAGCCGATCGTCCACGCCGAAGGCGAGGAATGCGGCCTGGTCACCCGTGGCACCATCGAGTTGCGTGTCGATGGCCAGGTGAGCATCCTCAACTCGGGCGACGGCTACTACTTCCCCACCACCCTGCCCCACAGCTTCAAGAACATCGGCCAGGACGAGGCCGAGATCATCAGCGCCAACACCCCCGCCAACTTCTGATTGCCCCGGCGGCCCGCTTCCGGCGAGGCCGCTGCCCCCTCTCCCGATTCCCTGCCTCGCCAGCCGACGCGGCGGGCGCCTGCGCGTCGACCACAGGGTCATCCGAGTGACCCGTAAGTCACTGAATAACGCGGAAAGCTTGTAGGAAAAGAATTTTGTAGTGATAAGAAAAAATCACTACAAAACCTGTTGACGCCATTCGTCGCCCTCTTGCATGATGAGGCCGTCTCCCTGATCGGGAGCGCTGGCAAGGGTGTTCCAGACGGCTCGAGTGGTTTTCGGGTTGTCCGTGGAGTGGGACTGTCCAAAAGGCAGAGTGAAGAAAGCCCCTGTTGCGATGCTGCTGTAGCAGCCTTGGTAGTGCGCTACACGTCGTAGCGCCGGAAGAGAAATCAATACTGAAGCGTCATGGGGGCTTTGATGATGAACCTGAACGAAAAACCGACCATCCAGGAACTGGCCAAGCTGTTCGCCGCACGCAAGGACAGCCTCGACAGCCACATTCTGTGGATCTGCAACGCAGGTGAAGTGCATATCGAAGGCATGGGTGCCTGCACTGCGGAAAGCGAGTTCGAACAGCGCAAGCCGAACATGCGTGCCCGCCTGAAGATGTACCGCCGTGGCCAGGGCTACGTCGGCAAGAAGGCTGCCGCCGACACCCAGTACATCGGCCGCGTGCTGGCGACCCTCGAACAGGAGTGGCCAACGCTGCGTGAAGGCCGGGGCATCCAGGTCATCGACCGTCTCTGCTGAATCCGACTTTCCTTCAGCCCGGCCCTATGGCCGGGCTTTTTCATGTCCGGCATCAAGCCCTGCCGACGCCTTGCGGCTAAGATACGGCTTTTTCCCCGGAGCCCTTTCGCCATGAACCAGCCCGCCTACGGCACCGCCGATGCGTCCTATCAAGCCGCCGGCGGCCTCGATGGCCTGCGCCGCCTGGTGGACGACTTCTACAGCATCATGGACCAGGACCCCGCCGCCGAACCGGTGCGGCGCATGCACGCCGCCGACCTGGCCCTGTCGCGGGACAAGCTGACCTGCTTCCTCAGTGGCTGGCTCGGCGGACCGGCGCTGTTCGCCGAACGCTACGGTCCGATCGGCATCCCGTCGTTCCATGCGCAATGGCCGATGAACGAAGCGCATGCACGTATCTGGCTCGACTGCATGGCCCAGGCCATCGCCCGCCAGGCCTACGCGGCGGACTTCGCCGAGTACCTGCTGACCCAGTTGCGGGTGCCGGCCCAGCGTATCGTCCAGGCCAGCCGCGCCCGTCACGGACACTGATCGACAGGCAAAGAAAAAGCCGGTGGGGCATTCATTGCCCCACCGGCCTTGTCGTCCGCGATCCGGCTACGCCCGCAGCGCCATCGGCTCCTCCGGCTGCAGCCCGGCGACCAGCGCCCTGGCCCGATCGACACCCCAGACCAGCGCCCGGCTCATGCTTTCGCTGGGCCGGGTCGGATAGTACTCCTCCAGCAGCGCCTTGCCCTGGCGGGCATAGACACCGAGGAACAGTTGGGTCGCGCCGGTACGCGAGAGCCTGACCTGGACATCGATGCTGGTACCGTCGCTGAGGACTTCATCATGGCTGCGGCTGTGCAGCATGGCATCCGCCCATTCCCAGTACTTTTCTTCCCTGATACGCATTGCTGTCCTCCACTGGAATTTGCGCGTTGGCGGGGCGTAGTAAGGCACAGAATGCCGTTCCTCTCCAGCGCCGCCGGGCGGCGCAATGAGCGAGGTCAAGCAAAACGGCATCAATTGGCGCAAATCGCGTACCCGTCGACGCTTTGGGCAAGCACCCGCGAATGCCCCGAAGGGCATCGGTTTCAGCGTTTCGGCAGGGCGGCTGGCAGGAAGCGGCGGCTTTCGGCGCGGGCCGGCATGCGGGCCTTGAAGGTGCCCTGGGCATCGTCCAGGGTCATGTGGATGAAACCGAGGCGGAAGGCGGACTGGCCGCAACGCACCACGGAATTGATCGGGAACTCATCGCCGAGGTCTTCGAGAAATTGATCCTTCATGTTCCTGCTCCCCTCTGAAAGCGACCGCTACCGATCCTCCAGCGGAGGACCTGAAAATAGCGATCTCGATGTTTCAGAGACTAGCCGGACATTTGCAGACCGACCGGTCATCGGCGCGATCCCCGACCAATGGCACGTTGCTCAGGCCTGCGCGGGTCGCAATGCGTCGCGCAAGCGCGGACCGAAGACATTGATCAGCAACCCGACCATCACGAGCAAGCCGCCCCAGCACTGGATCGCGCTCAGGCGCTCATCCAGCAGCCAGGCCGACGAGGTCAGGCCCACCACCGGAACCAGAAGCGAAAACGGTGCCACCTTGCCTGCCGGGTAGCGCGACAGCAGGCGACTCCACAGGCCGTAGCCGAGCATGGTGGCGATCGCCGCCAGGTAGATCAGCGACAGGATCGAGTTCAGGCCGATGTTGCGCAGCGACGACTCGATCAACTC
The DNA here is from genome assembly GCF_036324125.1 of Pseudomonas ulcerans. Lineage (NCBI taxonomy): Bacteria > Pseudomonadati > Pseudomonadota > Gammaproteobacteria > Pseudomonadales > Pseudomonadaceae > Pseudomonas > Pseudomonas ulcerans. The sequence goes on along the minus strand of NZ_JAZDQN010000001.1, from coordinate 390,906 downwards.
CGGCCCCTCCAGGTACCAGGACAGCGCCAGGAACGGCAGCGGCGGAATCAGCGCGCCCCAGATCACCAGGGCGACCAGGTCGATCTTGCCGAAGCGCCGGGTGATGATGTTGCCCATGGCCCAGCAGGCCCCACCGCACAGGGTCAGGAGCAAGGCGAACAGCGGTACGTGGCTGTCGTTCTCGCTGCCGATCAGTGCCAGCCCGCCGGCCGCCACCAGCAGGCCGAGGACGCTGGCCGCGCGCAGGCGTTCACCGAGGAACACCGCGGCGAAGATCATGGTGAAGAATGCCTGCGACTGCAGCACTAGCGACGCCAGGCCCGGCGGCATGCCGTTGTGCATGGCCTCGAAGAGAAAGGCGAACTGGCCGAGGGAGATGGTCGAACCGTAGGCGATCAGCCAGCGCCAAGGCAATTGCGGACGGCGGATGAAGAACACCGCCGGGATCGCCACCAGGATGAAGCGCAGGGCCCCCAGCAGCATCGGCGGCAGGCCGTCGAGACCGACCTTGATCACCACGAAGTTCAGGCCCCAGGCAACGATCACCACCAGCGCCAGCAACAGATCCTTGAGCGGCATTTTTCCCCCATCGCACGCGTAATAATTTGAAACATCATATCTTCATTGGCGTCGGGGCTGCCATGGCGGGTGGCGGGTTGGACTATGGATGGGTCGTGCGGTTGCACCTTGATGCAGCAACCGGCCCCAGGATGATGCAAACCTCAGGGGCCAATCGCCATGCCCTCAGGCATGCACGCTCCATTGCACCACCTCCGGCTCGATCCGGGCATCGTCCACCGCCTGGATCAACCCGCAACGGATCGCCTCCTCCGGCGTCACGATGCGTGGATAGGCCATCAGGTAGCGTGGAATATCCAGCACCTCCTCAGCCCCCTGGGTACGCTCGGCAACGATCTGCGCATACAGCTGCAGGTCGTAGTCCAGGCTCATCGCATACTCGGCCATCCGTGCATGGTCCACCGAACCATGCAGGGTCCAGTGGAACGGATGGAACAGGAACTTGCTCAGGGCACAGGCCGTACGATGCTCGCCGGCGAGGAAGATGATGTTGCCCATCGACTCCACCGTGCCGAGGTTGTGGGTATCCACCGGCACCGGCAGCGAGCGCAGGAAGTTGTACAGGCTGAAGCCGTAGCTGCACTCCCCGCCCATGGTCGCGAGATTGACCTGCAGGCGCTCGGCGCCCTGTTGCAAGGCCTTGGAGCAGGTGCTGATGAGGTTGCCGCAGGTGGATGCGTTGATCGGTCCGGTGAAATGAATGATATGACTGGCCATGGTCACCTCGTGCGGTCAGGTCGGTTGCCGGTGGCGTCATGCACGCCGGCGTCTTTCCGTGAGTCAGGCGTTGCGGTCGTGTCGTGGGGTGTTGTCCGCGCCCTTGTCGTCGGCGAGTTCGCCCAGGTGCTGGTAGCGCTTGCGCAGTTCATGCAGCTGCTTTTCGTCCAGGTCATCGAGGCCCAGCAAGGCATTGTGCGCACGCCGCGTGGCCCGCAGCAGCTCGTCGACCTTGATGTGCAGCTCGTCGGTGTCGCGGTTCTGGGTGTTCTGGATCAGGAACACCATGAGGAAGGTGACGATGGTGGTCGAGGTATTGATCACCAGTTGCCAGGTGTCGCTGAAGTGGAACAGCGGCCCGCTGATGCCCCAGGCCAGCACCAGCCCGAAGGCGATGGCGAAGGTCATGGGGCGACCGGTCCAGTTGGCCAGCTTCTGGGCGAAGCGCGAAAACTTCATGGTGGCGATTTCCTTCCAGATGCCAGTGACACGATACGGGCCGAGGGTGCCTGGCCCGACATTCGGTGGAGGTGCCGGGGCGGGCAAAGTTCAACTCGTCGAAACTGGCCGCAGACTTGCATCCAGGATGTCTTGCAGCTTTCGCAACTGTCGAGGTGACTAACATGCACAACAACGGTATGCGCCCGGTCCATCCGGGAGAGGTGCTGAACAAGGAGTACCTGGAGCCACTGGCCGTCACGCCAGGCGAACTGGCCCGCGCACTCCACGTTCCCCCCTCGAACATCCACGCGCTCATCGACGAGCGCCACGGGATCAGCGCCGAGCTGGCGATACGCCTGGCGACAGCCCTGGGCACCAGTGCACTTTTCTGGCTCAACCTTCACAACCAGTACGAGTTGCGCGTGGCCGAAATCGAAAATGGCGACAGCATCCGCAAGCAGGTCCATCCCATCGACTTTCATACCTGAGCGCCATTCGTCCATCGCCCTGAACCCGTGTTGCAGCGGTCCGGTCGCACTCATCAGGAGCCACGACTCAGGACCGCACCGTGAGCGAGATCCGCATCGGCATTTCCGGCTGGCGCTACGCCCCCTGGCGCAAGGTGTTCTACCCCGAAGGCCTGACGCAGAAACGGGAGCTGGCATTCGCCTCGCGGGCGGTGAACAGTATCGAGATCAATGGCTCGTTCTATGCCCTGCAAACCCCGCAACGCTATGCCGAATGGCGCGACGATACGCCGGACGACTTCGTCTTCGCGGTCAAGGCGCCGCGCTATATCACCCATGTCCGACGCCTGAAGGACATCGACGAGCCGCTGGCCAACTTCTTCGCCTCCGGACCGCTGCAGCTCGGTGACAAGCTGGGGCCGATCCTCTGGCAGTTTCCACCGAGCCTGAAGTTCGACCCGCAGCGCTTCGCCGACTTCCTCGAAAAACTGCCCCATGACCGCCACGCAGCCAGTCAGTGCGCGCGACACTGCGCCGCGCGCCTGAAGCACGACGGCGCCTTCGAGCCCCTGGGCAGAGGCGTAATGCGACACGCCGTGGAGATTCGCAACGACAGCTTCAAGGATCCGGCCTTCATCGACCTGCTGCGCAAGCACCAGGTGGCCCTGGTGGTCGCCGACACCGCCGGCAAATGGCCCTGCCTGGAAGACCTCACCGCCGACTTCGTCTACCTGCGCCTGCACGGCGACGCCGAGCTGTATTCCAGTGGCTACACCGACGCGGCCTTGCAGCATTGGGCCCGCCGCATCCGCACCTGGAGCCGCGGCCAGCAGCCCGGCGACGCGCATCTCGCGGCTTCGCGGAATGGGGCGACCCGGGGCGAGAAAGCGATCTACTGCTACTTCGACAACGACCTGAAGGTCCGCGCGCCCTTCGACGCCCGTGACCTGTTGCACCGCCTCAAGCTGGATGCACACCTGCAGACCGAGCCGGGGAAGGCCCCGGCGATTGCGTTATGACCCTGCCACGGGAGACGACCATGCGAACCCCAGCCCTGCTGTTGATACTCGCCAGCCTTGCCAGCGCCAATGCCCTGGCCGATGCCTGTCAGGTCACCACGCGCTCCTCCAGCCCATCGGTGCCAGCGGTGGACGTGGAGACCTGCTACACGCTCAAGGGCATGCCCGCCGAGGCCATAAGCTGGTCGTGCAGCAATGAGAACAAGGAAATGCTGAACACCGAAAAACGCCGGGTAGCCCGTTGCCCGGACAAGGAGATCGGCCAGTGCAGCGCGCCGCTGACCCAGGAAAGCCTGGCCAATCCGCGCGCCACCAGCAATGACCCGGACGGCGCTCGCCCGGCGATTCCAGACGATGCGCAGGTCGTGACCTACTACTACGACACCCGCAACCAGGGCCAGGCACGCATCGATTGCGAGAAGTCAGGCGGCACCTGGCGGATGCCGTAACAACGCCATCGAAATCACCGCAGGAGGATCGACCCATGCCACGGGGAAGCAAAGCCAAGTACACCGCCGAACAGAAACGCAAGGCCGGACACATCGAGGAAAGCTACGAGGCCAAGGGCGTTCCCGAGAGCGAGGCCGAGGCCCGCGCCTGGGCCACGGTCAACAAGCAGTCCGGTGGCGGGGAGAAGGCTGGTGGTTTCGGGCGCGAGAAAAGTGAAAGCGCCAAGCACAAGTCGCGACAGTCTTCGGCACGGCGGGCCGCCAAGACCCGGCACGGCGAGCCGCGCCCGGACCAGCCCATGGAAGCGCTGACCAAGGCCGAACTGCTGGACAAGGCACGCAAGCAGAACATCGCCGGGCGCTCGACCATGCACAAGGCCGAGCTGATCGCGGCGTTGAGCCACTGAGCGGTCAATAGTCGATGGATACGCAGCCGCTGCCCCCGGGGCGTGCAACGCCCAATGCAGCGACACCGCCGAAACCACCACGGCCATCCGCTCCGGCCTCGACGCAGCGGCGCGCGCGTGCGGCATCAGCGGCACGGGCGGGCGCCAGATCGCTGCCCGGTTTCTTGAAACCGCGCAGCAGATCGATCAGGCGTACCGCTTCATCCAGGCTGCTGGCAGCGCCTTTGCCAGCCGTCTGCACCGCATTGCCAAGCGTGCCGTTGCTGCCTGTATAGCCCTCGGCGAGCGCACAATCCGGCGTGCTGGAGCCGCGGCCACCACTGCCGCCGCGGCCAGGATCGCGGCTGAACACATGGGCAATGCTTGTGCCGCCACCCTCGCCGCCCGTGGCAAAGAAACGAAACGCCGAGAGGGTGCCGCCCGGCTCCCGAATACGAATGCCACTGGCACCTCCCGCATGCCCCGCCCCGGAGGTGCCAGCGGTGCCAGCCGCGCCCACCGTCACCAGCAGCGCGGAACCCGGGATTACCGAGAGCGTACAGATCAGCGTGGCTCCGCTTCCTCCGCCACCGCCACCCGCATCGGTATCCCCGTAAAGTGCAACGACGACACCCGAGCCGCCCACTCCGCCACCACCCCCCGCTCCGGTCAGGGTGAAAGTGACCTGCGCGACGCTGTCCGGCAGTTGCAGCACCTGCGCTTCGACAGGACGGGTGAAGGTCTGGTTCACCGCCCCGGCGAAGCCGCCGCCCGCCAGCAGCAAAGTGGCCGTGCACGCGCTTAAAACGGTACTGGCATTCATGGTGACCACCTGGCTTGAGGGCACACCCGCGCAACCGAGCGGCAGGTTCTCCCAGACCATAGTGTGGCAGCACGGCAGGCTCACCTGACAAAACAGCCAGGTACCAAGAACGCTTCGTGATAGGGGTTATTTCCTTTCAGAAAGAAAAGGCATGCCTTTGGCAGGCACGCCTGGGTAAACCCGGTATTTCACGGCGAAATCGGATCGCTCGCCGGGAACGTCTCTTCCAGGGCGTTATCCACGTTGGATTCATCGGGCTGCTTGCCCTTGTCATCGCCGCAATGGCAATCGCTCATGCGGCACGGCTCGCCGTTCTCGTGGCCGCTGGCGCAGGCTTCGCAGCAGTAGGCTTCACCGTTATTGGTCAGCGCGTTGGCGTCGACTTCACAGGTGCAGCCGGGACAGGCGCAATGGTCGGTCATGATCTTCTCCTTTCTCGTTCAAGGTTCCTCGTCGCCTTCCGGCGGCGAGACACGGTCGGTCCAGGGCTTGCCATCCAGCGGTGCGGAGCGGGCCAGTTCGGCTTCGTCGAGGCCTATGCCGCCACCGATCTCGTCCTCGTCGACGCGGCGCAGTTGCTGGTCCACTGGGCCGTTGCCGCCCTCCTCGGACGGATCGCGGGCGCCGCTCTGGTCGAACAGGGTGTCGGGGCTGAGGTCGTCATAGGTGACGTTGTCCTCGTGGAGGCTTTCCGTAAGCGCCTCGCCGCCGCTCATGCCGCCGCGCTCGACCCGCTCCGGAGGAAACTCGCGGTTCACTTCCTGCTCCGGCCGGGCATCGCCGGCGCGGCCCTGGCGCTCGTCGTGGCGTTCGCTGAAATCCAGCTCATGGACCTCGCCCATGCGGTCCTGGATATCGTCGATTTCCTGGGGAACATAGGGCGCATTGGCGCCCGGCTTGTCGGTCTTGTCGATCATGGCAGCCTCTCTTTCAGGTGAGCTCTTCCTGAGTCGACTTCGCCCTGCGCGCAATGATTCAGTCTTTCTGCCACGCGGTCGCGGCACACCGCGCATGCCGATTGAACTCCCGTCCCCCACGTCCTCTCCCACTTGATAAGACGCCGACGACAGAGCACCCGCCATGGCCAAGCCCCTGCAGGAATACCAACGCAAGCGCGACTTCGCCGCCACCCCCGAACCCAGTGGCAAGCGCAGTCGTGGCAAGGCCCATGCCCTGCAGTTCTGCATCCAGAAACACGACGCCAGCCACCTGCACTACGACTTCCGCCTGGAGCTGGATGGCACCCTGAAAAGCTGGGCGATTCCCAAGGGGCCGTCGCTGGACCCGAAGGTGAAACGCCTTGCGGTGCACGTCGAGGATCACCCGCTGGACTACGCCGGTTTCGAAGGTCATATCCCCGAAGGACACTATGGTTCGGGCGACGTGATCGTCTGGGATCGCGGCGTGTGGATTCCCGAGGGCGATGCCGACCAGGGCTACGCCAAGGGCCATCTGCGTTTCGAACTCCAGGGGGAAAAGCTCGGCGGACGCTGGAACCTGTTCCGTACCCGCCTGGCGGGCAAGAAAGAGCAATGGATGCTGGTGAAGTCGGCAGATGCCCAGGCTCGCGACGAAAGCGACTACGACATCCTCGAAGCCGAGCCGGACAGCGTGCTCAGCGACCGCAGCCTGCCCTCGTCACCAGCGGTAGCGAAGAAAAAGACCAGCAGGAAGGCGCCAAAAGCCGACTTGCCAGCGAGCCTCAAGCCACAACTGGCGACCCTGGTCGACACGCCACCGGAAGGCGACTGGCAGTACGAGATCAAGTTCGATGGCTACCGCATCCTCGCCCGCATCGAAGACGGTGAGGTGCGCCTGTTCACCCGCAATGGCCACGACTGGACGGCGAAGATGCCGCGCCAGGTCGCCGCGTTGAAGAAGCTCAAGCTGAAATCCGCGTGGCTCGACGGCGAGATGGTGGTGGCCGACGAAAACGGTGTCGCCGACTTCCAGGCCTTGCAGAACGCCTTCGATACCGAGCACGACGAGAAGATCGTCTACTACCTGTTCGACCTGCCCTGGCTCGACGGCCATGACCTGCGCCAGCGGCCCTTGCAGGACCGCCGGGCCGCCCTGGAGCAGATCCTCGCCAATCCGCCACCGGCGCTGCGCTACTCCGCCACCTTCGCCGAACCGGTGCAGTCGCTGCTGGACAGCGCCTGCCGCCTCGACCTCGAAGGCCTGATCGGCAAGCGCCAGGACAGCGTCTACGTGCAACGGCGCAGCAGCGACTGGATCAAGCTCAAGTGCAAGAAGCGCCAGGAATTCGTGATCGTCGGCTACACCGACCCCAAGGGCAGCCGCAGCGCCTTCGGCGCCCTGCTGCTGGGCCTGCATGACGGAGAACAGTTGCGCTACGCGGGCAAGGTTGGAACCGGGTTCAGCACCGATACCCTCGACACCCTGCTCAAGCAGCTCAAGCCCCTGGAAATATCCCGCCCGGCCCTGGACAAACCGCCCACCGGCGTCGAAGCCCGCGGCGTGCACTGGCTCGAACCGCGCCTGCTGGCGGAAGTCAGCTTCGCCCAGATGACCCGCGACGGCAGCGTCCGCCATGCGGTGTTCCACGGTCTGCGCAACGACAAGCCCGCCAGCGCCATCAACCTGGAGCGCCCCCTGTCCATGAAGAAAACCGGCATGCACCTGACCCATCCCGAGCGAGTCATCGACGCCGGCAGCGGCACCACCAAGCTGGACATTGCCGAGTACTACGCCAGGGTCGGCCAGCTCATCCTGCCTCACCTCAAGGACCGCCCGGTGGCCCTGGTGCGTGCGCCCGACGGTCTCGCTGGCGAGCTGTTCTTCCAGAAAAACGCCGCACACCTCGACCTGCCGAACGTGAAGACCTACGACAAGGAGCAGGCCGGCCAGGCGGCGATGGTGATCAACCGCGAAGACACGCTGCTCGCCGCCGTGCAGATGAACACCCTGGAGCTGCATACCTGGAACGCCACCGACAAACAGTTCGAACGCCCCGACCGCTTCGTCCTCGACCTCGACCCGGACCCGGCGCTGCCGTGGAAGGCGATGGTCGAGGCCACCCAGCTGACCATGACCCTGCTCGACGAAATCGGCCTGCGCTACTTCCTGAAGACCAGCGGCGGCAAGGGCATCCATGTGGTGGTGCCGTTGCAGCGCAAGGCCGGCTGGGACGAGGTCAAGGACTTCAGCCACGCCATCGTCAAGCATCTGGCTGGATTGTTCCCCGAGCGGCTGTCGGCGGTGTCCGGACCGAAGAACCGGGTCGGGCGGATCTTCATCGACTACCTGCGCAACGGCAAGGGCGCCACCACCGTGTGTGCCTGGTCGCTGCGGGCCCGCGAGGGGCTGCCGGTGTCGGTGCCGATCCGGCCGCAGGAACTGGCCGAACTCAAGGGCGCCAACCAGTGGACCCTGGCCAACATCGACGAGCGCCTGGCCGAGGGCAATGACCCCTGGCAGGACTACGCCAGCACCCGCCAGTCGATCAGCGCAAGCATGCGCAAGCGATTGGGCAAGGCGTGATGGACGGGATCGACCTGCTGCAATGGCCGGCGATGCTGGCCACGCTGCTGGCGGCCTGGTGGATAGGTTCGCAGCGCGCGCACCGGCGCTGCATCGGCTTCATCTGCTTCATCACCAGCAACCTGCTATGGGGCATCTGGGGCTGGCATACCCAGGCCTGGGCGCTGATCGTGCTGCAGGTCTGCCTGTTCCTGATGAATTTGCGCGGCCTGCGCAAAAACGCACCGGCCGCTACAAGACCCGAGGAGTCGCCTTCATGAGCATCATCCAGGATTTCGACCTGGGCAGCCTGGATACCCTGCTGCGCAGCTTCACCCAGCGTCCACAGGCACTGCACCTGGACACGCAGTTGCCGTCGATCCTGCAGTCGCTGCAACAGGACCACCTCGACCTGCTGCCCCTGCCGGGCCAGGGCCATACCCTGCAACGCTGGCAGACCCTGGCCCGGGTGGCCGGCTGCGACCTGAGCCTGGCCAAGCTCTACGAGGGGCACACCGACGCCCTGGCGATCCTCTCCGAGTGCGGCGCCAGCCATCGTGTCGGCCAGGGCATCTGGGGCGTGTGGGCCGCCGAGCCACCCGACGCGCGCACGCGGATCGTCGAGCGCGACGGCGACCAGGTGATCCTCGAAGGACGCAAGGCCTGGTGCTCCGGTGCACTGCAGATCGACAACGCCCTGGTCACCGCCTGGGACCGGGACGAGCAGCCGCAACTGGTGGCGATCGAACTGTCCCATCCGAGCCAGCGCATCCTTGCCGAGGACTGGCAGGCGGTGGGCATGGCCGCCACCACCAGCGTGGTGATCGAGTTCGACCGCTCGCCGGCCCGGGCCATTGGCGCACCGGGACAATACCTGGCGCGCCCAGGCTTCTGGCATGGCGGCGGCGGCATCGCTGCCTGCTGGTATGGCGCCGCCGAGGCACTGGCGGACTACCTGCGCGAGCACTGCCGCAAGCCGCGTCCCGATCCCCATGCCGATGCCCATCTGGGCGCCGTGGACGCGGCACTGTGCGGCGCCCGCGCGACCTTACGCGAGTGCGCCGCGTGGATCGATACCAACCCCGGCGGCGACGCCGAGCTGCTGGTGCGGCGTACCCGGGCGCAGGTAGAGCAGGCGGTCAACCAGGTGATCGAACATGTCGGCCGTGCCCTTGGGGCCACGCCCTATTGCCACAACAGCCATTTCGCCCGCCTTGCCGCGGACCTGCCGGTGTACCTGCGCCAGAGCCATGCCGAACGCGACCTGGCCGCCCTGGGCCAACAGCTGGCCCGTGTGCCGGCGGGAGCCTGGCAGCTATGAGCGACGACCTGTTCAAAGGACCGGCGACCCGGCCCGAACAATGGCAGCACTCAGCCCATCTGGCCCGTGCGACCTGGATCGAACCCGAGCAGCTGTGTCCGCCGGGCCAACGCCTGGTGGTGGTGGCCCCGCACCCGGATGACGAGATCCTCGCCTGCGGCGGCCTGCTTGCCAGCTTCCGCGGACGCGAGCACGAGCTGTTGCTGATCTCGGTCACCGATGGCGAGGCCAGCCATCCCGGTTCGCAGCACTGGACCGAGCACCGCCTGCGCCGACAGCGGCCGCTGGAAAGCCGCCATGCCTTGCACCGTCTCGGCCTCGATGTGCAGGCACTGGACTGGCAGCGCCTGTCGCTCAAGGACACTGCCGTGGCACGGGACGAAGCCTTCCTGGTCAATCACCTGAGCCAGCTGTTGCAGCCCGGCGACCAGTTGCTCTGCACCTGGCGCGGCGACGGCCATGGCGATCACGAGGCGGTCGGCCGGGCCTGTGCCCAGGCCGCGCACGCCAAGGGCATCACCCTGCTGGAAGTGCCGGTATGGGCCTGGTACTGGGCCGACCCCGAGGACGCCCGCCTGCCCTGGCCGCGGGCGCACAAGGTGCGCCTGGACGCCGACGCCCTGCAACGCAAGCAGCAGGCCATCGCCGCCCATGCCAGCCAGATGGAGCCGGACGGCGAGCGGCCGCCGGTACTGCCGTCGCAGACCCTGGAATGTCTTCTGCAACCTTTCGAACTGGTGTTCCGATGAGTGTCGACGCGAAGTATTTCGCCAACCTGTTCGCCGTCAGCGACGACCCTTGGGCCTTTCGCACGCGCTGGTACGAGAAGCGCAAGCGCGACCTGATCATGGCCAGCCTGCCGCGGCAGTTTCATGAGCGGGTGTTCGAGCCGGCATGCGCCAACGGCGAGCTGAGCGCGGCCCTGGCCGAGCGCTGCAACGAGCTGGTCTGCCATGACCTCGACGCCACGGCGGTGAACCTGGCCCGGCAACGGCTGGCCCATCTGCCCGGGGTCCGGGTCGAGCAGGGACGCCTGCCGGGTGACTGGCCGGGCGGAAGTTTCGACCTGATCGTTCTTGGCGAGATCGGTTACTACCTCGACCCCGAGGCCTGGCTGCAGGTGATCGAACAAGCGGTGGCCAGCCTGACCGACAACGGCGGCCTGCTCGCCTGCCACTGGCTGCACCCCATCGACGGCTGTCCGCAAGACGGGCGCCAGGTGCATGCCCTGTTGCAACAGCACCTGCCGCTGTACCGCATGCTGCGCCACGAGGAAGCCGACTTCCTGCTGGAGTACTGGAGTTGCCAGCCCAGCGTGATCGACCTGGACGAGACCTGCCCATGATTGCCGTGATCATTCCCGCGCATGACGAAGCCGAGACCCTGCCGCGCTGCCTGACCGCCATGGGCCTGGCCGCCAGCGCCGCCGAGGCGGCCGGGTACCGGGTGGAGATCCTCGTGGTGCTGGATCGCTGCAGCGACGGCAGTGCCGGGATTGCCAGGGGATTCGGCGTGCAGACCCTTGAAGTGGATGTGCGCAACGTCGGCCAGGCCCGTCGCGCCGGGGCCGCCCTGATGCTGGAGCGTGGCGCCCGGTGGCTCGCCTGCACCGACGCCGACAGCAGCGTGCCCGCGGACTGGCTGCTCTGCCAGCTGGGCTTCGCTGCCGACGCGGTGTGCGGCACGGTGCATGTGGAACAGTGGTTGCCGGAGCAGGACGAGGCCTTGCAGGCGCGCTACCTGGGTGGCTACCAGATGCGCGAGGGGCATCGGCATATCCATGGCGCCAACCTCGGGGTGTGCGCGCGGGCGTACCAGCGGGTCGGCGGCTTCCAGCCGCTGGCGTTGAACGAGGACGTGCGCTTGATCGAGGACCTGCAGGCGTGCGGCGCGAATATCGTGTGGACGGCGCGCAACAGCGTGTCCACTAGCCCGCGCCTGGATCCGCGGGCGCGGGGAGGGTTTGGGGACTATCTGAAGTCGCTGACGCAGGTGGCCGGTTAAGGGCCGGGCGATCAGGACGCCTTGCGCGGTGTCTTCCTGGCCGGAGCCTTTTTCTTGGCCGGCGCTGCCTCCTTCTTGGTGGCAGACTTGGCAGCCTTGCCACCCAGGCTGCGCTTGAGCAGCTCGGTCAGGTCGATGATGTCAGCGCCCTTGCCAGAGGATTCCTCGCCCTGCTCCACCACGCTGATCTTGCCCTTGCTGGCCTTCTCTTCCACCAGGTCCATGATGGTCTGGCGAAACACGTTCTGGTACTTGTCCGGCGTCCACTTGCCGCTCATGTCGTCCACCAGTCGCCTGGCCATCTCCAGTTCGCCCTTGGCGACCTTGGCCTGGGTCACGCTGCTGTCCAGCTCCAGGCTGTCGATACCGCGCACCTCGTCCGGCCAGCGCAAGGTGATCAGCACCAGCGCATCCTCCAGCGGGCGCAACAGGGCCAGGTGCTGCTGGGTGTGCAGCACCACCGTGGCCAGGGCCACCTTGCCGGTGCTTTCCAGGGTCTCGCGGAGCAAGGCATAGACCTTGCCACCGCGCTTATCCGGCGCCAGGTAGTAGGGGGTATCGAAGTGCTGGAGGGGAATCTCGTCGGCGGCGACGAAGGAGAAGATATCGATGGTCTGGGTCGCCTCGGGCCGCGCCTTGCGGATCTCTTCCTCGCTTATCACCACGTAGCGGCCCTTCTCGTACTCCACGCCCTTGACGATGTCTTCCTTGGTGACGTCCTTGCCGGTGACCTTATTGATCCGCTTGTAGCCCACCGGGTCCATGCTGCGCTGGTCCAGCCAGTCGAAATCGATGCGCTGGCTGCGCACCGCCGAGGCCAGCGCCACGGGAATGTGTACCAGGCCGAAACTGATGGCGCCTTTCCAGATGGCTCGTGCCATGGCGAACTCCCGGATTCAGGATATGTGAGTCAGGAAATGTGATAGCGCAAGGCGCCACAGCGGGCACAGCACTGGCAGTCCAGGCCATAGCCCTCACTCAGCGGCATCGCTCGCCACTGGCAACCACGCAGCAGACAGAAAAAGGTCATTGGCCACCTCCTGTAACCCGTCGATCGGGCTCATGTATTAGTGACCAACGGGAAACACAGAAGGTTTACTCGGAGTGCCGACAGGACCGATCAGTTGTCGCTGTCCTTGCTCGGCGCCAGTTGCGAGGCCGGGCTCTCGGACTGGGGCTGCTGCATCTGCAGCGACGGCTTGCTCGGGTCGCTGTCCTTGCCGGGATGGTTGGAGTTGTCAAAGCAGCCGCCCAGGGCAAGCAGGCCAGCCAGCAGGATCAGGGTTGTGCCTTTGTTCATGGCGATGACCTCCACAAAAGCAAACGGCGCATCGAGGACGGACCGCGATGCGCCAGGCGGACGGGGCATCGATCATGCCCCGCCGGTTACAGCGTTACTGCGTATCAGGAGCGACCGCCTTTGCGGCCGGTGTCCTGGGTTTTCTGCCGGTCCTGATTCATGCCACCCGAATGTTGCCCGCCCTTGCGACCGGCTTCGGAGGCTTTTTCCCGATCGTTGGCAAAGTTGCCCGGGTTGCCACCTTGCTTGGAGCCAGTGCGGTTTTCATTGTTAGCCATGATCTTTCACCTCATAGAAAACGAAGGATGCACGACGTTGTGCCGTACATGACTTGGGAGTGCGTATGAAGTGAAGGATTCGCCTGGATTCGGCGTGGCCGGACGGGTGGCGGGAAATACCCGCGAGGGGGTGTTTGGCGCGCAAACGGAAGGAGCTGCGGGGCACCGGAAGTACCCCGCAAAAGGCTTACATATGGCCCTTGCCGTGATGCATTTCATGCCCGCCGCTGGTCAGCGAGCGCACCGGTGCCTGGATCTCGAGGTTTTCCTTGTTGCCCTGGGCGTCTTCGATCACCAGGGTCAGCGGCACCTGCTGGCCTTCCTTGAGCTGCTGGTTCAGGCCCATCAGCATCACGTGGTAGCCGTTGGCATCGAGGACCACGGGCTTGCCGGCAGGCAGGTCGAGGCTCTGCACCGGGCCCATCTTCATCACGTCGCCGTTCATGCTCATCTCGTGGATCTGCACGTCCTTGGCCACCGGCGATTGCACGGCGACCAGCTTGCTGTCGCTGTCGGCGGTGAGGGTCATGAAGGCACCGGAGGCCTGCTGGTTGGCCACGGTGGCACGGACCCAGGGCTCGCCTACGGTGGTTTGCGCCAGGGCCGGCAGGGCCGCGCCGCACAGGGCCAGGATGGCCAGGGATTTGCGCAGGATTGGCATCAGCAGATCTCCATGAGGGTCAACAGGTCTTCGGCGCATTCTTTGGCCGTGAGCGAGTGGGACAGGCCCAGGTGCAGGCGGCCGCGGGAGTCGAAGACGAAACTGGTGGACGAGTGCGAGACAGTGTAGCTGTCACCCAGCGGCACCTTCTCGTAGAACACGCCGAACTCCTTGGCGGTGGCGGCGATCTGCTCCGGTGTGCCGGACAGCGCGGTGAAGGTCGGGTCGAAGGCCTTCACGTAGTCTTCCAGCACCTGCGGGGTGTCGCGCTCGGGGTCGAGGGTGATGAACACCACTTTCAGGAAGTCGCCGTCGCGGCCCATCAGCTTCTTGATCTGCACCGCCCGCGCCAGGGTGGTCGGGCAGATGGCCGGGCACTGGGTGAAGCCGAAGAACACCATCGGCATCGAGCCGTAGAAGCTCGACAGCGCGTAGGTGTCGCCATGGACATCCTGGAGCTTGAAGGAGCGGCCGAGGATCTTGTTGCTCAGGTCCTTGCCGTATTTGAAATCGAGCTTGGGCGTCGTGTCGCAGCCGGTCAGGGCCGCCAGCCCCGCCAGGCCGAGCCCGGCGATAACCGTGCGCCGGGTCATCAGATCGTTCATGTAACCATCCTTTCGGGAAGGTGCACGCTTCGCTGTGAAGCTGTTCATTTCTAGGTTTTTTGTGGGGCGGCATTTTGTCATGCGGGGGATGGGGGTGCCAGCGCAGGGCGCCGTAAGGGTGCGGCGTGGTGTCGCAGAGGCTGTCGTGAAAGCGTAACAAGCCGTGAATAGCCCCCGAAGCGAGCACGGAAAGTGGCCACGCGCCACCATCCGGGTTATTGTCGCCATTTTTCCGGCAGGGAAGCTCGAACCGCTGTCAGCGCCACTGACACCACCTGTCAGTGGCCCTCGCTAGAGTCGCCGCCAAGCCCATCGACAAGGACCCGCCATGGCGGCCACCGACCACGACACCCTGGCCCTGCGCCTCGCCGACATCCTGCGCCTGCTGCAAGGTGGCGAGCGCCCTACCCGCCTGCAACTGGCCGAACGCTTCGGGGTCAGCGAGCGCACCATCTACCGTGACCTCAACCGTCTCGGCGACGTGGTCGAACCCGCTGCCGATGGCGTCTACCAACTGGCCAGCCAGTACCGCAGCCATCTGTCCCCGGCCGACCTGCAGACCTTCGCCCGCGTCAGCGGCGTCGAGCAGTTGTTCCCCACCAGCGACCGGCGCTCCTGGCTGGAGTTGCTCAAGCCCGGCCAGGCCAGCTTCCTGGTCCGCGATGGCCATTTCGCCCAGCAGCGCCCGGACACCCAGGATTTCCGCGCCCTGAGCCTGGCCATCGAGCGCCAGCGCCGCTGCCGGCTGGTCTACACCGGCAAGCCACGGCAGGTCGAACCCTACCGCCTGGTGCACAACAAAGGCATCTGGTACCTCGCCGCCACCGAAGACGGCCAGCTGAAGAGCTTCTCCCTTGGCCGTATCGAAGACCTGCGGGTCCTGGACGACACCTTCGAGCCAGACCCGGATACCCGCCGCCAGATCGACGGCGACGACGACATCTGGTTCGGCCAGGACCAGCTCACGGTCACCGTGCAGGTGGCGGCCAGCAACGCTTACTACTTCCTGCGGCGCAACGTGCTGCCGCACCAGCAACTGATCGAGCAGCAGGCCGACGGCGAGTTGCGCCTGCGCTGCCAGGTCAACCACCCGAACCAGTTGCTGCCGATCATCCGCTACTGGCTTCCCCACGTACGCATCCTCGAACCCGCCTGGTTGCAGCAGCAACTGCGGGACGAACTCACCGACTACCTGAACGACGCAGGACCACGCCAATGACTTCCGACATGGAAAAGCCCCTGGGCAACGACTACGACAAGGACAACAGCCTCGACCTCGACCAGGTCGCCGAGGCCCAGGCCGGGCGCATCGAGGGCGCGCTGTTCGACAATGAAGCGAACGCCGCCAAGACCACCGAGGTCATCGCCTCCTTCGTCGCCTCCGCCAACGCCCGCGGCGAGAAGCCGCTGGAGCAGTGGCTGAGCGACGAATTCCGCAAGTACCCCGACCTGTGGAAGAACGAAGAAGACCTGCTGCACACCAGCCGCGAGGTGATGCGCTCGACCACCGCGTTCAACGACGCCCGCGACTCGCTGCAACGCCACCAGGACATGGGCCGCAGCAAGGCCTCCTGGCTGGCCGCGGAGATCGAGCGCAACGCCGGGGTGTCCGGCACCGTGCACGTCGGCCAGTACGCCGGGCGCATCGATCATGCGCTGGCAGAAGCCACCGAGAACGCGCGCAAGATCGTCACCACCCAGGGCGGCGCCATCAGCCTCAATCCCAACCTGGATGGCTTCATCGCCGAACAGCACCACGTCGACACCTTCAACATCGATGCCACCACCAAGGGCAGCCCGTACCGGGCACGCATGGTCAACTCCCGCGACCTCAACTCGGTGGACATCGAGATCGTCGACGGCAATGGCAAGGTGGTCGGCAAGTACCAGTCCAAGTACGGCTCGGACGCCAACGCCACCAACCGCCAGTTCGAAAACGGCGACTACGAGGGCCAGCAACGCCTGGTCCCGGAAGGCCATGGCGCCGATGTCGCCGACAGCACCGAGGTGATCGAGGTCGACGGGGTGAAATCCCGGCCGCTGTCCAAGGAAGAAGCCAAGACCCTGCAGGAGAAAGCCCAGGCCGAGGCCGAGGCGCGCCAGTACGAGTGGAAGGACACCAACCGCATCGACATCGCCAAGCAGATTGGCAAGCAGGCATTGGTCGGCGCGTGCATTTCGGTGGGCCTGCAGGGCGTGCGTATCCTCGCCCGGCGCGCCTGGAACAGTCTCAACGGACGGGAAAACCCCAGCGGCCAGGATGACCTGAAGGAATTCTTCGAAAGCTCCCTGCGCACCTCGGCCCACACTGCGGCCCAGGTGGCGGTGTCCGGCGCGGTGGTGGTGGCGGTGAAGAACGGCTGGCTCGGCGCGGCCCTGCGCAACACCCCGGCCGGGCTGATCACCAACATCGCCTGCGTCGGCCTGCAGAACGCCAAGATCCTCTTCAAGCTGGGCAAGGGCGAGCTGACCGGCGAAGAAGCAATGGACGCCATCGGCAACACTACCGTGACCACCACTATGGCCATTGCCGGTGCGACCAAGGGCGCTACGCTCGGCGCGGCGATCGGTACCGTGTTCGGGCCGATCGGCACCGCCGTGGGCGGCTTCGTCGGTGGTGTGGCGGGCGGCATCGCCGGCAGCTCGATCGGCGAAGCGGTCTATGAGGCCGGCAAGGCGGTGGCGAAGACGGCGGTCAAGGTCGCCGCGTCGGTCCTCGAAGGCACCGGCAGGGTGCTGGAGTCCGTCGGCAACGGCCTCCGCAACTTCGCTTCCAGCCTTCTCTCCTGGTGACTGCCGATGAACCTGCTCGAACTCAAGGACAAGATCAAATCCCACCTGCTCGCTGGTTACCCGGGGCTGTTCATCCAGTCCGGGGAAGAAGCCCGGGTCGATGCCATGCTCCAGGACGTCGCCGTGCAACTGGACCTGCATCCCAAGGAATGGAACCTTGGCTACGGCTGGGTGGACTTCTTCAACAAGCAGCCACGGGGCAGCCAGGGCGCAGAGACCGAGCTGGCCAGCAGCCTGCCGGCGCTGCTCGACGATGACCTGGACAAAAAGCTGTTCATCATCAAGGACGCCCGCAGCGCCCTGGAAAACCAGCCCCTGGCGGTGGCGCGGCTGAAACAGCTGCTCAATCGCATCCAGCGCCATCACAGCGGCAAGGCCGCCGTGGTGCTGGTCTCCGAGACCCTGCATATCCCGGCGCCGATCGAGGCACAGATCACCCTGCTGCCGCTGCCCTTGCCCCGTGGCGAGGAAATCAGCGAACAGCTCGACGACCTCTGCCAGCGCTTCGAACTGACCGTGCCGGAAAACCTGCGCCAGCGCCTGCACGCGGCCTGCAGCGGGCTGAGCCAGGAAGAGATCCGTTCGGCGCTGGCGATGGTGCGCCAGCAGCACGAACAGATCAACGACGCCGCACTGGCGCTGATCCAGCATGAAAAGGAACAGATCATCGCCAAGAGCGGTGTCCTGGAAATGCTGCGGGTCAACGAGAACGCCACGGACATCGGCGGCCTGGAAAACCTCAAGCAGTGGCTCGGCCGCCGCGCGCAGATCTTCCGCCGCCTCGGCGAGGCGCGCACGGCACGGGTGCAGGCGCCCAAGGGCGTGCTGATCGCCGGCATGCCCGGCTGCGGCAAGTCGCTCACCGCCAAGGCCGCCGCCGGCCTGTTCCAGCTGCCGCTGCTGCGCCTGGACATCGGTGCGCTGCTGGGCAAGTACGTCGGCGAAAGCGAGCACAACATGCGCCGCGCCCTGACCATGGCCGAGTCGGTCAGCCCGTGCATCCTGTGGATCGACGAACTGGAAAAGGCCTTCGTCGGCATGAGCAGCGGCAGCGGTTCGGAGGTGTCCTCGCGGCTGTTCGGTTATTTCCTGACCTGGATGCAGGAAAAGACCGGCGCGGTGTTCGTCATCGCCACCGCCAACAACATCACCGCGCTGCCGCCGGAGCTGCTGCGCAAAGGGCGCTTCGACGAGGTGTTCTATGTCGGGTTTCCCAATGGCAGCGAGCGCGGGGCGATACTCGACATCCACCTCAAGGGCGATGCCCTCGAACTCAAACCGGAGGAGCGCCACAAGCTGGTCCGCCAATGCCGCGACTACGCCGGCGCGGACATCCAGAACGCGATCAACGAAGCGCGGGAAGCGGCGTTCCTCGACAACCGCAAGCTGAAGTTCGAAGACCTCGAAGCGGCCATCGAGCTCACTGTGCCGCTGCGGGAAACGCTGCGCGAGCAGGTGGGCAAGTACGAGGAATTGTTCGAGAAACTGAAGCTCAAGCCTGCCTCGAACTGCGACGGCCTCAGTGTCGCCGAGATGATCAAGCTGGCGGACAGCCACAATGCCTTGCGACGCAAGGAAGTCGCCACCAACGAGGACTGCCCGGACGACCTCCTGGAAAAACTCGCCGAGGACAACGACCTGGACGTGCGCACAGCCGTCTACGGCAATCCGAAATGTCCGGAAAGCCTGCTGACCCTGCGCATCAATATCGGCGAAGGCCAGCCAGGCTATGACCTTGGACTCCTGCACCTGGCCTGCATGCATCCCAACGCGCCCCATGACCTGCTGGCGTCGCAATTCGAGCGGTTGCAACTCAACGCCGCGCAACGCCGCCAGCTGGCCAGCAAGAGCAACCACGAGGCCCTGCATCGACGCTTGCTGGAGGACGCGGATCCGGCGATCCGCCGTACCCTGGCGCGCAACGAGCGCCTGAACGGCGAGCTTCAGCAATTGCTGGCCAAGGACCCGGTGGTCGAGGTGCGCTGCAGCCTGGCCCGAAACGACATCCTGCCAACCGATATCCAGACCTTGCTGGCCCGCGACGAGTCCTTCGAAGTGCGCGAAGACCTCGCCGGCCTGGCGCCCCTGAGCGAGGCGGTGCAACTGCTCCTGAGCCGCGATGACGAGATCGACGTGCGTGTCGAACTGGCCGAGCGCACGCGAGACGCCGAGCTGCCGGAGACGGTGCAACTGACGCTGGTCAAGGACTGCCTGGAAGTCCGCCTGGCCCTGGCTGGCAACGAGAACCTGGGCGCTGCCGCGCAACTGCTGCTGGCCCAGGACCCGCACCTCGAAGTGCGCAAGCAACTGGCCGCGCACCCGGCCCTGGCCAGCGCCACCTTGCAATGCCTGCTCAAAGACGTCGAAGAGGTGCAGGTGGAACTGGCCGGTAACCGCCAACTCGGTTCGGCACTGGTCCAGATGAGCCTGAGCCATAGCCAATCGGAAGAAGTCCGCAAGGCCCTGGCTGGTAATCGCCAGCTCAATGTCGAGGTGCAGGCTCGACTGCTCCTCGACACCAGTGCCGGCGTCCGCGAAGCCCTCGCCGGCAACGAGACGATCAGCCTGCAAACCAGTGAAGTACTGATGCGCGACGCCGAAGGCGATGTTCGCGAACGTCTGGTGCGCTGGCGCCAGGAGGTGCCGGAGAGCGTTCAGCGGCATCTGGCGGGCGACCTCAACCCTGGCGTTCGCCGCTACCTGGCTTGGTCCGGCGAGCTGCCGGAAGACGTGCAACTGCAGCTTGCCGATGACCTGCCGGAGGTACAGAAGCAACTCGCGGGCAACGCCAGCATCCTCCCCGCTACCCAGCAGCAGTTGCTGTTGCTCGGCGACGCCGAGACCCGCGAGGCCCTGGCCGGTAACGAGGCACTGAGCGGCCCTGTCCAGGCACGCCTGGCCGAGGACGATACACTCGATGTCCGGCTCACCCTCGCCCGTAACGCCAGCCTCGCGCTGGAGGTGGCCGACAAGCTGATCGCAGACGTGGAGGAAGTGCAGGTACGACTGGCGAAACACAGCAAGCTGGGCGAAGCACAATACGCCCGGTTGTTCCGAACAGGCTCGGAGGATGTGCGCCTGGCGGTAGCGGGCAACTCCGCGATCGCGGAAAACCTGATGGCCCAGATCTGCCAGCTGGACTCGGCGCCCGACACGATCGCTGGCAATGCGTTCACCGGCGGTGTCATCGGTGGCCTGATCAATGCCCAGTACCGTGCCGCGAGTGCGGCGGCCTCCGCCGCAGCCAAGGCCGTTTCAGCACCGGCGACGAAGATCAAGTCTCGCCTTGCGGGTAATCGTAAGCTTCCCGCCGCCCTGCAATCCCTCCTGCTGGCCCAGGACGAAACAGAAGTACTGCAGGCGCTGGCCGGCAACCCGGCCCTGACCGAGGAACTGCAACAGGCGCTGGCGGCCCACAAGGACACCAAGGTCCGGGAAAAGCTCGCTGGCAACGACAACCGAAGCGAGACAGTGGAGCGCTTGCTGATCAAGGACGCGCAAGCTTCGGTACGGGCGGCGCTGATCCGCGAAACCGGCTGGCTGGACTACGACATGGAACTGCAACTGGCGCAGGACAAGTCAGTCTCCGTGCGACTCGCCCTTGCCGGCAACGACTGGCTGCGCAAACCCACCCAGGTGATGCTGGCGCAGGATCCGGAAAACAAGGTGAAGGTTCGGCTGCTGAAGCGCGACCAGGGTTACGTCAGGGGACTCAAGCGCATGGCCCAGCAACTGCTGGCCCGGGACAGCGAGCTGGAAATCCGCCAGCAACTGGCCGGGTATGAAAAGCTGCTGCCTGCCGTGCAACTGATTCTTGCCGAAGACGCGGCGGTAAGCGTGCGCAAGGCCCTGGCCAAGGGCGGCGAGGACTGGTACGGCGTGCGCCTGAGCGAAGAGGCACAACTGCGCCTTGCCAGGGACGCTGACGTCAACGTGCGCCTCGCGCTGGCGGAAAACAAGCGGCTGTCTCCAGCGGCACAGACGCGTCTCGCGGCAGATGGCAGCGACAGCGTCAAACGCAAGCTGCTGGAGGAATGCGGGATGTTGAGCCCGTTGTCACTGCTGGCCCAGGAAGTCCTGGTCTGCGATCCAGACAGCGAAATCCGCAAGGAACTTGTGGACAAGCTGTTCGGTATCTGGGCACTGGCCAGCAGCGATGAAATCCACATGAAACTGGCCAGCGACGCCGACGCCTCGGTTCGCAAGCGCATCATTGCCAACCTTCTCTGGCCCTATAGCCGTTGCCAATGCAGCGACGCGGTGAAGGAGCGGTTGCTCGAAGACGATGATGGCAGCGTGCGCGCACAACTGGAGGAAGCAGAACGCGCACGCCAGGCCGAGCGGAGCGAGTCGGCCTGACAAGCAATTAGCAAGGGATGTACCCGCAAGTTGCCTTGGTAACTTGCGGGTACATTTTCCCTCTGAGAAGAAGGCGGATCAGCGATGAATCCGACAAATTCCATAGTCAAACCCGACATTTCTCAATAGTTGTTCACAAACCGGCCCATTTCCTGCTGTCGCCTCGCCGACGCATCGCCAAGATGCCCACGCCTACCGACACATAAGGATACGTGCCGTGCTGAAACCCCTTGCCATCGCTGTAGCCCTCGGATCTTCCCTGCTGTCCGCCGAGGCAGATGCCTACGAATACGGCGACTATGCCGGACAGACCCTCGACCGGCTGATCCACGACTACCCCGGCCGCTACCGCGGCACCGCCAACTTTGCCGGCGCCGCCGACTGGATGCAGTCGCGCCTGGACTTCGGCTACCAGACCCGCCGCCAGGACTTCACCTGGGCCGGCAACCGCAGCTCGCAGAACGTCATCGCGTCCGCCGCCGGCACCAGCAGCAACTACGTGGTGCTGGGCGCCCACTTCGACACCTACTTCGGCCGCCCCACCCTCCAGGGCCTGGACGACAACGCCTCCGGCGCCGCCGTGCTCACCGAGATCGCCCGCAACCTCGGTGGCGTGCAACTGGAGAACGGCCTGGAGGTGGTCGGTTTCGGTGCCGAGGAAGAAGGCCTGCGCGGCTCGCGAGCCTACGTCGCGGCCCTCAGCGACAGCCAGCGTGCCAACCTGCTGGGCATGATCAACCTCGACAGCCTGATCACCGGCGACAAGATGTACGCCCATGCCGGCAGCAACGCCGTCGCCAACCCAGCCCTCGGCGCTTATCGCGACCAGTTGCTGCGCATCGCCAGCGAACTGAAGATCGATCTGTTCACCAACCCGGGGCTCAACGCCGACTACCCTGCCGGTACCGGTTGCTGCAGCGATGGCGAAAGCTTCAACGGGCTTGGCGTGCCGGTGCTGTTCATCGAGGCCACCAACTGGGAACTGGGCGACCTCGATGGCTACGAGCAGACCGACAACCCGGCGATTCCCGGCGGCTCTACCTGGCACGACCCGGCGGAAGACAACGAGACGGTGTTGACCAATGCCTTCGGCCAGGAACGCATCGACCAGCGCCTGCGGGATTTCTCGCGGCTGCTGACGCGCCTGGTGCTGGAGCTGACCAATGCCGACCTGCTCGCCGCCACCGCCTCCGGCGGCGCCCTGGCGCGGCAGATGGAAGACCAGTTGCAACGCCAGCACCAGGCCATGACCCGCCTGCATGACCGGCGCTGGCTGGGCCTGCTCGGCAGCGAGCGTGCGGTGGGCAGCTTCGACGGTGAGGTGGGGGTCGAGGGCGAGGTGTCGCCGGACAGCGGCTTCGAGGCGCCGGACAATCCGGAGTCGAAGCGCGTTGGCGTGCACCTGCTTGGTGACTATCGCCTGAACGAGAGGGCCAGCGTGGGTGCCAGCCTCAGTTTCGAGCGCAGCCGCGACAAGCTCGACCACGGCGGCCGCGTCGAAGGCGATACCTGGCAGGTCGGGGTCTTCGCTCTGTTGAACGATGGCGGTCCGGCCTGGCTGGCAGGCGAACTGAGTGCCGGGCACACCCGCTTCGATACCCACCGTTCGGTGTTCATCCAGGCCAATGGCGGGCCGGTGCTGCTGGACCAGCGCCTGGATGGCGATACCTCGGCGCTGTTCTGGGGTGCGCGGGTGGACGGTGGCTATGACTTCGAGTTCGGCGGGCTGAAGACCGGGCCGGTGGCCGGGCTGGACCATGTCCACTACCGCATCGACGATTTCAGCGAGGACCAGGACCTGCGCACCGCCCTCGGCTTCGAGAAGCAGGACTATGACGCGCTGGAAGCCAACCTGGGCTGGCGCCTGCATGGCCTGTTCGCGCTGGGTGGCGGCATGGCGGTCAAGCCCTATGCCAGCGTGCGCTGGGTGCGCGAGCTGGCGGACGGACGCCTGGATGACATCGACCTGACCAGCCGCGCCGATGGCCGGGTGCGGGTGGCCGGGATGGGCGAGGTGGACAAAAGCTTCGGGCGGGCACAGCTGGGTGCGCAGTTGATGGTGACCGAGCAGTTGGGCGTGTTCGCCGAAGCCAACAGCCGGTTTGCCCATGACGAGGGCAACCAGGCGGGGTATTCGCTTGGGGTGCAGTGGATGTTCTGACGGCGAGGATGCAGGCCCTGTACCGAGCTTCAGGGCCTCATCGCTGCATGGGGCATCTACACATATCAGTCAATAAAGCGCGGACCCTGTGGGACTAGCCAGCACCGACACAAATCCCATCTATCCTGAAACAACCCACCCAAGCCAGGCCACCTACCATGCGTCCCCTGCTGCTCCTGGTCCTGGCCCTGTGCCTGAACATCGCCCAGGCCGCCGAAACCTGGCACCTGGCCCATGAGGAAGCCGGCATCCAGGTCTACCTGCGCGACGTCCCCGGATCGAAGTACCAGAGTTTCCGCGGCGTCACCACGATCAAGGCCGACGTGCGTACCCTGAGCGACCTCCAGGAAAACCTCCGGGTCGCCTGCAAATGGCTGTACGCCTGCGCCGACATGCGCCTGCTCAAGGTCGAGGGCGACGATACCTGGGTCTACCTCACCACCGCCCTGCCCTGGCCCGCCGCCACCCGCGACATGGTGCTGAAGGTCCACACCGAGCGCACCGATGATGGCAGCCTGGTCCGCCATCTGACGGCGGTTCCCGGCATGGTCCCGCGGGAACCGGGCCAGACTCGCGTCACCCGC
Organism: Pseudomonas ulcerans; assembly: GCF_036324125.1. NCBI lineage: Bacteria > Pseudomonadati > Pseudomonadota > Gammaproteobacteria > Pseudomonadales > Pseudomonadaceae > Pseudomonas > Pseudomonas ulcerans. The sequence goes on along the minus strand of NZ_JAZDQN010000001.1, from coordinate 366,476 downwards.
TTGCAAGGGCTGTGGACGATGATCCCCAAGGGCCAGCGGCAAACCGAGGTGACCTACGAAATGCAGGCCGACCCTGCCGGAGACATCCCCGCCTGGCTGGCCAACCAGTTCGTCATCGACGCCCCGATGATCACCCTGAAGACCTTGCGGGCCGTGGCCGAGCGCCAGGGAATCCATGCCGACGATCCCATTCAGTAATCGAATACCACGAATTCCAACATTTAATTTGTGGATGCACCACGATGCTCATACTGTAGAGCGGCAAGCCCCGGTAGAACGGCCGCTACAGGCAGTCCCGGGGACACAACAACAAACACCCTTCGAGACTGTCCATGTCGAAATCCTACTTCGCCCCCCACGGCGGGCACCCGGCTCAGACCGAGCTGCTGACAGACCGTGCGATGTTCACCGAAGCCTATGCCGTCATCCCGAAAGGCGTGATGCGCGACATCGTCACCAGCCACCTGCCCTTCTGGGACAAGATGCGCATGTGGGTCATCGCCCGCCCGCTGTCCGGTTTCGCCGAAACCTTCTCCCAGTACATCGTCGAAGTGGCGCCGGAAGGCGGCAGCGAGCGTCCTGAGCTGGACAAGAACGCCGAAGCGGTACTGTTCGTCGTCGAAGGTGAAGTCGACATCACCCTGCAGGGCAAGAACCACACCCTCAAGCCTGGTGGCTACGCCTTCATCCCGCCGGCTGCCGAGTGGAGCCTGCGCAACAACAGCAACGCCAACGTCACCTTCCACTGGATCCGCAAGCACTACGAAGCTGTCGAAGGCCTGCCGCATCCGGAAGCGTTCGTCACCAACGAACAGGACATCACCCCGATCCCGATGCCGGGCACCGATGGCGCCTGGGTCACCACCCGCTTCGTCGACATGGCCGACATGCGCCACGACATGCACGTCAACATCGTAACCTTCCAGCCGGGCGGCGTGATTCCGTTCGCCGAAACCCACGTCATGGAACACGGCCTGTACGTGCTGGAAGGCAAGGCGGTGTATCGCCTGAACCAGGACTGGGTCGAAGTGGAAGCCGGCGACTTCATGTGGCTGCGCGCCTTCTGCCCGCAGGCCTGCTACTCCGGTGGCCCTGGCCCGTTCCGCTACCTGCTGTACAAGGATGTGAACCGCAACGTGCACCTGACGCTGAATCCGAAGCGTTGATGCCGACTGCGTCAGCAGCCTGAACGAAAAGCCCGCCTGTCGAAGGCGGGCTTTTTGCTTTTACGGCGCTTCACTCCTGATCCAGCACCTTCGCCAGCACCGCCCCCAGCTCCTTCACCATCGGCTCCGCCGTCCCCCGGTGCACCACCACGATTTCGTAGCTGTCCACCACCGGCAGTCCATCGCCCTCCCCCAGCACCCGGTGATCCGCGGTCACCGCCCGCGGCGGCAGCAGGCTGATGCCCATGCCATCGGCCACCGCCGCCTGGATCCCGCTCAGGCTCGAACTGGTGAACGCGATCCGCCAGCGGCGCCCCAGTGCCTCCACGGCACTGATGATCTCGTCGCGGTACAGGCCACGGGGCGGGAAGGTCACCAGCGGGATCGGATCCTGCTCAAGCGCGGGATTCTTCGCACTGTCGATCCAGGCCAGTTCCTCCGACCAGCTGGCCACGCCTTCCCGGCCATTGCGCCGCTGCTTGAGCAGGACCAGGTCCAGCTCACCATTGTCGTAGCTCTGGGCGATATCGCGGCACAGGCCGCTGGTGACTTCCAGCTTGACCTGCGGGTGCTTGCGGTTGAACGCCGACAGCGCGTTGGTGGTGCGACCACCGACGAAATCCTCTGGCACGCCCAGGCGTACGGTCACGCCCACGGTCGCTCCGGCCAGCGCTTCGAGCATCTGGTCGTTCAGCGCCAGCATATGCCGGGCGTAGCCCAGCAGGGTCTGACCGGCGTCGGTGGGCAGGACCTCGCGGTTGCCGCGCTCCAGCAGGCGATGACCGACCATGTCTTCCAGGCGGCGGACCTTCTGGCTGATGGTGGACTGGGTGGAATGCAGGCGCGAGGCGGCAGTGGTGAAGCTGCCGCAGTCGGCGACGACGACGATGGCGCGGAGCAGGTCGAGGTCGAACAGCGTTCTAGTGGGCTTGGGAATGGAAGACATGGGAGGATTTGAAATCTGAATGCGGTACAGCGCTTTTAGCATGGGATTTCACGCCAGGACAACCGGCCGTGGGTAGAGATACCGCCCCACGGCGCTTGCCCTTCGCCGTCAGGCGGGCTGGGTACCGAACTGGAAGATCCGCTGGTCGATCTCCCGACGCCGGACCATGGTCATGCTCGGCCGTCCACTCACCTGATTCCATTTCGAGAACTCGCTGGCGGCTCGCTCGAAATCACCGTTGTTCACATGACGCAGCAGCATCGAGCTGCGGAAACGTGCGAAGCCGAAGTCGAACACCAGCATGACCAGGGCATCCCATTGCCCCGCGTTCACCTGCACCTGGAGCAGGCCGGCAAGGAGTTGCTCGATGCGCTGGATTTCCTGCTCCAGCTTGGCCTGCGCCTCTTCCTGGGTGATCTCCATGCCCTCATGGACATCGCCGTAATGCTGGTAACCGATGAACCAGGTTCCCGCGGGATCCTGGTGGGCCTTGAGGGTCAGTCCGGTGCGTTGTTTGATCAGGTCCAGCGAAGACGGGGACAAGCGCATGATCCAGCTCCTTGCATGAGAAAAAGGAACAACGGTGCCTGAGGCTAACCCAGACACCGTGGCGCGCGATAGCACTGTGCCTTGATTCAGAAGCGGATCTTCATCCCGACGTAGCCGGTGCGGCCGGGAGCGGGTTCGTAGTAGCGGCCGCCATTGGCGCTGTCGTTGATGCGCAGGTTGTCGTAATAGTGACGGTCAGTCAGGTTATCCAGCCCCACATACGGTTCGATCTCTTGCGCCCATCCCTTCAACCGCAGGCCAAGGCGCAAGTTCACCACAGCGTACCCACCGACACGAGCGTCATTGGCGCTGTCAGCGTACTGGCGATCGTAAACCGAGGCATTGATACGCGCGTACCAGTTGTCACGACTGTAACTGACCTCACCAAACAGGCTCTGCACCGGAATGCCTGGTAGTCGGTTGCCATCGGCGACCACAAGCTTGCGGGTGGTGTCTTGGTAGCTGAAGCTGCGGTAGCTGTAGTCATTCAGGCTGTACGACGTGGTCAGTTGCCATTGCTCATCCGGTTGCCAACGTGCACTCAGTTCCAGGCCATCGCGACGGGTTGAACCAGCGTTGCGGCTGAAACTGCGGCTGCCGAGGTAATACGGCACCAGTTCGTCACGGGTATCGATACGGTAAAGAACCGCCTCATAGCGCCAATGCTCAGTCTCGCCCTTGAAGCCGATTTCCCGGTTGAGCGCATGACTTGGCTCCAGACCGCTGTTGAAACCTGCTCCAGACGGGTTAGCCATCTCGCTGACGGTAGGTGTCTCGAAAGAAGTGGCAACACGGGCATAAATCGTGTGTTGCGAATCCAGGCTATAGCTCAGCCCGGCACTGTAGTTGAGATCGCGCAACGTTCGCTCACCGGAGTCGTCGCGGCCATCACTGAGAAAGTGATCGTCGATACTCAAGCGTACTGCGTCATGACGCAATCCGAGGCTAAGCATCCAGTTTTCACTTAGCTGGGTCTGGTTTTCGATGAACAACCCCAGGCTACGTGCCTCCTCCCGTTGCCGAGTGGTCAGGAGGTCCTTTTCTCCACCCTCAAGATTGTTATTGCGATCACGATCATCACTCAGGGATTCCAGATCCCCCCCGACGGTCAGTTTGTGATTCAGACCAAACCAGTTGGCGACATGGCTGTAATTCGCCCCAATGCCAGAAAAGAGGCGCTCGTAGCTGGTCTGGCCATTTGCTTTGATGGGCAGGCGATTTTCGAAGTCGCGCTGACCCACGTAACTACGCAATTGGTAGCTATCCTCGCCCACGCCTTGACCATCCCACACTAACGAAAGGCGCTGCTGCCTGATGCGCTCGTCGGAATCGTAAGCCAGGCTATCGGGCCGAGCCTGATTACGGTCAGCGCGCACTTGTTCGAGCGTCAGCCCCCCCGCATCCTCCGAACGGTTATCCAACGCATGCAGGGTCAACCCCAGGTGACCCGTCTCGCCCCACCAGCGCAGCTTGCCGGTGAGGTTGTTGGCTTCGCTGGTGGCGTGCTGGCGATACCCTTGCGACTGGGTCGAACTCAGCGCCACCAATGCCCCGACATCGCCTTGCGTGCCACTGGCCTCGACGCTCTGCCGGCGAAAGCCGTAGCTGCCGAAACTGACATCACCGGCAACGCTCGGCTGCTCGCTGGGCTCACGGGTATTGATCGCCAGGACGCCACCCGCGCCATTGCCATAGAGCACCGCCGCCGGGCCGCGTAGCACCTCCATACGCTCTACCAGCCCGAGGTCGAAACCATCCAGTTCGGTCTGGCCATCAGGCATGGTCAGCGGCACGCCGTCCACCAGCACGCGGATGCCGCGCACCCCGAAGCTTGAGCGCGAGCCGAACCCGCGAATCGCCGGGCGCAGTCCCTGGGCGGCGTTGTAGCGGCTCTGCACCACCACTCCCGGTACGCTGGACAGCAGGTTGCCAAGGGTCAGCGCCTGTTCGCCGCGACTGTCGGCAGCGTCGACGACGCTGGCGGACAGTGCAGCCTGGGCCCACGAGTCGCCGGTGCGGGTAGCGCTGACCACCACGGGCTCGACTTCGACAAGGCTGTCGGCCAGTGCGCCGGTGGAGGTCAGCAGCAATGCGCCGAGGGCTGCGCGGCGGTGTGCGGCGCGTTGCCGCTGGTTGTTTTTCATTGGGGGTGTTCCATCAGGTCCCGGGGGATTGCTCGGACCATACGCAAGAGGGTGGGCATAAAGCTAGTAAGCGGTAGTTAGAGGCACTCGGTACTTAGGTGGGTCACTCTTTGGTAGCAGTCCGGTGGATTCGGGGACCGCCATGCAGTCCCCATGGCACCACCTCAATAGAAGTACGCCAGCCTGAACTGCAGCGAATTGTCGATCTTCACCCCCTCGCGCACCGAGGTGTCGTGCATCACCTGCCCCAGCACCTGCAACTGCTTGCTGACCATGGTCGCCACGGTGAAACCGACGGTGCCGTTGTTGCGGCTGGTTGCCAGGGTCTGGCCATCGAGCGTCTCGCGTGCGCCCCAGTTGTGGCGGTAGCTGATCGCCGCGTAGGTCTCGGGGGTGAAGTTGTAGCGCAGGTGGTTGTGCAACTGGAACAGCGTGTCCTTTTTCGCATCGGTGGAACGCTGGTCCTGGTAGAACTCGGCCTCGGCGATCACGTCCCAGGTGATCTTGTCGGTCAGGCCCTTGATGTAGCCCGCCTGCAGGTCCACCGCCCAGCGGTTGTTGCTGAGGGCAAAACCTTCGTTCTTGTCGCTGCCGGTGGGCGCGGTGAAGAACACCGACCAGCCCAGGTGCTCGTTGCGCTCAAGGTCGGCGATGGTCCACAAGGTGCCGCCGAAGGTGATGTCGCCTAGCCCTGCGTTTTTCGTGTGGCTCGCGCCGATGTCCTGCTGGCCGAAGGGAATCACGATCTGCGGGTCCCAGGTGTAGCCGGTGCCGAAGAAGTCGGTGAAGTGGATCAGGCGCAGCACGCCGACGGTCATGTCCAGGTCGAGGTCGTCGGCGACCTTCTTGCCCCCCGAGTAGACCTTGTCGCCCCGCGGGTTCTGCTGGTAGAGCACGACCACGTCAGTGCCCTTGGGCAACGCGGTGTAGTCGCCGGGATCGGGCTTGACGTCGGCCAGCGCCGCGAGGGAAACGCCGAACAGGGCCAGGCCGGTGGCGAGGGTCGAAGGGCGGATGATCTTCATGAGTGAGCTCTCGTTGTTGTTTTTGTTGGCATGCAGAGCCCCGGACGCCCCCATTTCAGGGGTCGCCTGGGCGATTTCGGACAGGTCGGAGTCAGTTCGCGGCGTTGGCCTTCAGCTCGGCCTGAAGGTCATGGGTGCGCTTGACCAGGTACTGGCGGATCAGCTCCATGTCCTCGGGCTTGAGGATGTCGGAGAAGTTCGGCATGCCGCGGTAGATCAACGCACCGCTGACGAAGGCCGGGAAGGCCTCGTGCTTCTCCTTGGTCAGGTAGCGCAGGTCGGGGACCACGCCCCCGGCGACCGCGTTCAGGCCATGGCAGCCCGCGCAGAGGCCGTTGAACAGGTTGCGGGCCTGGCCCAGCTGTTCAGCGCTCGCGCTCAGCGGCAGGTCGACGTTGGGGAACACCGGCGCCTGGCGTGGCGGCGGCAGTTCACCCTTGGCGCCGAGCTTGAAGGCGATGATCCGCGACTCGGACTGGACCTTGGCCTTGTTGGTCAGCGAGCCGGTGAGCAACGGCAGGATCCCGCCCCAGCCTACGGAAAAGGCCACGTACTGGTCGTTACCGACGGTGTAGGTGATCGGCCCGGCCATCACGCCGGAGTTGGCGCGGTGCTCCCAGAGCTTCTCGCCCTTGTCGGCGCTGTAGGCCACCACACGACCGTCCGCGGTGCCCTGGAACACCAGGTTGCCCGCAGTGGCCAGGGTGCCGCCGTTGCCGGCGCTGGCGTATTCCTGTTTCCAGGCCGGCGCCTGCTTGACCGGGTCCCAGGCGATCAGCTCGCCGGTCCAGGCGTCGCGGATCTGCTTGAAGGCCTTCGGATCTTCCGGAAGATCCGGTACATCCAGGCCGAAGTTGAGCACCGACTTGTTGGGGAAGAACATCGGCTCCTTCGCTGCCTTCAGCTCGGCCAGGGTGTGCTGGGCCGGGATGTAGACGTAGCCGGTGTTCGGGCTGTAGGACATCGGGTGCCAGTTATGGCCACCGAGGAAGCTGGGCTGTACGACCTTGGGTTCCTTGGAGTAGTCCGCAGCGCCGGTCAGCACCGGGCGGCCGGTCTTCAGGTCGATCTCGCTGGCCCAGTTCACCGGCACGTAGTTCTTCGCCGACAACAGCTTGCCGTTGGTGCGGTCGAGCACGTAGAAGAAGCCGTTCTTCGGCGCCTGCATCAGCACCTTGCGCACCTGGCCATCGACCTTGATGTCGGCAAGGATGATGTGCTGGGTCGCGGTGTAGTCCCAGCGGTCCTGCGGCGTGACCTGGTAGTGCCAGACGTACTCGCCGGTGTCCGGGCGCAGGGCCAGGATCGACGACACGAACAGGTTGTCGCCCTTGCCCTGGCTGCGGAACTGGTAGTTCCACGGCGAACCGTTGCCGGTGCCGATGTACAGCAGGTCCAGGTCCGGGTCGTAGGCCATGGAGTCCCAGGCCGTGCCACCACCGCCCCACTTCACCCAGCCGTCGCCGGTCCAGGTCTTCAGGGCCATGGCCATCGCCGGGTTTTCCGGCGGCAGCTTCGGATCGCCCGGCACGGTGTAGAAGCGCCAGGCCTGCTTGCCGGTCTCGGCATCGTAGGCGGTGACATAGCCGCGCACGCCGAACTCGGCGCCGCCGTTGCCGATCAGCACCTTGCCCTTGACGATGCGCGGCGCACCGGTGATGGAGTAGCTCTTCTTGCGGTCGATCACCGTGTCCACCGACCAGACTTCCTTGCCGGTGGCCGCATCGAGGGCGATCAGGCGACCGTCGAAGCTGCCGACATAGACCTTGCCCTCCCACACCGCGACACCGCGGTTGACCGGGCCGCAACAGCCCTGGCTGAGATTTTCTGGTGGCACATGGGGATCGTACTTCCACAGCATCTCGCCGGTCGCCGCGTTCATCGCATAGACGATGCTGAAGGCACCGGTGGTGTACATCACCCCGTCGACCACGATGGGCGTGGCTTCGGTACCGCTGTCGATATCCAGGCGGGTGGTCCAGGCCATGCCGAGCTGGCCGACGTTCTTGTCGTTCACGGCGTCCAGCGGGCTGTAGCGCTGCTCGTCGTAGGTACGACCGTGGCTCATCCAGTTGCCGGGTTCGAGGTTGGCGTTGGTCAGGCGTTTCGCGTCGACCTGGGCGGGGTGGCTGCTGTCTGCGGCCGCGGCAGGCAGGGTGGACAGCAACAACGGGAGACCCGCCAGCAGAAAGAGGGTTTTCATGTGTTTCGGACTCCAGCGACACATTTATTGTTGTTATGCGCCCACGGCACAGGCTGAGGCCGTGGGTCTCGCACTAGGCTTTGTAGGGGTATTAGAAAATCTGCCGCGGGGCTGCGCTTGACTGTGACCGCCAACGCAGTTGGCATTTTTTGCCAAGGCTCACACCTGGAAGGCGTGAGCCCGGTAATCGCGGGGAGAAACCTCGAACTGGCGCTTGAACGCCCGGCTGAAATGGGCGACATCGACGAAGCCCCACTTGAAGGCGATCTGGGTGATCGACTGGCTGCGCAGGGTGTGGCTGCACAGGTCATGGGCCACCTTCGTCAGGCGAGTGCGCAGGATATAGCGCGAGACACTCTCGCCGTGTTCCTCGAACAAGCGGTAGAGGCTGCGCACCGAGGTGTGCAACTGGTCCGCCAGGTACGCAGGACCGAGGTCGATATCCTGCAGGGATTCTTCGATCAGATGCAGCGCGGTGGCGAACAGACTGTTGCTTTCCAGCAGGTGCCCCTCGCCCTGCACCTGCCCGGACATCGCCGGCAGCACCAGGGACACCAGCGCGCTCTGGATCGCCTGGCCGTCGTCGCCGTTGGCCGCGCCATCGCCGAGCATGCCGATGGACTGCACCAGCGAGCGCACCATGCGGCTGGACACGTTGTTGCGCGACAGCTTGCCGAACAGGTTATCGCCCTTGAACTGGCGGGTGACGATATCCCGCGACAGGTGCACCGAAACGTTTTCCACCAGGCCCAGGGGCTCGATCTCGAACAGCCGCGCCGAGTCGACCAGGGCGATGTCTTCAGGGCCCAGTTCCACTTCCATGCCGGCCTGGCGAATGCGTTGGCGGCCGCTGCGCTGGTAGATGAGGAAGCAATGGCTGTCGTCACTGTCGACGCCGATCAGCTCGCGGCTGATCAAGCGTGCGTTGGTACGGATATGGGCGGTGTCCAGTGCGCCTATGGTCTGGCTGTGGATCTCGCCGATGAAATGGCGGGTCAGGCTGGAAGGCAGGGTGCTGAAATTGCCACAGATGCTGCGCAATGACTGACACCAGCGTTCGAATCCAACCTGCTCGTTCGCTGACAGGAACATGGCGCCTCCGGGATTCTTGTTTTAGTTAACATATTATCTAAATTCGAGGAGAGCAAGCCGTTTAACGATACACAAAAATACAACGCTATAAAATTAAAGTATCGAGAAGACCACCCCCTCTTGCGCAACCTCCTCAACACGCCGAAGCACCGCTGGCGCTGCCACGCGCTGAAAAACGTCTGGTAACCCAGGAGATGTCATGGACCGTTTCGACGCAATGCAAACTTTCGTTCGCGTGGTGGAGACCGGTAGCTTCAGCAAGGCCGCCGGCACACTGCACATGAGCGATTGCGTACCGGCCCACCCTCGTGACCTTGAAGACAGCCAGCACCGCACCGTCGGCTACTTCTGGGTGCGCACCGGAAAGCCGCTTTCCCATGTAATGAAGAAGGGAGAAGAAACACAGCAGGTCCGTGGCCGCCCTGTACTCACGGTGGATGACGGCAACGCCTACCTGGCTGCCGGGATTACTGGCATGGGGACCGTGGCTCCCCGATACATGGCGGAGGATGCCGTGACGCGCAGGGAACTGGTGGAATTGTTCACAGACTGGGCTCTCGAGAGCATGCCGATCTACCTGGCCTTTCCACCCAATCGTCATGTCAGCGCGAAGCTGCGGGTATTCATCGACTGCATGGTGGAGTTGATGGCACGCCACGCACCGGTAACTGGGCATTGATGGGCTGAAGAGCCTTCTCCAGTACAAAAACAAACGCCCCGAACAAGTCGGGGCGTTTGATCTAGCACCTATGAGTGTGTTTCGCACATCTGTTTCGGTGCTTTTTTCAACGACTTTACAGACTCCAATGGAAACCTGTAGATCGATATTTGGAGCGGGAAACGAGACTCGAACTCGCGACCCCGACCTTGGCAAGGTCGTGCTCTACCAACTGAGCTATTCCCGCAAAACTACAACATCACTACCGAGGTGGACTGAATCTCTATTCACCATCGGATTAAAAAATCCAGTCACCGATAAGTAACTGGATCTCTAGGGATTTTTTGGTCGGGACGGAGTGATTCGAACACTCGACCCCTTGCACCCCATGCAAGTGCGCTACCGGGCTGCGCTACGCCCCGACACTGCTCTCGATGTTGCTGAGAGCGTTGAAGAATCTACCTTAAGCTTTTGAATTTTGGAAGGATTATTTTCATAACCCCATCAAAACCCACCTTGGGTCACTTCTTCAGGACCACCAGCACATCCTCCAGTTCGACAATCATCTGTCGAATCAGTTGTTTGTACTGGGTGGTGTCGTCCTTGGCTTCATCACTGGAAAGGCGCAGACGCGCACCGCCGATGGTGAAGCCCTGGTCGTACAGCAAGGCGCGGATCTGGCGGATCATCAGCACGTCCTGGCGCTGATAATAACGGCGGTTTCCGCGGCGCTTGACCGGGTTGAGCTGGGGAAACTCCTGCTCCCAGTAACGCAGCACGTGCGGCTTCACCGCACAAAGCTCACTCACTTCACCAATGGTGAAGTAGCGTTTTCCCGGGATAGGCGGGAGTTCGTCGTTATGGCTTGGTTCCAGCATAAGCCTCAACCCGGGCCTTCAGTTTCTGCCCTGGACGAAAGGTGACGACGCGGCGTGCCGTGATCGGGATTTCTTCCCCGGTTTTCGGGTTGCGTCCCGGACGCTGGCGCTTGTCGCGCAGGTCGAAATTGCCGAATCCGGACAATTTGACCTGCTCGTTGTCTTCAAGAGCGTGCCTGATTTCCTCAAAGAACAGTTCGACCAATTCCTTGGCCTCACGCTTGTTCAGGCCCAGCTCCTCGTACAGCCGTTCTGCCATCTCAGCTTTCGTCAGAGCACCCATACGCTATTTCCTTAACGTGGTGTTCAACCTTTGTTCGAGCGAGGTGAGGATGTTTTGGGTCGTGGCGTTCACCTCATCGTCGTTAAGAGTGCGCGATGGATGTTGCCAGGTCAAGCCGACCGCCAGGCTTTTTCTATCAGGATCAATGCCTTTACCCTGGTAGACGTCAAACAGCCTGAGGTCCGTGAGCCATTCACCTGCATTGTCACGAATTACTTCGAGCACTGCGCTCGCGGCAACATCACGACCGGCAATCAGTGCCAGGTCACGACGAACTTCCGGGAACTTCGACAGCTCGTGGAACTTCGGCAGGCGCCCTTCCACCACTTCGCCCAACACCAGCTCGAAGAGGAACACACTCCGCTCCAGCCCCAGGGTCTTGGCCAGCTCCGGGTGCAGCGCGCCCAGGTAACCGACTTCACGACCATCACGCTCGATACGTGCAGTCTGCCCCGGGTGCAGAGCCGGATGCTTGCCGGCAGCGAAGGTGAATTCGCCCAGCGAGCCAGAAGCGTTCAGCAACGCTTCGACATCTGCTTTCACATCGAAGAAGTCGATGCCGTCACGACCGTTGGCCCAGGCTTCCGGCAGGCGGCTGCCGCAGACCACGCCAGCGAGCATCGGCTGCTGTTGCAGGCCGTCGAGCTGACCGACGAAACGCAGACCGCTTTCGAACAGGCGTACGCGATCCTGCTGGCGGTTGAGGTTGTGCTGCAGCGCCTTGACCAGGCCCGGCCACAAGGACGAACGCATGGCGGCCATGTCGCTGGAGATCGGGTTGGCCAGCAGCAGCGGCTCGACGCCAGGCGTGAACAGTTCGAACAGTTTCGGGTCGATGAAGCTGTAGGTGATCGCTTCCTGGTAGCCACGGGCAACCAGAAGGCGACGCAGGGCCGGCAGCTCGCCACGGGCTTCGGCACGAGCCTGCGGGGCCAGGCGCGCTTGCGGATAACGGACCGGCAGGCGGTTGTAGCCGTAGAGACGGCCCAGCTCTTCGATCAGGTCGACTTCCAGGCTGATGTCGAAGCGATGGCTCGGCACTTCGACCTGCCACTGCCCTTCCCCGGCGCTGGTTTTCAGACCCAGGGCGTTGAGCAGTTGCTCGACTTCGGCGCTGGCCATTTCCATGCCCAGCATCTGGCTGATGCGTTCGGCACGCAGGGTGATCGGAGCGACTTGTGGCAGGTGCTGCGCACTCAGGGTCTCGATGACCGGGCCGGCTTCGCCGCCGACGATCTCCAGGATCAGGCCGGTGGCGCGTTCCATGGCTTCACGGGCCAGTTGCGAGTCGACGCCACGCTCGTAGCGGTGCGAGGCATCGGTGTGCAGGCCATAAGAACGGGCCTTGCCGGCAACGGAAATCGGCTCGAAGAACGCGCTTTCCAGGAAGATGTCCTTGGTGGTCGCGGACACGCCGCTGTGCTCGCCACCCATCACGCCAGCGATGGCCAGGGCACGGCTGTGGTCGGCGATGACCAGGGTGTCGGCACGCAGGGTCACTTCCTGGCCGTCCAGCAGGACCAGCTTCTCGCCCTCTTCGGCCATGCGCACGCGAATGCCGCCGTTGATCTCGGCGAGGTCGAAGGCGTGCAGCGGCTGGCCCAGTTCGAGCATCACGTAGTTGGTGATGTCGACTGCAGCGTCGATGCTGCGCACATCGGCACGACGCAAGCGCTCGACCATCCACAGCGGGGTCGGACGCGACAGGTCGACATTGCGGATCACCCGGCCCAGGTAGCGTGGGCAGGCGGCTGGCGCGAGGACGTCAACCGGACGTACTTCGTCGTGGGCCGGCGCGACGGCAGGCACTACCGGACGGGTGACCGGCGCGGCGTACAAGGCGCCGACTTCACGGGCCAGACCGGCCAGGGACAGGCAGTCACCGCGGTTCGGGGTCAGGTCGACCTCGATGCTGGCGTCGTCGAGATCCAAGTACTCACGGATATCCTGGCCGACCGGGGCATCGGCGGCCAGTTCCAGCAGGCCGTCGTTGTCGTCACTGATCTGCAGTTCGGAAGCCGAGCACAGCATGCCGTTGGATTCGACACCGCGCAGCTTGGCCTTCTTGATCTTGAAGTCGCCTGGCAGCTCGGCGCCAATCATGGCGAATGGGATCTTCAGGCCCGGGCGCACATTCGGCGCACCGCAGACGACCTGGAAGGTCTCGCTGCCGTTGCTCACCTGGCACACGCGCAGCTTGTCGGCGTCGGGATGTTGCTCGGTGCTCAGCACCTCGCCCACCACGATACCGCTGAATTGGCCGGCGGCCGGGGTCACGCTGTCGACTTCAAGACCTGCCATCGACAGACGAGCCACCAGCTCGTCACGGGAAACCTGCGGGTTGACCCAACCGCGCAGCCACTTTTCACTGAATTTCATCCTGCTCTCCTGAAAGATTCGTTACGGGTGCGCGACCTAGCGAAATTGCGCAAGGAACCGCAAGTCGTTGTCGAAGAACAGACGCAAATCGTTGACGCCATAGCGCAGCATGGCCAGGCGCTCGGCACCCATGCCGAAGGCGAAGCCAGAGAACTCTTCGGGGTCGATGCCGGACATGCGCAGCACGTTCGGATGCACCATGCCGCAGCCCATGACTTCCAGCCAACCGGTCTGCTTGCACACGCGGCAGCCTTTGCCGCTGCACATCACACACTGGATATCGACTTCAGCCGAAGGCTCGGTGAAGGGGAAGAAGGACGGACGGAAGCGGACCGCCAGTTCTTTCTCGAAGAACACCCGCAGGAATTCCTCGATGGTGCCCTTGAGGTCGGCGAAATTGATGTCGCGATCGACCAGCAGGCCTTCGACCTGGTGGAACATCGGCGAGTGGGTCAGGTCCGAGTCGCAGCGATAGACGCGGCCCGGGCAGACGATGCGGATCGGCGGCTGCGAGGACTCCATGGTCCGCACCTGCACCGGCGAGGTGTGGGTGCGCAGCAGCATGTTCGCATTGAAATAGAAGGTGTCGTGCATTGCCCGAGCCGGGTGGTGGCCGGGAATGTTGAGCGCTTCGAAGTTGTGGTAGTCGTCTTCGACCTCGGGGCCTTCGGCAATGCCGTAGCCAATGTGGGTGAAGAACTGCTCGATGCGTTCGAGAGTACGGGTGATCGGGTGCAAACCACCGGAAGTCTGGCCACGGCCCGGCAAGGTCACGTCAATGCATTCGGCCGCCAGGCGAGCACTGAGCTCAGCTTCTTCGAAGGCAGTCTTGCGCGCATTGAGCACTTCGGTGACGCGTTCCTTGGCGTCGTTGATCAGGGCGCCGACTTTCGGACGCTCATCGGCAGGCAGGTTGCCCAGGGTCTTCATCACCTGGGTCAGTTCGCCTTTCTTGCCAAGGAATTGAACCCGGATCTGCTCCAGGGCATTGATGTCTTCAGCGCGTTCCACAGCCTCCAGGGCTTGGGAGACCAGCGCATCCAGGTTTTCCATGTACAGACTCCAGATACGAAATAGGGGAAGAGCTTACAGGCTCTTCCCCTATTTATGACGTTTAACATTCGCCGCCGGATTCGACGGCGAATGATTGTCGTGGGTACTTAAGCCAGGACGGCTTTAGCTTTCTCGACAATCGCAGCAAACGCCGCTTTTTCGTTCACTGCCAGATCAGCCAGAACCTTACGGTCGATCTCGATGGACGCCTTTTTCAGACCGGCGATCAGACGGCTGTAGGACAGACCGTTGTTACGAGCACCAGCATTGATACGGGCGATCCACAGAGCGCGGAACTGACGTTTTTTCTGACGACGGTCGCGGTAGGCGTATTGGCCTGCCTTGATGACCGCTTGCTTGGCAACACGGAATACGCGGGAACGCGCGCCGTAGTAGCCTTTAGCCAGTTTCAGAATTTTCTTGTGACGCTTACGAGCGATGACGCCACGCTTTACACGAGCCATGAGTTATATCCTCTATCTTTGACCGAAATTAACGTACGCGCAGCATGCGCTCGACTTTTGCAACGTCCGACGGGTGCAGCAGGCTGCTACCACGCAGTTGACGCTTACGCTTGGTCGACATTTTGGTCAGGATGTGGCTCTTGAAAGCGTGCTTGTGCTTGAAGCCGGAAGCAGTTTTCAGGAAACGCTTCGCTGCACCGCTCTTGGTTTTCATTTTTGGCATGTTCGGATACTCCGCATTCAGTGGATAAACATAACCGCAAGGCCTGCCGTGCCCTGGTGGTTATTTCTTTTTCTTGGGGGCGATGACCATCATAAGCTGGCGTCCTTCCATCTTCGGATGCTGCTCAACGGTGCCGTATTCGGCGAGGTCGGCTTCGACCCGCTTCAACAGCTCCATGCCCAGCTCCTGGTGAGCCATCTCACGGCCACGGAATCTCAGAGAGATCTTGGCCTTGTCCCCATCACTAAGGAAACGTACCAGGTTGCGTAGTTTTACCTGGTAATCCCCTTCCTCCGTCCCTGGACGAAACTTGATTTCTTTGATCTGGATCTGCTTCTGGTTCTTCTTCGCCGCAGCCTGCTGCTTCTTCTTCTCGAAGAGGCTCTTGCCGTAGTCCATGACACGGCAGACAGGGGGTACAGCGTCAGCAGAAATTTCTACCAGATCCAGCTTCGCTTCATCAGCGATACGAAGCGCTTCATCAATCGAGACGATGCCAATCTGCTCGCCGTCAGCGCCAATTAACCGAACCTCGCGTGCCGAGATATTCTCGTTGATCGGGGCCTTCGGTGCAGTTCGTTTATCCTGTCTCATATCACGCTTAATGGTAATTACTCCGAATCTTGGCGACCACGCCGGGAAACCGCTTGCGCAAGCAAGTCCGCGAACTGGGCGACGGGCATGGAACCCAGGTCAGCACCTTCACGGGTACGCACAGCGACAGTTTGCGTTTCGACTTCCCGATCTCCAATAACCAAGAGATAGGGAACCTTGAGCAAGGTATGCTCGCGGATTTTAAAGCCGATCTTTTCATTTCTCAAGTCGGACTTGGCACGGAATCCGCTATTGGACAGGGTTTTTTCCACCTGCTGAGCAAATTCGGCCTGTTTGTCGGTGATATTCATGATCACCGCCTGGGTTGGCGCCAGCCAGGCCGGGAACGCGCCCTCGTAGTGCTCGATCAGGATTCCGACGAAACGCTCGAACGAACCGAGGATCGCCCGGTGCAGCATCACGGGATGCTTGCGGCCATTGTCTTCAGAGACGTATTCGGCGCCAAGACGGATCGGCAGGTTGAAGTCCAGCTGCAGGGTACCGCACTGCCAGACACGGCCCAGGCAGTCCTTGAGCGAGAACTCGATCTTCGGACCGTAGAAGGCGCCCTCACCCGGCTGCAGATCATACGGCAGGCCGGCGTTGTCGAGAGCAGCTGCCAATGCGGCTTCGGCACGATCCCACAGCTCGTCGGAGCCGACACGTTTTTCCGGACGAGTGGACAGCTTGAGCTGGATGTCCTGGAAGCCGAAGTCAGAGTAGACGTCCATGGTCAGCTTGATGAAAGCCGCCGATTCCGACTGCATCTGCTCTTCGGTGCAGAAGATGTGCGCGTCGTCCTGGGTGAAGCCACGCACGCGCATGATGCCGTGCAGCGCACCGGACGCCTCGTTGCGGTGGCAGGCACCGAACTCGGCCAGACGCAGCGGCAGCTCGCGGTAGCTCTTCAGACCCTGGTTGAATACCTGCACGTGGCATGGGCAGTTCATCGGCTTGACCGCGTAGTCGCGGTTTTCCGACTGGGTGGTGAACATATTGTCGGCGTAGTTGGCCCAGTGACCGGACTTTTCCCACAGGGTGCGATCGACGACCTGCGGAGTCTTGATCTCCAGGTAGCCGTTCTCGCGCTGGATCTGGCGCATGTACTGCTCGAGAACCTGGTACAGGGTCCAGCCATTGGGGTGCCAGAACACCATGCCCGGCGCTTCTTCCTGGAGATGGAACAGGCCCAGGCGCTTGCCGATCTTGCGGTGATCGCGCTTCTCGGCTTCCTCGATGCGCTGGATATAGGCGGCCAGCTGCTTCTTGTCGGCCCAGGCGGTACCGTAGACACGCTGCAACTGCTCGTTCTTGGCATCGCCGCGCCAGTAGGCACCGGACAGCTTGGTCAGTTTGAACGACTTGAGGAAACGGGTATTCGGCACGTGCGGACCGCGGCACATGTCGACGTATTCTTCGTGGTAGTACAGGCCCATGGCCTGCTCATTCGGCATGTCCTCG
Source organism: Pseudomonas ulcerans (assembly GCF_036324125.1). Taxonomy (NCBI): domain Bacteria; kingdom Pseudomonadati; phylum Pseudomonadota; class Gammaproteobacteria; order Pseudomonadales; family Pseudomonadaceae; genus Pseudomonas; species Pseudomonas ulcerans. Next base: position 349,358 of record NZ_JAZDQN010000001.1, on the reverse strand, counting down.
ACCAGACGCAGCTTGTAGTCCTCGCCACGGGCCTGGAACACCTCGATCACCTCGGCGCGCGGGGTGACCTTCTTGATGACGTCGTAGTCCTTGTCGATCAGCTGTTGCATGCGCTGCTCGATCGCTGCCATGTCTTCCGGCGTGAAAGGACGCTCGTAGGCGATGTCGTAGTAGAAGCCTTCGTCGATGACCGGACCGATGACCATCTTTGCGGTCGGGTACAGCTGTTTCACCGCGTGACCGACCAGGTGCGCGCAGGAGTGACGAATGATTTCCAGCCCCTCTTCGTCCTTGGGCGTGATGATTTGCAGACGGGCGTCGTGTTCGATCAGGTCGCAAGCGTCGACCAGCTTGCCATCGACCTTGCCGGCCAGGGTGGCCTTGGCCAGGCCTGCGCCAATGGATGCGGCGACCTCGGCGACGGTAACCGCCTTGTCGAACGTGCGTTGACTGCCATCGGGAAGAGTAATTACGGGCATGGCGCCTCCTCTCCTAGTGGTGACCCCTACCAAAGGTCACGTGGGTTGGGATGAGCCAGTACGCGATTCGCCCCTGTCCCTCCTTGCGGAAGGCCTGCCTCACAGTGGCAGAAGTCGGATGCCTGCCAGGGAACGAACCAGAGTGACTGGAACAGAAATGGTCCGGGAACGCGCGAAACAGAGGTTCGCTGAACCCGAGCCGGGCATGCTAGCACACGGATCGGCACCTGCGAGGGACTGGAGTGCCGACAAGTGGAAATATTTGGAAAAAGGCTACGTCGGTGAACTCCTACGGATTTTTTCCGCTCAGAGTTTCTGAAGCGTCCTACTCTTCCATGAGACCGACTACCAAGGAGTACCTGGTTATGCGCCTTCATTCCCTCCTCGCCCTGGCCGCCGCCGGAGCCCTGCTGATGCCTTTGGCCGCCAATGCCGGCAAGTTTCCTCCCGGCAAGGAAGGCACCTATATGGATCAATGCATTCAGGCCGCGAACGGACAAGGCGTCGATGCCAAGACCGCCAACGGTCACTGCAAGTGCGGCAAGGAAGCCATTGAAAAGAATTTCACCGACAAGGAAATTGCAGCCCTGGACAGCACCACCGGCGTTGACGCCGCGCTCATGCAACGCGCCCAGACTGCAGTGAAGACGGCATGCCCGCCAAAAAAATGAAGGCGATCAGGCACACCCTTGCGCCAGATCAGCATTCGCTGAAGCGAAAAGCCACCACGCGCGAATAATTCGACTATGATGTCCGAGTGCATCCTGTTGGCTCTCGGCGACACCGCACTACCGAAAATCAAGTTTTCCTGGAGATACACCCCATGTCCAATCGCCAAAACGGCACCGTCAAATGGTTCAACGATGAGAAAGGCTACGGCTTCATCACTCCTCAAGGTGGCGGCGACGACTTGTTCGTACACTTCAAGGCCATCGAATCGGACGGCTTCAAATCCCTGAAGGAAGGCCAGTCCGTTTCCTTCGTGGCCGAAAAAGGCCAGAAGGGCATGCAGGCTGCACAGGTTCGCCCAGAGTAAGTTCTCTGCCGAATAAAAAACCCGTCGCTCGCGACGGGTTTTTTTATGCCTACGTGCCGGTCAACCGCAGTTGACCCGACTGACCACGCCCTTGTCGTCGACATGCATGTTCAGACGCTCGGAGCGGTACTCCAGGGTGATCACATCGGTTGGCTTGAGGATACGGGCCAATTGCGAGCCGCTTGCCTTGCGCGCCTGCTCCAGCAGATCGGCGGAAGCCGACTTGCCCACGGCGAAGCCCGCGCCGCTGGCGTCGCAACGGCCATCGGTGGTAGCGGCCACTACGGGCTCGGGCGCCTTCGAGGCGCTGCCGCCGCTACTGCAACCTGCCAGGACCGCGGCGGCCAGCAGGGTTACCAGTGATGCACGCATGGGAAACATGAACTCTCCTTAGGGGTACGGATGCTGCCTTATCCGACAGCATTTGAAGCCTGTTGTTGCAAAATCGAGTCAGTCTGCCTGACTCCCCCGACCAGAGGAAATGACAATCGTGTCTGGATTTTGCGTCAGCGCACCGCGTCAATACAGGTCAATATAGTCGCTAGCAGGCTTTGGCCAGTTGTCCTGCAAGGCCTTGAACACCTGCTGGACCCAGCGCTCATCCTCGGCGGCAGCGGGACCGACACAGCCGGAGCCGGCCGCCCAGGTTTCCAGGCGAAACAGAAGCCCATCGAGCTGAGCACCACCGACCACCTCGGATAGCCAGGCCTGCCCACCGCGGTTGACCCGCAACTGGTTGTGTCTTGCTCCATTGCCATTGGCGATCAACTGGCGCACTTGCTCAAGGGTGAATTGCTGCGGATCATTGAGATCGATATTCATGCTGCCATCCTGCCGGGCGAAATACCTTTAGTTTGCCACGCAGGCATCCTTATGCCTAAGTCGCAGAGCGGCTAGCGGACAAGGCTGGTTAAACTGGAGTAATGGCGGTGCTACTTGGCCCACAGCCGCCGAAACGCCATTGGCCTGGCGTTTCATCCTATCTCGTATGGGCCGCTCCGAGACCACCATGACCAGCCACAGCATCGATGCCGACATCAAGGTGAAATGGCCCGAAGGCCAGAGCGCCTACAGCCCGGGAACAGCGGAAGAACTGACCCTTATCGCGATCGACCTGCTAGTCAAGGAAATGGGCAGCGATGCCGCGCGCACCTTCATTGACCAGGTCTTCGAGCGCTACCGGCACGAGCCGGTGTCCGCTCCCTCCCATGACCTCACGCTCCGAGCTCAGCCAACCCCGGAATCGACGGCTGAGCCCCTGCGCGAGTAACCGAGATCGCCGCGGCTCGCTGACCGAACAGGATCGCCTCGCGTTCGCTGCATCCCCGTGCCAGCGCTGCGGCGAATCCACCCACGAAGGTATCCCCTGCTGCCGTGGTGTCCACCGCCTGTACCACGGGCGCAGCAAAGTGCTCGCTACCTTCCGCACCGACCAGCAAAGCCCCCTCTGCCCCCAGGGTCACGATCACCCGAGCGACACCCAGATCACGAAGATGCAGGGCCACCGCCTCGGCCGATGACAGGTCCGTCACTGGCAGCCCCGTCAGGGCCGACGACTCGCTTTCGTTGGGGATCAGGTAGTCGATGTTCGCCAGCCACTCCAGCGGCAGCGGGCCGGTAGCCGGCGCCGGATTGAGAATCACCGTCTTGCCCAGGGCCCGCCCTCGTGCCAGTGCGTAGGCCACCGTCTGTGGCGGAACCTCCATCTGACAGACGATGGCATCGGCATCCTGTAGCAAGGCGTCGAAGCGCGCGATCGAGTCTGGCAACAAGCAGCCGTTGCTGCCGGCGACGATGACAATGGCATTCTGGCTGGCAGCATCCACCACGATCAGCGCCACACCGCTGGATACACCGGCAACCACCTCCACCGCCTGGCTATCGATGCCCTCGGCTACCAATCCGTCACGCAATTGCCGACCATAAGCGTCGTCGCCGACACAGCCGATCATCGCCACCGATGCACCGAGACGCGCTGCAGCAACAGCCTGGTTGGCGCCCTTGCCACCGGGAACCGTGGTGAACGATTCCCCGGCCAAGGTTTCCCCTGCCCGCGGCAGGCGCTCGGCACGGGTCACCAGGTCCATGTTGAGACTGCCCACCACCACTACCCTGCCGTGCATGACATACCTTCAACGCTGCTCACTGAACAGATCCGGACTCGGACCGGTGGACTCGCGCAGGACGATCTTCGGCGCGACGATACGTTGCTCCACCGCCACAGGCCCTGGCCCGCTGATGCGCCGCAACAGCACCGACGCGGCCATTTCCCCCAGATCGCGAATGGATTGCCCCACGGTGGTCAGCGCCGGATAGACGTACTGGCACATCTGGATGTCATCGAAACCGATCACCGAGAGCTCATCCGGCACACTGATGTCACGTTCCGCCGCAGCGCGCAGCACCCCCATGCCGATCATGTCGTTGCCGGCGAAAATCGCCGTGGGCCGGCTGCCGCGCAACAAGTTCGCCGCCGCGCCGTAGCCGCCGAGACTGGTGAAATCGCTGTTCACCACCCGCCCCGCCTCCGGTTTCACCCCGGCCTCGTTCAAGGCCCGATGGAAGCCCGCAAGGCGCAATGTTGCCACGCTGGTGTCGGCCGGCCCGTTGATGCAGGCAATGTCTGTGTGCCCAAGGTCAAGCAGATGCCGGGTCGCCAGATAGGCACCCTGCTCATGATCGATTCGCACCAGATCGGCATCCACGCCTTCCAGCGCCCTGTCGAGGATGACCATGGGCGTACGCACGCTGGACAGGCTGTCGAGCAGGTCACGGTCCTCGCCCACCGATGCGACGATAAGGCCGTCGATGCGCTTTTCCAGCAGCACCCGCAGGTAGCTGCGCTGCTTTTGCGGGTTGTCGTCGGAGTTGCACAGGATCACGCAGTAGCCATTGCGTTCGCAGGCGTCCTCGATGCCCCTGGCCAGCTCGGCGAAATACGGGTTGACGCTGTTCGGCACCAGCAGGCCGATGGTCGCGGTGCTGCGCGCCTTGAGCGAGCGCGCCACGGCGCTGGGCACGTAGTCGAGTTCAGCAATGGCCGCCTCCACCTTGAGCCGCACAGGCTCACTGACAGGGCGAGTCTTGTTCAGCACGTGAGACACCGTGGTGTAGGAAATGCCGGCCAGTGCGGCGACGTCTTTTATGGTTGCCATGCTTTCAGTTCCGCCGGCCTGCACGCCGACTGCGGTAGGTGTCGAGGACCACGGCGATCACGATGACCGCCCCGGTGATGATGCGTTTGCTCGGTTCGGAGGCACCGATCTGTGCCAACCCCGCCGCCAGTACCGAGATGATCAGTACGCCGAAGAAGGTGCTGATGACCGAGCCGCGCCCGCCCATCAGGCTGGTCCCGCCGATGACGACCGCAGCGATGACCTGCAGCTCCAGTCCGGAGCCGGCATTGGGGTCGGCCGCTTCGAGGCGCGAGATCTGGAACAGCGCGGCCAGCCCGGCGAGCAATCCCATCAGGGCGAAGACCAGGATCTTGTAGGGGCGCGGATCGACCCCGGCCAGGCGCACCGCCTCTTCATTGGTGCCGATGCCGATCAGGTAGCGACCGAAAACCGTGCGCGTCAGCACCAGTTGCGCCAGCACGATCACCACCAGGGCGATCAGGAAGGACGGAGAAATGCCAACGGCGATCGGCTCCGACAACCAGGCCAGAGCGTCGCCGATATAGGCGGTCCGCGAGTCGGTCAACTGGTAGGCAGCACCACGGGCGATTTCCAGCACGCCGAGGGAGACGATGAACGAGGGAATCCGCCAGGCCACGGTGATCGAACCGGTCAGCGCACCGACCAGCGCGGCACAGACCATGCCCAGCAGTGCGGCGGGCATCACGCCCCAGCCCCAGCCGAGCATCGCCACGCTGACCACCGAGGCGGCCAGGGCCAGCACCGAGCCCACCGAGAGGTCGATGCCACCGATGATCAGCACGAAGGTCATGCCCACCGCCAGCACCATCAGGTCGGGGATCTGGTTGGCCAGGGTGCTGAAGGTGGCGTACGACAGGAAATGGCTGCTGAGCAGGGAAAACAGGATCATAAGGCAGAGCAAGGCGCCCGCCAGGCCGAGGTAGGTATCCAGAGCCAGGCGGCTGCCGGAACGCTTGCCACTGGCGGAAGTGGCAATGGAAGAGCTTTTCATGATGACACCCCGAGCGCCGCGTCGGACAGCAGCGCATCACGTTTCTGATAACCGGAGAATGCCGCGGCCAGCAGTTGATCCTGGCTCCATCCAGCACGCTCGAAGGTGCCCACCAGATGCCCGGCGGACAGTACGCCGATGCGATCGCAGATCAGCATCAGTTCGCGCAGGTCGCTGGAGACCACCACCAGCGCCTTCCCCTTGCGTGCCAGTTTGGCGAGCAAGGCATAGATATCCAGCTTGGCGCCGATATCGATGCCTCGGGTCGGCTCGTCGAACAACAGCACCTGGCAATCACGCTCCAGCCAGCGCCCGATCACCACCTTCTGCTGGTTACCTCCAGACAGCTCGCCCACTGCCTGCTGCACACCGTCACTGCGAATACGCAAGGCCTCGACAAGGCGCCCGGCCAGTTGGCGCTCACCCTCGCTATCCAGCACGCCAGCGCGGGAAACCGCCTTCAAATTGCCCAGCACCAGGTTGGCACTGACCGATTCACCAAGGAGCAGCCCCTCGCCCTTTCGATCCTCGCTGACCAGGGCGATTCCCTGGCGCACCGCCGCCATCGGCGAGTCGATCCGCCTTACGCGCAAGGGATCGCCCAATGCCACCGTCCCGCGATCAGCCCGGTCTGCACCGTAGATCAAACGCAACAATTCCGTTCGTCCGGAGCCCACCAGGCCACACAGCCCGAAGACCTCGCCAGCACGCACCTCGAACGAAACATCGTTGACCTTGTCCCCACGCCCCAGGCCGTTCACTTGCAGCAACGGCGCACCGGTGTGACGGTCCCGCGCCTCGACATGCTCACCCAGCTCCCGCCCGACCATCAGGCTTACCAGTTGCTCGCTGCTGTAGCGCTGCATCGGCTCGATGCAGACCAGGCGACCATCGCGCAGCACGGCAACGCGCTGGGCGACACGCTTGAGCTCTTCGAGTCGGTGCGAAATGTAGATGATCGCCACACCCTGCTGGCGCAGCGTCTCGATTCTGGCGAAGAGCAACTCGACCTCACGCTCGGTGAGCATGGCGGTAGGTTCGTCGAGGATCAGCACATGGCAATCGCCAATCAGATTGCGGGCGATTTCCACCATCTGCTGATGACCGATGCCCAGCGCTCTAACCGGAGTCTGCGGGTCGATCATTTCCAGGCCCATCCGCGCCATTGCCTCCAGCGCCTGCTCATGCAGGCGCTTGCGATCGATCCAGCCGAAACGCCCAGGCAAGTCGTGCAGGAACAGGTTCTCCGCCACGCTCAAGGTTGGCACCAGGTTCAGCTCCTGCATGACCATGCGCACCCCGAGGCGCTCGGCGGCGCTGCGGCTGGCAGGGCGGTAAGGCTCGTCGTGGAAATGCATCCGCCCGGCGGTCGCAAGCTCCAGGCCGCCGATGATCTTCGACAGGGTGCTCTTGCCCGCGCCGTTTTCGCCGGTGAGCGCCAGCACCTCGCCGCGGTGCAAGGCCAGGTCGATACCTTCGAGTACCGGCTGGGCGTAGGTCTTGCCGACCCCGCTGATGGTCAGCAATGCTTGCCCGCTCATGGCTGGCGGGTGATCAGGTCGACTGGGGTCTGGATGACGTTGTCGGCATCCACCTCGGGCTTCTCGCCCTTGAGCATTTTCAGCGCGGCCTCGATACCGAACACCGCCTGGCGCGCGGCGTACTGGTCGGCAGTGGCGAGCAGGCGACCGTCTGCCAGCATCGGCGCGACCGCCTTGAGGTTGTCGTAGCCCACTACCTGCACCTGCCCGGTACGCCCGGCGGAACGCACCGCCGCCACTGCACCCAGGGCCATGCTGTCGTTGCCGGCGAGCAACGCCTTGAGATTCGGGTATTCGTTGAGCATCGCCGAGGCCACCGCGTTGCCCTTGTTGATTTCCCAGTTGCCGGATTGCACCGCGACGATCTTCATCTGCGCCGCGTCCATCGCATCCTTGAAACCGGCGGTGCGCTGCTGGGCGTTGGTGGTCGTCGGCACGCCTTCGATGATACCGACCTCGTCGCCCACCTTCAGCCGCGCGGCCAGGTAGTCCCCCACCAGGCGCGCGCCCTTGCGGTTGTCGGGGCCCACGAACGGCACGCTCATCTGCTTGCTTTTCAGCACCTCGGGGTCGAGGCGATTGTCGATGTTGACCACCGTGATGCCAGCGTCCATGGCGCGCTTGATCACCGGAACCAGGGCTTTGGAATCTGCCGGGGCGATCACCAGGGCGTTGACACCGGAGACGATCATCTGCTCGACGATACGAATCTGGTTGCCGGTATCGGATTCATCCTTGATGCCGTTGGACACCAGGTCGAATTCGCTGGCGTGTTCTTTCTGGTAGGCCTTGGCGCCATCTTCCATGGTGAGGAAGAACTCGTTGGCGAGGGATTTCATGACCAGCGCGACCTTGGGACGCTCTTCGGCGTGAATGGCTGACAGGGGAAAAGCAACGCAGAGGATGAGCAAGGAGGCAGCCAGAGCCCGTCCGGTGGAAGGCAAGTGCATGAAGTTTACTCCGCATTTTATGCTTTTTATCGGATCGCAAACGTTTGCGTAACCCCACTATGGGAACGGAACCGAGCTTTGTCAAATGTCCGCGAGCGGACCGGTCAGGCGCCGGAGCGGGGGGATTGTCGCTCAAACGCTCGGAAAACCGAACTTTTCGTTGGAAATCATTCGAATTTCCGACGATGAAGTTGCCTTCCAGAGTTTAGGCAATGGGCCAGCGTTATGTTCCGCGTCACGGTCGCCTGCCAAAACCTTGCGGATTTATTTTTGACGGCTTGCAGCAAAAGCGCAGCCGAGTGGTCACATTCGCTCTTAGAACTGACCAGCTGTTGCGAAAATTCCTACAGTTAAATACTGTATGCGCATACAGCAAAAACAAGGGAACACTTTCGTGGCCACCTCCTCCGCATCCGCGCCCGCCAGCAGCTATGAGCAACTGGGCATCCGTATCCAGAAAATCATCAACGCCCCGACCGCCCAGCGTTCCCGGGCGGCACTGATCTTCCGTCTCGAACACGAATCCCCGGATGACTGGGAAACCCTGCTTGAGGAAATTGCCGAGAACGACAACGTCACCCTCGCCCATCGCGACGATGGTGGCGTGCAGATTTTCTGGACGGTGCCGAAGGAAGACTGACGCGGATGAGATTCAAGGTATTGGCAGCCACCTGCCTGTTGTTCAGTTTCACCGCCCACGCCGACGCTCCCCGTACCTTCACCGAAGCCAAGAAGATTGCCTGGCGCCTCTACGCGCCGCAGTCGACGGAGTTCTATTGCGGCTGCAAGTACAACGGCAATCGTGTCGACCTGGCCGGTTGCGGGTATGTCCCGCGCAAGAATGCCAACCGCGCCGCGCGGATCGAGTGGGAACATATCGTCCCGGCCTGGCAGATCGGTCATCAGCGCCAGTGCTGGCAAAACGGTGGACGCAAGAATTGCTCGCGCAACGACGCAGCCTACGCACGCGCAGAGGCCGACCTGCACAACCTGGTGCCGAGCATCGGCGAGGTCAACGGCGATCGCAGCAACTTCAGCTATGGCTGGCTACCCGAGCAGCACGGGCAATACGGTTCGTGCCTGACCCAGGTCGATTTCAAGGCGAAGAAAGTGATGCCGCGGCCGTCCATTCGCGGCATGATCGCACGCACCTATTTCTACATGAGCAAGCAGTACAAGCTGAACCTGTCCAGGCAGGACCGGCAGCTGTACGAAGCGTGGAACAAGACCTATCCGGCCGAAGCCTGGGAGCGCCAGCGCAACCAGCGCGTGGCCTGCGTGATGGGCCACGGCAACGAGTTCGTCGGCCCGGTGGATCTCAAGGCCTGCAGTTGAACCTCAGGCCAGCGCCTGCAGGTAGGCGCTGGCCTGCTGGCAACGTTGCAGATGGGCGATATCGGCGGGGCCGGGGATGACGATGCGGGCCAGGTCGCTTTCATCGGCCAGGTCCGCCAGCTTGACCACCCGTGCCAGCGGATCGCTGCCTACGCGCACGACGAAATCCTCGTCGCTCTCGCCGCCACGCGGGCTGAGGGCCTGCACCGCAGCGAGGATCTTCAGCGCGAACCCCTCGCGCGCCAGGTCGGACAGGGTCATGGGGGACTCCCGCAGCACCTCGTGCAGCACCGCGACGATGCGCTGCTCGGTGGTGGAGACCCGCAGCATCACCCGCAAGGGATGCAGGATGTACGCCGCACCTGCATTGTCCCGATGCCCTTCATGGGCCCGGGCTGCAACCGCAATGGCTCGCTCCAGCGTGGACATGGCCCCCTCCTCACCGTTGCTGCACTCATCGATGGAACTGCTTCATCCTGAGCATAGCCCGACAAACGCGGGAGCACCTGTCGCAGAGCGCTGCGGGGCTGATCAGCGCGGGGCGTCGTGCTGGATCACCACAGAATCGGTACCCAGGCGAGCCATTACATCGGTCTTGCTGGCCTCGGCCTCGGCCTTTTCCTGGTAGGGACCGAGCAGGACCACCGGCTTGCCGTCGCGATAGACCACGGAGGACGGGATGCCCTTCTCGATCAGGCGGGCGGTCATGTCGGTCACCGCGCCCATGTTCGGCCCTTGGACGATCTCCACATCCCAGCCTTGCGGTGCCGGCTCGGCGGCGATGGCATCGGCGCGGCGCTGCAGGTCGGCGCCACCGCAGACCTCGCGGATGCGCAGGCTGTTGCTGCCGTCGTCGATGATGATGTCGTATTCCGCGCCCTTCTTGATGGCCACGTAGCTGCGATACGGCAGGTAGTTGCCAGCGTCGTCCTTGCCGCGGAACTGACCGCAGATATCGCCCTGGGTGTTGAACCGCACGTTGGCGAACTTGGCCGTCTTCGGGTTCTGCAGCTGTTCGGCGACCTGCTTGTGCACCCGCTCCGCATCGTTGTCACAACCGGCCAGGGCCAGCAACGCCATTACCACCGCCACTTTGCGCACGCGTGTACCTCCTGAATTCAAGCGGCGGATTCTAGCACCACGCCGCCAACCGGGTCCGCTACTCCTTGACGCAGTCCACGGTGTAGAGCCGCTGGCCATCTATTTCCTCATGTTGCAGACCGTGGACGTCAGCCACGAAGCCAGGGAATCCACTGTCGAAGGCACGCGCGAAGGCGAGGTAATCGATGATCGAGCGCGTTGCCTCGGTGAAGCGTTCGCCAGGCATGATCAACGGAATGCCCGGCGGGTACGGCACCAGCATCACTGCGGCGATACGCCCAAGCAGGTGCTCGATGGGTACCGCTTCGACCTCGCCACGCACCAGCTTGTCGTAGGCGTCGGCGGGTTTCATCACCACCTCCGGCAAGCGCGTGTAAAGGCGTTTGAGCTGCTTGGCGGTGGCGTTGCTGCGGTAGCAGGCATGCAACTGGTCACAGAGGTCCCGCAGGCCCATGCCGCGATAGCGCTGCGGGTCCTGGCTGGCGACGCAGGGCAGGCTCTGGTTCAGCTCGGTATTGGCGTCGTAGTTGCGCTTGAACTCCAGCAGTTCGGTGAGCAGCGTGCTCCACTTGCCCTTGGTAATGCCCATGGAGAACAGCACCAGGAACGAATACAGCCCGGTCTTCTCCACCACCAGCCCGCGCTCCCAGAGGAACTTGCTCACCACCGCCGCCGGAATGCCGTGCCGATCGAGGCTGCCGCCGGCATCCAGGCCGGGCATGACCAGGGTCACCTTGATCGGATCGAGCAGCACATAGTCCTCGCTGACATCGCCGAAGCCGTGCCATTGCGCCTGCGGCTCCAGCAGCCAGTCCTCGGTGGCAACGCGGTGGATGCCCTCGACCCGCGGCGGCTGCCAGACACTGAACCACCAGTCCTCTGCTGGCAGGTGCTCGCGCAGGTTGGCCAGGGCGCGGCGAAAACTCAGGGCCTCGTCGAACATTTCCTGGAGCAGCGAACGCCCCGCCGGCCCTTCCATCATCGCCGAGGACACATCCAGCGAAGCCAGGATGCTGTATTGCGGCGAGGTGGAGATATGCATCATGAAGGCTTCGTTGAAACGGTCGCGATCCAGTTGCCGGCGCCCGCCATCCTGCACATGGATCATCGAGGCCTGGCTGAAGGCAGCGAGCAGCTTGTGGGTGGAGTGGGTGCTGAACACCAGTGGACTGTCTGCGCTGCGCGAGGTACCCATGGCATAGCGCCCGGTGAAGAATTCGTGGAAGGCGGCATAGGCATACCAAGCCTCGTCGAAGTGCAACACTTCGACACTGTTGCCAAGGGTCTGCTTGATCAGTTCGGCGTTGTAGCACAGGCCGTCGTAGGTGGAGTTGGTCACCACGGCCATCTTCACCCTTGGCTCGCGATCCTTGGTCAGAGGATTGGCGAACACCTTGGCCTGGATCGACTCGGGACTGAACTCGCTGAGCGGAATCGGCCCGATGATCCCCAGTTCGTTGCGCTCCGGGCACAGGTACAGGGGAATCGCGCCGGTCATGATGATCGCGTGCAACACCGACTTGTGGCAGTTGCGATCCACCAGCACCAGGTCGTCGCGACCGACCATCGAGTGCCAGACGATCTTGTTCGCCGTCGAGGTTCCGTTGATCACGAAGAAGGTGTGGTCGGCGCCGAAGTTGCGCGCTGCACGGAACTCGGCCTCGGCCAACGGACCGGTGTGGTCGAGCAACGAACCCAGTTCCGGCACCGAGACCGACAGGTCGGAGCGCAAGGTGTTCTCGCCGAAGAACTGATGGAAGGCCTGCCCCACCGGGCTTTTGCGGTAAGCCACACCGCCGCCGTGGCCCGGGGTGTGCCAGGAATAGTTGGATTGCGCGGTGTGCTGCACCAGCGCCTTGAAGAAGGGCGGCAGCAAACCATCCAGGTAGTTGTGCGCGGCGCGGGCCACCTGGCGGGCGAGGAAGGGCACGGTGTCTTCGAACAGATAGAGGATGCCGCGCAACTGGTTCAGTTCGCTCATGGCATCGGCAGGGGCATTTTCCAGGGTGACCTGCTCGCCCAGGGCGAATATCGGCAGATGCGGTGCGCGAGAACGGGCGAGGCGGATCAGCTCGACCATGTTCTGCAGCAGGTGGGTGCTTTCACCCGCGCCCTCGGCGGCGATCAGCATGCACGCCAGCCCGTGGTGGGTCGCGGCGACCAGGCGGCCTTCGGCATAGTCGATGGCACTGAGGATGGTGAAACCGTCCTGGGCCAGTTCCTGGGCAATACCGCGGACGCGGTCGCCGGCTACGGTGTCGGACTTGATGTCACGGTGAACGATGAGAACGGGAAACTTGAGGTCCTTGTACATGGACGGCGCTACCTTCTTCCTGCGGGAGGCCTCGTGGGCCGTTCATTTCAGGGTAGAAGGTCGCCGCCATGACGTGCGGGAAATGCCTCAGTTGGCTTCTGCCATTTGCTGCCAGAGGGCGGGGCCGCCAGCGGACTTGGCGACGGCTTCGAGGCGGGCGACATGGGCCTCCAGCTCTTCGGGGGTCGCGCGGATGATGCGGCCCGGCTGGCGGCTCGCCGGCAGGCGACGGATCTCGCTGCCCTGGGTACCTGCACCCTCACCTTCACCATCATGACCGGCCAGGGACAGGCTGGTCTGGCCCCCGGTCATGGCGAGGAAGACATCCGCCAGCAACTCGGAGTCAAGCAGCGCGCCGTGCAACTCACGGCCGGAGTTGTCGATACCGTAGCGTTTGCACAGCGCGTCGAGGTTGTTGCGCTGGCCCGGATGGCGTTCGCGGGCCATCATCAGGGTGTCGAGGATCTCGCAGTGCTGCGAGATATCCGCGCGATCATGCTGGCCAAGCAAGGCGTATTCGTTGTTGATGAAGCCAACGTCGAACGCCGCGTTGTGGATGATCAGGCGTGCGCCCTGGATGAACTCGAAGAACTCGTCGGCGACATCGGCGAAGCGCGGCTTGTCCACGAGGAAGGCGTCGGTAATGCCATGGACGCCGATGGCGCCCTCGTCACTCGGACGGTCCGGTTGCAGGTAGACGTGGAAGTGGCGCCCGGTCATGCGGCGACCGACCAGCTCGATGCAACCGATCTCGATGATGCGGTGGCCATCGCCGACCGGCATACCGGTGGTTTCGGTATCGAGGACTACCGACCTGTTGTCATGCAAATCCACGTCGGTGATCTCCTGCCGTGTTGCTGAAAGCGGCGAATCTTAACCCAGCTTCGCCGCCGCGTCCCGGAGATTCATCAGCGCAGGCCACGAACTTCGTCGACCCCGCGATTGGCCAACTGGTCGGCGCGCTCGTTGCCGTGGTGGCCGATGTGCCCGCGCACCCATTTCCAGGTAACCTTGTGCCGGTTGACCTGCTCGTCGAGCAACTGCCAGAGGTCAGCGTTCTTCACCGGTTCCTTGGCCGCAGTCTTCCAGCCGCGCTTCTTCCAGTTGGTCATCCACTCGGTGATGCCCTTCATCACATACTGCGAGTCGGTGACCAAGAGTACCTCGCACTCTCGGCGCAGGGATTCGAGGCCCTTGATCGCCGCCATCAGCTCCATGCGGTTGTTGGTGGTCTCGCGTTCGCCACCCCAGAGTTCCTTCTCCACGCCCTTGTAGACCAACAGCACACCCCAGCCGCCCGGGCCGGGATTGCCCTTGCAGGCGCCATCGGTGTAGATCTCCACGCTATCGCTCATGTACAGCCTTATTCATCGTTGAAGGGTCTGCCTTCGGGGTGGGGGGCCTGTCGATTGACCTTGGCCAGCGGCAAGGGAATCAGCTTGCCCATCGGTTCGCGGCGCTCCTGGCGCAGCGGACGCAGGCCGACCACCATCTTGCGTGCCACCAGCAGGTAGACACCGCCACCGGAGCCCTGCCAGCGTCCGGCAAGACGCTCCCACCCCGCCAGCCGGGCCTGCCAGGCCGGCGAGGCAAGCGGCGGACGATAGCACCCGAACCGGCGTTTCTCCAGCGCAAAGCCAAGCAGGTTGAGCCAGTCGCCGACCCGCGACGGCGAGATGCAGCGGGCCTTGCGCAACGCATCGTGGGCGAACGCCCGGCGCAGGCCCCAACTGCTCCAGGGGTTGATCCCGACGATCAGCAGGTGCCCGCCCGGGCGCACGCTGCTGGCCGCTTCGCGCAGCAGGCCATGGGGCGACAGCGAGAAGTCCAGGCCATGCTGCAGCACCACGACGTCGGCCGCGTGCTCGCTCAGAGGCCAGGCCTGCTCCTCGCAGACGATCTCGACCCCGGGCAGCGGTGCGCCGAGGCGCACGTTGCGCTGCACTTGCGGCGCGGTGGGCGGAGCTTCGGCGCACGGCCCGTAATGCACCAGATAGCCGCCGAAGTAGCGGCCCAGTTCCTCTTCCAGCAGGCGTTGCTCCTCGGCGAGCATCAATTGCCCCAGGGGACCGGCGAACCAGTCACGGGCCTGGCTGATCAGTTCGAGCCATTGCGGATCGGCCTGGGCGAAGGCTTGATCGGTCATTGCGTTATCCCTCGACGGTTCTCGACAGCGCACATAGCTACTAAGATGCACCCTTGTCCCACGTTTGGCGAATCGCTCGATGATACAGATAGAAGCCTTGCCCGCTTTCAGTGACAACTACATCTGGTTGTTGCAGGACCCCGCCAGCCGCCGCTGCGCCGTGGTCGACCCGGGCGACGCCGCGCCGGTGCTCGCCTGGCTTGGACAGCATGCGGATTGGCGCCTGGAAGACATCCTCATCACCCACCATCACCATGACCATGTCGGTGGCGTCGAAGCGCTCAAGGCCGCCACCGGAGCGCGGGTCTGCGGGCCTGCCAGCGAACACATCCCGGGGCGGGACACGGCACTTGAAGACAACGCCGTGGTGCGGGTGCTCGACGTGGATTTTCAGGTCTTCGCGGTGCCTGGCCACACCCTGGGGCATATCGCCTACTTCAGCGACCAGCCGGCGACACCCCTGCTGTTCAGCGGCGACACCCTCTTCGCCGCCGGCTGTGGACGACTGTTCGAAGGAACACCCGCACAAATGCACGCTTCCTTGCAGCGTCTGGCGGCCCTGCCCGAGGCCACGCAGGTGTTCTGCGCCCACGAATACACCTTGGGCAACCTGCGCTTCGCTTGTGCGGTCGAACCGAGCAATCCGCACGTTATCGCACGATTCGAGGAAGTTACCCGTTTGCGGGCCGAAAATCGCATCACGTTGCCATCAACCATCGGCCTTGAGCGCCTGACCAACCCCTTCCTGAGGGTCGGCGAAACATCCGTTAAAGAAAAAGCAGACGAACGGACGGGGGGCTTAAACCCTACGCCAAGTGCTGTTTTTGCTGGGTTGCGGGCATGGAAGGATAGCTTCTGAAGATGGCCGCTTGATGACCGCACAGTTCTGAAAGGTTGACCCGGTTGGGGGCGCTTTCTAGAATCGCCCGACATTTTCGCCCGGAACTCTGTCCCAGCCAATGTCGTCCAATAGCCGCAGAACCTTCACCCCCGTCGCCCTGACGCGCCTGGCACAGGCCGTTGCGCTCGGCCTGACAGCCACTCTCGTGGGCTGCCAGAGCACCAGCCACATGGGCGACAACGAAAGCGTTCGCATGCACGTCCAGCCCCGCGTCAAGCCCAAGCCTGTGTTCGTCCAGGCCAAGCCTGCGGAGCAGGCGCCGCAGGACGTCTGGGAGCGCATTCGCCAGGGCTTCCAGCTGCAGGACGACATCGGCGTCAACCCGCGCATCGAGCAACAGCGCCTGTGGTTCGCCAGCAACCCGACCTTCCTCGAAACCGCCGGCGACCGTGGCAGCCTGTATATCCACTACATCGTCGAACGCCTCGAAGAACGCGACATGCCGCTGGAACTGGCCCTGCTGCCAGCCATCGAGAGCGCCTACAACCCCATGGCCTACTCCCGCGCCCATGCGGTCGGCCTGTGGCAGTTCATCCCGTCCACCGGGCGTCACTACAACCTGCGCCAGACCCGCTTCTACGATGGTCGCCGCGACATCACCGCGTCGACCAACGCCGCGCTGGACTACCTGACCCGCCTGCACGACATGTTCAACGGCGACTGGCTGCTGGCCCTGGCGGCCTACAACGCCGGCGAAGGCACGGTCAGCCGGGCCATCGAGCGCAACGAGCGCCTCGGCCTGCCCACCGACTACTGGAACCTGCCCCTGCCCCAGGAAACACGTGACTACGTGCCGAAGCTGCTGGCCCTGTCCCAAGTGGTACTGACGCCGGATGCCTATGGTGTGAACCTCAACCCGATCGCCAACGAACCCTACTTCGAAGCCGTCGCGATCAAGGACCGTCTCGACCTTTCGCGAGTCGCCGCCCTGGCCGAGATCGACGAGGACGAGCTGTTCCAGCTCAACCCGGCCTTCAAGAAACGCATGACCGTGGACGGCCCCCAGCAACTGCTGGTACCGACCGCCAAGGCACAACTGCTGACCAGCAGCCTGTCGAGCATGAAACCCGAAGAACTGCTGGCCCTGCAACCCAAGGCCGCAGTGTTCGAGGCGGCGCTGGCCGAAGCCAGCGCCCCGGCGACCCGCAGCGTGCGCTACCGGGTCAAGCGCGGCGACAGTCTGGGCAGCATCGCCAAGGCCAACCGGGTCAGCGTCAAGGACCTGCAGCGCTGGAACAAGATCAGTGGCAACCGCGTGAAAGCTGGCCAGACGCTGGTTCTGCAGAGCAAGCAGCCGATCACCGTGGCGTCTGCGGCCAAGCCCTCTTCATCGACCGCCAACGGCAAGCAGCGCGCGACGCAGTACAAGGTACAGAAGGGCGATTCGCTGTACCTGGTCGCCAAACGCTTCAACGTGGAAATGCAACACCTCAAACGCTGGAATCCGCGCAGCGGCCAGGCACTGAAGCCAGGCCAGACCCTGACCGTCTACCTGCCGCACTGATACCGCCCACGGGCGGTGCATGGACGCCACGGGCGCGCTCTTTTTCCTGCTGATACAAGCTGTTACTGTAGGAACCATAAAGCCCAAGCCGCCTGGATCGGATCGCCGACTTGATACGTCCCCTCCTGCTGTCACTCAGCCTGGTCTTGAGCTTTCCCGCGGGCGCCACCATCACCGAAAGTCACGGTTACGCCCAGTTCGGCACGCTCAAGTACCCCGCCAAGTTCACCCACTTCGACTGGGTCAATCCGCAAGCGCCCAAGGGCGGCACCTTGCGCGCCATGGCATTCGGTACCTTCGATACCCTCAACCCCTACACCTTCAAGGGCAGCAGTCCGGTGACCACGCCGAACTTCCTGCAGTACGGGGTCAACGAGCTCAATGAAACCCTGATGGTCGGCACCGGCCAGTACGACCCTTCCGGCGACGAGGCGACTTCCAGCTACGGACTGATCGCCCGCTCCGTGGAATACAGCGAGGACCGCAGCTGGGTGGTGTTCAACCTGCGTCCGGAAGCGCGCTTCCACGACGGCAAGCCGATCACCGCGGCGGATGTGGCGTTCTCCTACCGCACCCTGCTCAAGGAGGGTCACCCGATCTACCGCACCAACCTGCAGGAGGTGGAACGGGTCGACGTGCTCAATCCGCAGCGCATCCGCTTCGTCTTCAAGCGTGCCGGCAACCCCTTGCTGATCCTCCGTCTCGGCGAGATGCCGGTACTGCCGCAGCACTACTGGAAAGGTCGCGACTTCAAGGCCACCACGTTCGAACCACCGCTGGGCAGCGGCCCCTATCGCATCAGCGAAGTGCAACCGGGCCGGCGCCTGGTGTTCGAGCGGGTCAAGGACTGGTGGGGCAAGGACCTGGCAGTCAATCGCGGCAAGTACAACTTCGACCGCGTCGAGTACGAGTTCTACCGCGACAGCGACGTGGCCTTCGAAGCCTTCAAGGCCGGCGAGTTCGACATCTATATCGAGCACCAGGCGAAGAACTGGGCCAACGGCTACAACTTCCCGGCCGTGCGGCGCGGCGATGTGATAAAGGCGCAGGTCAAGCACCAGATTCCGACCCAGACCCAGGGCCTGTTCATGAACAGCCGCCGTGCGGCCTTCGCCGATCGCCGGGTCCGCCAGGCCCTGGGCCTGATGTTCGACTTCGAGTGGACCAACCGCGCCCTGTTCAGCAGCGCCTATCGCAGGGCCACCAGTTTCTACCCCAACAGCGAGTTCACGGCGGACGGCCTGCCGGTGGGCAAGGAATGGCTGCTGCTGGCGCCATGGCGCGAGCAGTTGCCGCCCGGGCTCTTTACCCAGCCCTTCGCGGTGAGCCAGACCGATGGCCGTGGCGTCGGCCGTGACAACCTGCGCCAGGCCCTCGACCTGCTTGGCCAGGCTGGCTGGAAACTCAGCGGCCAACGCCTGCTGAACAGCAATGGCCAGCCACTCAAGCTGGAAATCCTCCTGGTCAATCCGAACCTTGAGCGGATTCTCCAGCCTTATGTGGAGAACCTCGCCAGCATCGGCATCGACGCGCGTCTGCGCACTGTCGACCGGGCCCAGTACAAGCAGCGTCTCGACCAGTTCGATTTCGATATGATCCTGATGACCCTGACCCAGACCCTCAGCCCCGGCCTCGAACAATGGCAGTACTTCCATTCCAGCCAGGCCGGCACCAAGGGCAGCAAGAACTACGCTGGCGTGAACAGCCTGGTGGTCGACCACCTGCTCGACGCCCTGCTCGCCGCGCAGACCCGCGATGACCAGGTGGCCGCGACCCGCGCCCTGGACCGCGTGCTGCTGTGGCAGCACTACATGATCCCCAACTGGTATCTCGACTATCACCGCCTGGCCTACCGCAACCGGTTCGCCTTCGTCACCACGCCGCCCTACACCCTGGGGCTGAATACCTGGTGGCTCAAGCCTTCGGAGAACGCCCAATGATGCCAATGCCCCGTCTGCGCCAGTTGCTCGGCGGCCTGCTGCTGGCTGGCCTGAGCCTGCCGACCCTGGCAGCACCGCAACATGCGCTGACCCTGTACAACGAAGCGCCGAAGTATCCGGCCGACTTCAAGCATTTCGACTACGTGAACCCCGACGCGCCCAAAGGCGGCATCTTCCGCCAGAATGGCTTCGGCAGCTTCGACAGCCTCAACCCATTCATCAGCAAGGGCGTGCCGGCGGACAACATCGAGCTGGTCTACGACACCCTGGCCCGCGCCAGTCTCGACGAGCCGTTCACCGAGTACGGCCTGCTGGCGAAACAGATCGAAAAGGCTCCGGACAACAGTTGGGTACGCTTCTACCTGCGCCCCGAAGCACGCTTCCAGGATGGCCAGCCGGTGCGTGCGGAAGATGTGGTGTTCACCTTCAACACCCTGATGAAAAGCGGTGCGCCGCTGTTCCGCGGCTATTACGCCGACGTCGCCGAAGTGGTCGCCGAAGACCCGCTGCGGGTGCTGTTCAAGTTCAAGCACGGCAACAACCGCGAGCTGCCGCTGATCCTCGGGCAGATCGCGGTGCTGCCCAAGCATGTCTGGGAGGGCCGCGACTTCGCCAAGGGCGGGCTGGAAACCCCAGTGGGCAGCGGGCCGTACAAGGTCGCCGAGGTCAAGCCCGGGCGTTCGATCCGCCTTGAGCGAGACAGGAACTATTGGGGCAAGGACCTGCCGATCAACCGCGGCTTCTACAACTTCGACACCATCACCGTCGACTACTACCGCGACAACACCGTGGCCCTGGAAGCGCTCAAGGCCGGGCAGTTCGACTACTGGTTCGAAACCAGCGCGAAGAACTGGGCCACGGCCTACAACATCCCAGCAGTACGGGAAAAGCGCCTGATCCGCGAGGAGATCCCCAATGGCACGCCGACCGGCATGCAGGGCTTCGTCTTCAACCTGCGCCGCCCGGTGTTCCAGGATGTACGGGTACGCCAGGCGCTTAGCCTGCTGCTGGACTTCGAATGGACCAACAAGCAGTTGTTCAACGGTGCCTACACCCGCACCGACAGCTACTTCGAGAACTCGGAAATGGCAGCGAAGGGCCTGCCTGGCGAGGACGAGCTGAAGCTCCTCGAACCGCTGCGCGGCAAGATTCCCGAACAGGTATTCAGCGAAGCCTTCAAGAACCCGGTCACCGATGCCAGCGGCATGATCCGCAATCAGCAGCGCCAGGCCTACAAGCTGCTGCAGGAAGCCGGCTGGCGCATCGAGAACGACAAGATGGTGGACGCCCAGGGCAAGCCGCTGACCATCGAGTTCCTCCTCGCCCAGACCGAGTTCGAGCGCATCCTCCTGCCCTACAAGCGCAACCTCGCCGACCTCGGCATCACCCTGAACATCCGCCGGGTCGACGTCGCCGAGTACATCAACCGTCTGCGCTCGCGGGACTTCGACATGATCGTCGGCGGCTTCCCGCAGTCCAACTCGCCGGGCAACGAGCAGCGCGAGTTCTGGCAGAGCAGCAGCGCCGACAACCCCGGCAGCCGCAACTACATGGGGCTCAAGGACCCGGCCGTGGACAGCCTGGTGGAATCGCTGATCAATGCCGACTCGCGGCAGAGCCTGGTAGCCCACACCCGCGCCCTCGACCGCGTGCTGCTGTGGGGCTTCTACGTGGTGCCCAACTGGCACATCAAGACCTGGCGCGTCGCCTACTGGAACCATATCGGCCACCCTGCCACGCCGCCCAAGTACGACATCGGCATCAACACCTGGTGGATCAAGCCCGAGGTGACGCCGGCCGCCCCGGTGACAGAGGCGGAAGAAGCCGCCGCGCACGGGGAGCAGTGACATGCTCGCCTACATCCTGCGGCGCCTGCTGCTGATCATCCCGACCCTGTTCGGCATCCTGATCATCAACTTCGTCATCATCCAGGCCGCGCCCGGCGGCCCGGTGGAGCAGATGATCGCCAAGCTCGAAGGCTTCGAGGGCGCCACCAGCCGGATTGCCGGCGGCGGTGCCGAAGTCTCCGTGGCCGGCTCCAACTACCGTGGCGCGCAAGGCCTCGATCCGGCACTGATCAAGGAAATCGAGCGCATGTACGGCTTCGACAAGTCGGCGCCGGAACGGCTGTGGATCATGCTCAAGAACTACGCCAGCCTGGACTTCGGCGACAGCTTCTTCCGCGATGCCAAGGTGGTCGACCTGATCGCCGAGAAGCTCCCGGTGTCGATCTCCCTAGGCCTGTGGAGCACGCTGATCATGTACCTGGTGTCGATCCCCCTGGGGATCGCCAAGGCCACCCGGCACGGCAGCCATTTCGACGTCTGGACCAGCTCGGCGATCATCATCGGCTACGCCATCCCGGCCTTCCTCTTCGCCATCCTGCTGATCGTGGTCTTCGCCGGTGGTAGCTACCTGGACTGGTTCCCGTTGCGCGGGCTGACATCAAGCAACTTCGACGAACTGAGCACCTGGGGCAAGATCGGCGACTACTTCTGGCACCTGGCCCTGCCGATCACCGCGCTGGTGATCGGCAACTTCGCCACCATGACCCTGCTGACCAAGAACAGCTTCCTCGACGAGATCAACAAGCAGTACGTGGTCACCGCCAAGGCCAAGGGCCTGACGCCAAACCGCGTACTCTACGGGCATGTGTTCCGCAACGCCATGCTGCTGGTGATCGCCGGTTTCCCCTCGGCGTTCATCGGTATCTTCTTCACCGGCTCGCTGCTGGTGGAAGTGATCTTCTCCCTCGACGGCCTCGGCCTGATGAGCTTCGAGGCAGCGATCAACCGCGACTACCCGGTGGTCTTCGGCACCCTGTTCATCTTCACCCTGCTGGGGCTGGTGGTGAAACTGATCGGCGACCTGACCTACACCCTGGTCGATCCACGCATCGACTTCGAAAGCCGGGAGCACTGAGATGAACCTGTCCCCTCTCAATCGCCGCCGCTTCGAGCGCTTCAAGGCCAACCGCCGCGGCTGGTGGTCGCTATGGTTGTTCCTGATCCTGTTCGGCCTGAGCCTGGGTGCCGAGCTGATCGCCAACGACAAGCCGCTGGCGGTGCGCTACGACGGCGAGTGGTACTTCCCGGCGTTCAAGCGCTACCCGGAAACCACCTTCGGCGGCGAATTCCCCCTGGAAGCCAACTACAAGAGCCCGTACATCCGCGACCTGCTGGAGAAGAAGCAGAGCTGGGTGCTGTGGGCGCCGATCCCGTTCAGCTACCAGAGCATCAACTACGACCTCAAGGTCCCCGCCCCTGCCCCGCCCTCGGCGCAGAACTGGCTGGGCACCGACGACCAGGGCCGCGACGTGCTGGCAAGGGTGATCTACGGCTTCCGCATCTCGGTGCTGTTCGCCCTGACCCTGACCGTGCTCAGTTCCATCATCGGCGTGATCGCCGGCGCCCTCCAGGGCTTCTATGGCGGCTGGGTCGACCTGGCCGGGCAGCGCTTCCTGGAAATCTGGTCGGGGCTGCCGGTGCTGTACCTGCTGATCATCCTCGCCAGCTTCGTGCAGCCTAACTTCTGGTGGTTGCTGGGGATCATGCTGCTGTTCTCGTGGATGAGCCTGGTGGACGTGGTCCGTGCCGAGTTCCTTCGCGGACGCAACCTGGAATACGTGCGTGCTGCACGGGCGCTGGGCATGCAGAACGCGGCGATCATGTACCGGCACATCCTGCCCAACGCCATGGTCTCGACCATGACCTTCCTGCCATTCATCCTCACCGGCGCCATCGGCACCCTGACCGCCCTGGACTTCCTCGGCTTCGGCCTGCCGCCGGGCGCGCCGTCCCTGGGCGAGCTGGTGGCCCAGGGCAAATCCAATCTGCAAGCGCCGTGGCTGGGCATCAGCGCCTTCGCCGTGCTCGCCCTGATGCTCAGCCTGCTGGTATTCATCGGCGAATCCGCCCGCGATGCCTTCGACCCGAGGAAATGACATGAACAAGGACACCTTGATCGAAGTACGCGACCTTGCCGTCGAGTTCGTCAGCGGCGCCCAGCAGCAGCGCGTGGTGGAAAGCGTCAGCTTCGATATCCGCCGCGGCGAGACCTTGGCCCTGGTCGGCGAAAGCGGTTCGGGCAAATCGGTCACCGCCCACTCCATCCTGCGCCTGCTGCCCTACCCGCTGGCGCGGCACCCGGCCGGGAGCATCCGCTACGACAACCAGGACCTGCTGCACCTGGACGAAAAGAAGATGCGCCATATCCGTGGCAACCGCATCGCGATGATCTTCCAGGAGCCGATGACCTCGCTGAACCCGCTGCACAACATCGAGAAGCAAATCAACGAAGTGCTGATGCTGCACAAGGGCCTGCGCGGCAAGGAAGCCACGGCGCGGACCCTGGAACTGCTGGAGCTGGTGGGCATCCCGGATCCGCTAAAACGCCTCAAGGCCCTGCCCCACGAGCTCTCTGGCGGCCAGCGCCAGCGGGTGATGATCGCCATGGCCCTGGCCAACGAGCCGGAACTGCTGATCGCCGACGAGCCGACCACCGCCCTGGACGTCACTGTCCAGTTGAAGATCCTCGAATTGTTGAAGCGTTTGCAGGCCAAGCTGGGCATGGCGCTGCTACTCATCAGTCACGATCTGAACCTGGTGAAAAGAATTGCGCACCGCGTATGTGTCATGCAGCGCGGTTGCATCGTCGAACAGGCGTCGTGTGAAGAACTGTTCCGCGCGCCGCAGCATCCGTACACGAAAATGCTGCTCGGTGCCGAGCCCAGCGGCAAGCCCGCCGCCAACCCGGAGGGCGCGCCGCTGCTGGAAGTCGAGGACCTGCGTGTCTGGTTCCCGATCAAGAAAGGCCTGCTGCGCCGTACCGTCGACCACGTCAAGGCGGTGGACGGCATCAACTTCAGCCTGCCCCAAGGCCAGACCCTGGGCATCGTTGGCGAAAGTGGCTCGGGCAAATCTACGCTGGGTCTGGCGATCCTGCGCCTGATCGGCAGCAAGGGCGCCATCCGCTTCGAGAACCAGCGGCTGGACGGCATGAGCCAGCAGCAGGTGCGCCCGCTGCGGCGGGAGATGCAGGTGGTCTTCCAGGACCCCTTCGGCAGTCTCAGCCCACGCATGTGCGTGAGCGACATTGTCGGGGAAGGCCTGCGCATTCATCGGATAGGCACGGAGGCGGAACAGGAACAGGCCATCATGGAGGCGCTCAGGGAAGTAGGTCTGGACCCGGAAACCCGGCACCGCTACCCTCACGAGTTTTCCGGAGGCCAACGACAACGGATTGCCATTGCCCGGGCACTGGTATTGAAACCGGCACTGATCCTGCTGGACGAGCCCACCTCGGCGCTCGATCGCACGGTTCAGCGCCAGGTGGTGGAACTGCTGCGTGCGCTGCAGACCAAGTACAACCTGACCTACCTGTTCATCAGCCACGACCTGGCGGTGGTCAAGGCGCTCAGCCACCAGTTGATGGTGGTCAAGCAGGGCCAGGTGGTGGAACAAGGTCCGGCCGCGGAGATTTTCGCCGCACCACAACATACTTATACACAGCAGCTGCTGGAGGCCGCTTTCCTGGCTCCCACGGCTGTCGATATAACCTGAAGAGGAACAACACATGGGTTTTCTCGCCGGTAAGCGCGTCCTGATCGTCGGTGTCGCCAGCAAACTGTCCATCGCATCCGGCATCGCTGCCGCCATGCATCGCGAGGGGGCAGAGCTTGCCTTCACCTACCAGAACGAAAAGCTCAAGGGCCGTGTCGAAGAATTCGCCGCCGGCTGGGGCTCCAACCCTGAGCTGTGCTTCCCTTGCGACGTTGCCAACGATGACGACATCGCCAAGGTCTTCGAGGAACTGAGCAAGAAGTGGGATGGCCTGGACTGCATCGTGCACTCCGTGGGCTTCGCCCCGGGCGACCAGCTGGACGGCGACTTCACCGAAGTCACCACCCGCGAAGGCTTCCGTATCGCCCACGACATCAGCGCCTACAGCTTCGTCGCCCTGGCCAAGGCCGGTCGCGAAATGATGAAAGGCCGCAACGGCAGCCTGCTGACCCTGTCGTACCTGGGCGCAGAGCGCACCATGCCTAACTACAACGTCATGGGCATGGCCAAGGCCAGCCTGGAAGCCGGCGTTCGCTACCTGGCCGGCAGCCTCGGCCCGGAAGGCACTCGCGTCAACGCCATTTCCGCAGGTCCGATCCGTACCCTGGCCGCTTCCGGCATCAAGAGCTTCCGCAAGATGCTGGCCGCCAACGAAGCGCAGACCCCGCTGCGCCGCAACGTCACCATCGAGGAAGTCGGCAATGCCGGCGCCTTCCTCTGCTCCGACCTGGCGTCGGGTGTCAGCGGTGAAATCATGTACGTGGACGGTGGCTTCAACACCACTGCCATGGGCGATATCTCGGAGTAAGACTCCGGGAAAGGGAAAAGGCCGCGAATGCGGCCTTTTCTTTTGTCTGCAGGATTGTTGTCGCCCTCTCGGGCTCATTCCCCGATCAATAAAAAAGGCCGCTCTCGCGGCCTTTCCTGTTGCGGCGGGCACCACTCAGTAACGAGTGATCTCCGCACTGGCTTCCAGCTGCTTGCGGTAGGCCGCGAAGTCCTGCTGACCGGCACGGGAAGCGAGGTAGCGACGGTATTCGCCCTTCTCTTCCGCACTGGCCGCGCTGCCTTCGTTGACGCCATTGAGGCGCAGCACGACGACACTGCCATCGGCCAGGGTAACGGTGGAGTACACCGGCTTGTCCTTGGCCTCGGGCTTGCTCATGCGGAACAGCGCCTGCAGCTCGGCCGGGTCGACACCTTCCTGCATGCGGGTAGCCGCTTCCTGGACTTTCCAGGCCTGGCCGTCCTGCACCGGCTGGTAGGCAACCTTGCCATCGCGCAGGCCGGCGACCAGGGCCTCGGTCTTGCTCTTCACGGCGGCGGTAGCCTGCTCCTGGGCCAGGTGATCATGGATCGGACCAGAAACAGCTTCCAGTGGCAGTTGTTCAGGCTTGCGATGCTCCTTGACGCGGACCACCACGACGGTCTCCGGGTCCAGCTCGATCGCCGAGCTGTTTGCACCTTCATCCATCACTTCGGCGCTGAACGCGGCCTGGATCACCTGGCGGTTGGCAGTGATGCCATCGCCACCCTCGCGACCGAACGGCGCCGAGGTCTGCACCTTCAGGCCCAGGTCCTGGGCTGGCTGGGCCAGGTCGGACGCTTCGAAGGCGGAGTCTTCGAGCTGCTTGCTGGCTTCGACAAAGCGCTGTTCGACCTGCTGGGTCTTCAGTTCGCGGGTCAGCTTGTCCTTCAGGCTGGCGAAGGTCGGCACCTCAGGTGCCTGCACGCCCAGCAGCTTGATCAAGTGGTAACCGAACTCGGTACGCACCGGCTCGGACACCTGGTCCTTGTTCAACGCATACAGCGCGTCTTCGAAGGCCGGGTCGTAGACACCCTTGCCGGCATAGCCGAGGTCACCACCGTTGTTGGCCGAACCCGGATCCTGCGAGAACTCCTTGGCCAGCGCGGCGAAGTCCTCGCCCTTGGCCAGGCGCTGCTGGACATCGGCAATGCGGGCCTTGGCCTGGGCATCGTCCTGCTGGTCGTTGACTTCGACGAGGATGTGCGCGGCATGGCGCTGCTCGGCGAGGTTGGCAATTTCCTTCTGGTACAGCGCCTGCAGTTCGTCGTCGCTGACCTTGACCTGATCGAAGAACGCGGCCTTCTTAAGCTCGACGTAGTCGATGACGACCTGGTCGGGGCTCATGAATTCCTTGGCGTGCTGATCGTAGTGGGCCTTGATCTGCTCGTCGGTAACCTTGACGGCAGCCGGGTCGGCCTTGAAGGTCAGCGAAGCGAAGTCACGGGTTTGCTTTTCCAGGCGGGCGAAGGCGTCGACCTGGGTGTCAGTGACGAAACCGCTACCGGCAAGACCGGCGCGCAGTTGGCCGATCAGCATTTCCTGGGCGAGCATCTCGCGGAACTGCATACGGCCATAGCCCAGCTGGCGAATGACCTGGTCGAAGCGCTCGGCACTGAACTTGCCGTCCACCTGGAATTCAGGGGTCTGCAGGATCACCTGGTCGAGGGCGGCTTCGGAGAAGGAGAACTTGGCGTCGTGAGCGCCCTGGAGCAGCAGTTGACGCTCGATCAGCCCCTTCAGCGCGGCTTCGCGGAGCATCTTGTCGTCCAGCAGGGAAGGATCGAAGTCCTTGCCCAGGCGTTGCATCAATTGCCGGCGTTGCGTGTCGACCGCCTGGCTCAGCTCGTTCTGGCTGATGGTGTCACCGTTGACCTTGGCAGCATCCTTGTTGTGGCTGACGGCCTGGAAGATGGCGTCGAAACCGGTCAGCGCCATCAGTACCACGATGACACCGATGATGGTCTTGGCAATCCAACCTTGTGAATTGTCCCTGATATTTTGCAGCATGCGTCCCCCAGAAACGGCTGTGGCGGCTGCACAACCGCGGAGCGTGGGTAGAGTCCTGATAGAAGAAAGGCGCATCCGGGGATGCGCCTTCTCGTAACGGCGAAGCGGGCGACTTCATGTTCGTGTCCGCTTCGCGTTCGGATCAGCCGCGGGAGCTGATCCGATTAGGCGAAAGCCTGAAGGAAGCGTCTCAGTTGACGGCTTCTTTCAGCGCCTTGCCAGCCTTGAAGCCAGGCTTCTTGGCAGCAGGGATTTCCAGAGTCTTGCCGGTTTGCGGGTTGCGACCGGTACGGGCTGGACGGTCAGTGACCGAGAAGGTACCAAAGCCGACCAGAACCACCGAGTCACCGTCTTTCAGAGCACCGGTGATGGATTCGATGACAGCGTCCAGGACACGGCCAGCGACAGCTTTCGGGATATCAGCGTTATCAGCTACAGCGTCAATCAGTTCCGACTTGTTCACTCTAAGTCCCCTTATCTCTATTTGAGTTTGTTTCTAACTATGTAATGTAAAGCTGAAATCAATGCCAAGTGATCCGTGACACTTTAGTGCCTGTTACAGCAAGGACCTGGAAAACGGTCAGACAGACCACCTGGCTGAATACTGATTAATGCGTGCTAATCCGTTCCTTGGAATCACCGTCGCGTTTTTCATCCTTGGCGACAATCTCGGGAGCCACATCCGGCAAGGGCTCCGGGGCGTATTGCAGCGCAATTTGGAGGACTTCGTCAATCCATTTGACCGGCTTAATCTGAAGATCCTGCTTAATATTGTCAGGAATTTCTTTCAGATCACGCACGTTTTCTTCCGGAATGATCACTGTCTTGATTCCACCACGGTGGGCAGCGAGCAATTTCTCCTTCAGGCCACCGATCGCCAACACCTGGCCACGCAGGGTGATTTCGCCAGTCATGGCTACATCGGCACGCACCGGGATCTGGGTCAGCGCGGAAACCAGGGCGGTGCACATGCCGATACCGGCACTTGGACCATCCTTCGGCGTCGCGCCTTCCGGCATGTGGATGTGGGTGTCGCGCTTCTCGTGGAAATCGGCCGGAATACCCAGGCTCTGCGCACGGCTGCGGACCACGGTCTGCGCGGCAGTGATCGATTCGACCATGACATCGCCCAGCGAGCCGGTCTTGATCAACTGCCCCTTGCCCGGAATGACAGCAGCCTCGATGGTCAGCAGTTCGCCACCGACCTGGGTCCAGGCCAGACCGGTAACCTGACCCACCTGGTCCTGCTGCTCGGCGAGACCGTAGCGGAACTTGCGCACGCCGAGGAAGTGCTCCAGGCACTCGCTGTCGACCTTGACCACCACCTGCTTCTGTCCGATGTACTCCTTGACCACCTTGCGGCAGACCTTGGCGATCTGGCGCTCCAGGCCACGCACGCCGGCTTCCCGGGTGTAGTAGCGGATGATGTCGCGAATCGCCGACTCGTCGACCTCCAGCTCGGTCTTCTTCAGGCCGTTGGCCTTGACCTGTTTCGGCACCAGGTACTTGACCGCGATGTTGATCTTCTCGTCCTCGGTGTAGCCCGGCAGACGGATGACTTCCATCCGGTCCAGCAGCGCCGGCGGGATGTTCATCGAGTTGGAGGTGCAAAGGAACATCACATCCGAGAGGTCATAGTCGACTTCCAGGTAGTGATCGTTGAAATTGTGGTTCTGCTCGGGGTCGAGCACTTCCAGCAGCGCCGAAGCCGGATCGCCGCGCATGTCGCTGCCCATCTTGTCGATCTCGTCGAGCAGGAACAGCGGGTTGCGCACGCCCACCTTGGTCATCTTCTGGATCAGGCGGCCCGGCATCGAACCGATGTAGGTGCGGCGGTGACCACGGATCTCGGCCTCGTCACGCACGCCACCGAGAGCCATGCGCACGAACTTGCGGTTGGTGGCGCTGGCGATCGACTCGGCCAGCGAGGTCTTGCCCACGCCGGGCGGACCGACCAGGCACAGCACCGGACCGCGAATCTTCTTCACGCGTTTCTGTACCGCGAGGTACTCGAGGATACGCTCCTTGACCTCTTCCAGGCCGTAGTGGTCGGCGTCGAGGATTTCCTCGGCCTTGGCCAGGTCCATGCGCACCTTGCTCTGCGCCTTCCACGGCACCTGCACCAGCCAGTCGAGGTACGAACGCACCACAGTGGCTTCGGCAGACATCGGCGACATCTGCTTGAGCTTGTTCAGCTCGGCCTGGGCCTTGGCATAGGCGTCCTTGGGCAGGCCGGCGGCTTCGAGGCGCTTCTTCAGTTCCTCGACTTCATTGTGACCTTCGTCGCTGTCGCCGAGCTCTTTCTGAATGGCCTTCATCTGCTCATTCAGGTAGTACTCGCGCTGACTGCGCTCCATCTGTTTCTTGACCCGGCCACGAATGCGCTTCTCGACCTGCAGCAGGTCGATTTCCGCATCCAGCAGTGCCAGCACGTGCTCGACACGGGTGGCAAGGTCGATGATCTCGAGGATTTCCTGCTTCTGCTCGATCTTCAGGGCCATGTGCGCGGCCATGGTGTCGACCAGGCGGCCCGGCTCATCGATGCTGTTGAGGGAGGACAGGACCTCGGCCGGCACCTTCTTGCCCAGTTGCACGTATTGCTCGAACTGGGACAGCAGGCTACGCACGAAGACTTCGGACTCGCGGTCGGCGGCGTCGGTCTCCTCGATCAGGGTGACTTCGGCACGAATATGCCCTTCCACCTCGACGAAACGCTCGACAGCGCCGCGCTGCTCGCCCTCGACCAGCACCTTGACGGTGCCATCGGGCAATTTCAGCAGCTGGAGGACGGTGGCGATGGTGCCGACACGATACAGGGCGTCTTCACCCGGATCGTCATCGGCGGGATTCTTCTGAGCGAGCAAAAGGATTTGCTTCTCACCGGTCATCGCGGCCTCAAGGGCTTCGATGGACTTTTCACGCCCCACGAACAGCGGGATGACCATGTGCGGGTAAACAACGACGTCGCGCAATGGCAAAAGAGGCAAGTCGAGGGTTGTCTTCATGATTTCGCCTCTACAGCGGCCTTGTGGCCGTAATCCGATGGAAATTTGAGCTTGGAGACAATGTGGGGGCAGCCCCGGAAAAAAACAAGCTCCATGACAGGAAAAGCAAAGGGGCCCGTAGGCCCCTTGCTGGTTTTCGCTGCCTTGCAGACTCAAGCGTCTGGCGCGGCCTTGGCTGGCGGCTCGCTGTTCTCATAGATGAGCAGCGGCTGCGAAGTGCCATCGATGACGCTCTCGTCGATCACCACCTTGCTGACGTCCTTCTGCGAAGGAATCTCGTACATGGTGTCGAGCAGGATGCCCTCGAGGATCGAACGCAGGCCACGAGCACCGGTCTTGCGCTCCAGCGCCTTGCGGGCAACGGACTTCAGCGCATCGCTGCGGAACTCCAGGTCCACACCTTCCATCTCGAACAGCTTGCCGTACTGCTTGGTCAAGGCGTTCTTCGGCTCGGTCAGGATCTGCATCAGTGCAGCCTCGTCCAGCTCGTCCAGGGTCGCCAGGACCGGCAGACGGCCGACGAATTCCGGAATCAGGCCGAACTTGACCAGATCGTCCGGCTCGACCTCACGCAGCGACTCGCCCACCTTCTTGCCTTCCTCCTTGCTGCGGACTTCGGCGCCGAAGCCGATGCCGCCACGGGTGGAACGCTGCTGGATGACCTTCTCCAGACCGGAGAATGCGCCACCGCAGATGAACAGAATGTTGCGCGTATCGACCTGCAGGAACTCCTGCTGCGGATGCTTGCGTCCACCTTGCGGCGGAACCGAGGCAACGGTGCCCTCGATCAGCTTCAGCAGCGCCTGCTGCACGCCTTCGCCCGAGACGTCGCGCGTGATCGACGGGTTGTCGGACTTGCGCGAGATCTTGTCGATTTCGTCGATGTAGACAATGCCCATCTGGGCCTTTTCCACGTCGTAGTCACACTTCTGCAGCAACTTCTGAATGATGTTCTCGACGTCTTCACCCACGTAACCGGCTTCGGTCAGGGTGGTGGCATCGGCGATGGTGAACGGTACATTCAGCAGGCGAGCGAGGGTTTCCGCGAGAAGGGTCTTGCCCGAGCCAGTCGGGCCGATGAGCAGGATGTTGCTCTTGCCCAGTTCGACGTCGTCGGCTTTCTTGTCGCGTTGGTTCAGACGCTTGTAGTGGTTGTACACCGCTACGGCCAGAACCTTTTTCGCGCGCTCCTGACCAATGACGTACTGGTCCAGGATGGCGCTGATTTCTTTCGGCGAAGGCAATTTATGCGCGCTGCTCTCGGCCTGGGCTTCCTGCACCTCCTCACGGATGATGTCATTGCACAGGTCGACGCACTCGTCGCAGATAAATACCGAGGGGCCGGCAATCAACTTGCGCACTTCATGCTGGCTTTTGCCGCAGAAGGAGCAATAGAGCAATTTGCCGTTGTCCTCGCCGTTACGGGTGTCAGTCATTCGATCGATCCAATCCGGTAGGCTTGCAACACAAGATGAAGGCAATTGCGGGCTTTTTCAAGTCCGCGGGTAGGCACTTTCCGCGCCTACCCGCTCTGGCACCCGGGATCAGGACGCCAGTTGCCGCTTGTCGTAGACCGAGTCGATCAGGCCGTACTCGGCCGCGCGCTGGGCGCTCATGAAGTTGTCACGTTCGGTATCGCGCTTGATGGTCTCGAGATCCTGGCCGGTGTGATGGGCCAGCAGCTCGTTCAGGCGCGACTTGATATTGAGGATTTCCTGGGCGTGGATCTCGATGTCGGTCGCCTGGCCCTGGAAGCCGCCCAGCGGCTGGTGGATCATCACCCGCGAGTTCGGCAGGCAGTGACGCTTGCCAGCGGCACCGGCGGCCAGCAGGAACGCGCCCATGCTGCAGGCCTGGCCAATGCAGATGGTGGAGACGTCCGGCTTGATGAACTGCATGGTGTCGTAGATCGACATGCCAGCAGTCACCGAACCACCCGGGGAGTTGATGTACAGATGGATATCCTTGTCCGGGTTTTCCGCTTCAAGGAACAGCAGTTGCGCCACTACCAGGTTGGCCATGTAGTCCTCTACCGGACCCACCAGGAAGATCACACGCTCCTTCAACAGGCGCGAGTAGATGTCATAGGCGCGTTCGCCACGGGCGGACTGCTCGATAACCATCGGGACCAGGCCACCGGCGGCCTGGATGTCAGAGCTCTGCTGAATATAAGAATTGCGGGACATGTCCTGCACTCACTCCCAAATAGTCATGGCTTGAATACGCACAAGCCAGCGCGAAGGCTGGCTTGTGGGGTTTTCCTACGAAGGAGGAAATCACTCAGCGGCGGCAGGTGCCTGTGCTGGCTTGACAGCTTCTTCGTACGAGACCGACTTGTCGGTCACAGTCGCTTTCTGCAGGACAGTATCTACAACTTGCTCTTCCAGCACAACCGAACGGACTTCGTTCATTTGCTGGTCGTTCTTGTAGTACCAGGCCACGACTTGTTCTGGCTCCTGGTAGGCCGAGGCCATTTCCTGGATCAGTTCGCGAACGCGGTCTTCGTCCGGCTTCAGTTCGTTCTGCTTGACCACTTCGGCGACGATCAGGCCCAGCACGACACGGCGCTTGGCTTGCTCTTCGAACAGCTCGGCCGGCAGTTGCTCAGGCTTGATGTTGCCACCGAACTGCTGAACGGCCTGCACGCGCAGACGGTTCACTTCGTTTTCCAGCAGGGCCTTCGGCACTTCGATCGGGTTGGCAGCCAGCAGGCCGTCCATTACCTGGTTCTTGACCTTGGTCTTGATCGCCTGGCGCAGTTCACGCTCCATGTTCTTGCGAACTTCGGTGCGGAAGCCGTCCAGACCGGTTTCCTTGATGCCGAACTGGGCGAAGAACTCTTCGTTCAGCTCAGGCAGCTTCGGCTCGGAAACGCTGTTGACGGTAACGGTGAACTCGGCGGCTTTGCCAGCCAGGTCGAG
Organism: Pseudomonas ulcerans; assembly: GCF_036324125.1. Taxonomy (NCBI): domain Bacteria; kingdom Pseudomonadati; phylum Pseudomonadota; class Gammaproteobacteria; order Pseudomonadales; family Pseudomonadaceae; genus Pseudomonas; species Pseudomonas ulcerans. The sequence continues at coordinate 315,660 of NZ_JAZDQN010000001.1, read as the reverse complement.
GTTCTGGTAGTCCTCGGGGAAGTTCAGGGTCAGAACGCGTTCTTCACCTGCCTTGGCGCCGACCAGGCCTTCTTCGAAGCCCGGGATCATGCGGCCGGAGCCCAGTACCAGCTGAGTGCCCTTGGCGGAACCGCCAGCGAAGGCTTCGCCGTCGATCTTGCCGACGAAGTCGATGTTCAACTGGTCTTCGTTCTGGGCAGCACGCTCGGCGGCTTCGAAACGGGTGTTCTGCTTGCGCAGGACTTCCAGCATGTTGTCCAGGTCGGCGTCGCTGACGTCGGCGCTCAGGCGCTCGACGGCGATCGAGTCGAAGCCGGCAACGGTGAACTCAGGGAAGACTTCGAAGATGGCGACGAATTCCAGGTCCTTGCCTTTCTCGAACGATTTCGGCTCGACGGCAGGAGCGCCAGCCGGGTTCAGCTTCTGCTCGACCACGGCTTCGTAGAAGGAAGCCTGGACCAGATCACCGAACGCTTCCTGACGGGCAGCATCTTCATAACGCTGACGGATCACGCTCATAGGCACTTTGCCAGGACGGAAGCCTGGAACCTTGGCGCGACGGGCAGTCTGTTGCAGACGCTTGTTGACTTCGGTCTCGACGCGCTCTGCCGGAACGGCGATGGTCATACGACGCTCGAGAGCGGAAGTATTTTCAACAGAAACTTGCATGAATATTCCTCGTTGCACAGACGTTAGCCGGCGATACCCGACTCCAGAATCAAGGGCAAGCATTCTAGTAGCTCAGCCACCAGAAGTCACCCTGTTCGACCCGGAGGCGAATGGCACCGACCTTCATTGATTTCGACATTGAACCAGACGGTGGCACAGCAAATGCCGCGCACTCTTTCCAAATAAAAAACATTCGGCGTGGCGATCAGGAAGCAGGACCGTCGACTTCATTGAAATCGCAGTACTCATCCCAGCTCATTCCCAGAGTCTCCGCCACCTCGCGATGAACCTCCAGGCACATGGCCTGCAGTTCTTCCGGCGATTCGGCGATCAGGCGCAAGGCCAGTTCCCAAGGCTCGATACCCTGCCCCCGAGCTTCATCTTCGAACGCCCACTCAAGCTGCTGACGCCGCTCGACCTCGCTCAACGAAGCGATTTCCGCCAGCAACTGCGGATTGGCCTGCGCGAAACGCTCCAGTGCGACTGCCTGGCGTTGCTCTTTCGCAATCATCCTTCTACCTGCCTGATGGCGTACCGACACTTAATCAACGAGCTGAAATCTATCAGCTTTTGCTCGAACCTTATAGCCATTACAGCTCGGAAGAAACGCCGACCGCTCATCCACAATCCACGCAAAAAAGAGATTTTTCTTACAAATTCTCGGGAGGAAGTTTGCAAATGCGTGTTCCGGGCCATTAATCTAGTATCAATCAACGCCACAAATGCGTTTCATTCCCAATTACCACTTTGACATGCCTGGTGATCAACACCGCAAGGACGTAACCGTGTTGAAGAAACTCCTGATGGTCAGCGCCTGGGCTTTCCCCTGCTCTATCGCCGCTGCTACACCCCTGCAAGCTTCATTCGACCCAGATGCGCAGTACGTGATCGTCAAGGTCAGCGGCAATCCCGGGAGACTCTCGGTAATCACCCAACGCACAGGCCTCAGCGGAACGAGCTTCTCCGCCCGTCAGTTCGATTGCATTTCCCGCACAGTACGCTTCATGGGCTCCAGCACGTCACTGAAAGGCCTGGCAGACGCTCGCCCGGATGACGAGCCCACGCCGATCTTCAAAGGTTCGCTGTCAAGGGCGATCAGCGAGGCCGCCTGTGATGTCGATGCGCCGAAAACGCAAGACCGCGCAACCCTGAGCGTCAACACGCAGTAAACGCCACGAGAGCACGACGAACAAATGAAAAAGGCAGCCACACCAAGGCTGCCTTTTCATTTCACGACCCCAAAAAACGAAAAGGCGCCTGGTTCTCACCAGGCGCCTTTCTGAATATGGGGTGGACGAAGGGAATCGAACCCTCGACCACAGGAATCACAATCCTGCGCTCTACCAACTGAGCTACGTCCACCATTTGTTGCTGACTTGCGACCTTCTCACACCTCAGTGACGGGCGGTGAAGACTTGAATGGTGCGGACGAAGAGACTCGAACTCTTACAGCTTGCGCCGCTGGAACCTAAATCCAGTGTGTCTACCAATTTCACCACGTCCGCGTGAAGCATTTAAAGCAAAGGCGCCAGACTTTCATCAGGCGCCTTTCAGAATATGGGGTGGACGAAGGGAATCGAACCCTCGACCACAGGAATCACAATCCTGCGCTCTACCAACTGAGCTACGTCCACCATATTGCATCTGCTACTTGTGCCAAAGCTGCCTTGATTGGCGCACCCGGCAGGACTCGAACCTGCGACCATCCGCTTAGAAGGCGGATGCTCTATCCAGCTGAGCTACGGGCGCATATTTAATCTGCTTTCGCTTGCGATTACAAATTAACGTTTAGCCGTACCGAACAAGCCAAAATCCGCTCATTCTGCCCGACCTTGCTAACCAGTGCTAGGCCCTGCCCGACAAGTGAGGCGAATCTTATAGACCACCTGTCACACCGTCAACATATTTCTCGGAAAATTTCATTTTATTGAAGGGCTTAGGGCAATTGCCGGACCAAGCGCCTTTGCCCTTCGCCCTGCTCATGAGAGAATGCGCGCTCTTTTTTTCTCTCGATGGTTAATCACCCGTCATGACTGCACAACTTATCGACGGCAAGGCGATCGCCGCCAGCCTGCGCCAGCAGATCGCCCAACGTGTCGTTGAACGTCGCCAGCAAGGTCTGCGGACCCCCGGCCTGGCGGTGATCCTGGTTGGCACCGACCCCGCCTCCCAGGTGTATGTATCGCACAAGCGCAAGGACTGCGAGGAAGTCGGCTTCATTTCGCAAGCCTTCGACCTGCCGAGCAGCACCAGCCAGCAGGAACTGACCGACCTGATCGATCGCCTCAACGATGACGCGAACATCGACGGCATCCTCCTGCAACTGCCGTTGCCGGCCCACCTCGACGCCTCCCTGCTGCTGGAGCGCATCCGCCCGGACAAGGACGTCGACGGTTTCCACCCGTACAACATCGGCCGCCTGGCCCAGCGCATCCCGCTGCTGCGCCCGTGCACCCCGAAAGGCATCATGACCCTGCTGCAAAGCACCGGCCAGGACCTCTACGGCATGAACGCCGTGGTCGTCGGCGCCTCCAATATCGTCGGCCGCCCGATGGCCATGGAACTGCTGCTGGCCGGCTGCACCGTCACCGTCACCCACCGTTTCACCAAGGACCTCGCCGGTCACGTCGGCCGTGCCGACCTGGTGGTAGTGGCCGCCGGCAAGCCAGGCCTGGTCAAGGGTGAGTGGATCAAGGAAGGCGCTATCGTCATCGACGTCGGCATCAACCGCCAGGAAGACGGCAAGCTGGTCGGCGACGTGGTCTACGAGACCGCCCTGCCCCGCGCCGGCTGGATCACCCCGGTTCCGGGCGGCGTCGGCCCGATGACCCGCGCCTGCCTGCTGGAAAACACCCTGTACGCCGCCGAAGAACTGCATCAATAAGCTGACCGGCGATACAGCAACGGCACCCTTGGCGGTGCCGTTTTTTTTGCCCGCAAAAAAGCCCATGGTTGACGAACGGTCATCCCGATGGTCAGATGCCGCCCGTTTCAGGTGTCTGCCGCCGCCGCGCGGCAGGTGAAACGGGAAGCCGGTGCGTCCTTGCGACCAGTCCGGCGCTGCCCCCGCAACGGTAAGCGAGTGAAGCATTCAACCAGGCCACTGTGCGCATGACGCATGGGAAGGCGAATGGCTTCCATCCTCGCAAGCCCGGAGACCGGCCTGAAGCATCACGACTGGAGAACGGATTCGTCAGTCATTTGGCAAACCTGCGGTGGGCGGGCACGAGCCGGTAACCTGGCGCGCGTTCGCCAGTACCCTCCTGTGCGCTTCCCGAAAATTCCTTTCGAGAAGTCAATGAGCAACACATCCTTCACTCCAATCGCCCGCGCGCTACTCGGTTGCCTGCTCGGCAGCCCCACGCTGCTGCACGCGGCCGATGCACTCACCCTGGACCAGCAGATCGTCTCGGCGCCGCCAGTGGAATCCAACACCATCGCGCAGATGGCCCGCTACGGCAGCAAGGTCGAAGTGGTCGAGCGCGAGCAGATCGAACGCGCCGGCCCCAGCGCCGATATCACCCGCGTCCTGCAGATGTTCATCCCTGGCCTGTACGTCGCGCCCAAGCAGGGCCCGTTCGACTACGGTACCTACTCGCTGCTGGGCGGGCGCAACGACGACACGCTGATCCTCCTCGACGGCGTGCGCCTGAACAACCGCCTCTACGGCGGCATCTACATCGATACCCTGCCCGCCGCGGCGATCGAAGGCATCGAAGTGCTCAAGGGCGGCCAGAGCCTGCTGTTCGGTACCCAGGCGGTGTCCGGGGTGATCAACATCGTCACCCGCAATGCCCAGTCCCGCGATGCCTCCGGCCAGGTCAACCTGGGCGTCGACAGCTTCGCCGGGCGCAACGGCGACGGGCGCATCGAACGCATCTTCAGCAACGGTTTCGGCGACCTCGGCCTGCTCGCCTACGTCAGCCACAACATTTCCGAGGGCTACCAGCCGTACCGCAGCAGCGATATCGCTGCGACGGTGAGTGACCGCAAGCGCAGCTACGAGGTCAACACCTTCGGCGCCAAGGCCGCGCAGAGCTTTGGAGACGACAGCCGTCTGGAGCTGTTCTACCAGTACAGCGCCGCCAGCCTTGACTTCCTGCGCCCGACCTCCAACCGCAACACCACCAACGACCGGGTCCAGCAGATCGCCACGGCGACCTTCCAGCAACACCTGAACGAAGACTTCAGCTACTTCGTCAAGGGCCACATGAACGACTGGGACACCAACTACAACCGGGTCTACAACAACACCGACGGCAGCACCCGGGTGGTCAACCACAACGACTACTGGGGCTTCAGCGACTGGGGCGTGCAAGCCGAAGGCACGGCGATCCTGCCCGGCAACCACACCCTGGTGTTCGGCACCGACAACCAGTTCTACAAGGGCAAGGACGATGTCCTGAAGATCGACCAGAACCAGGCCGAAGCCCATGCCCTGTATGTGCAACTGCGCCCCGAGATCACCGCCCTGCCCGACTGGCACCCGAGCATCGGCGTGCGCCGCGAGCACCTGAGCGGCGGCGACAGTGCCACCGTGGGCATGCTCACCTCGCTCTACGACCTCACCGACCACCTCAAGCTGCGCGGCCAGTTCGGCTCGGCCTACAAGCTGCCGAATGCCGAGCAGCTGTACGTCAACGAGCCGGGCGACGAGATGGGCAACCCCAACCTCAAGGCGGAGAAAAGCCGCAACGCCGAACTGGGCCTGGACTACAGCAACCTGGTCAACGGCCAGCCCTACAGCGTCAGCGGCACGTTGTTCCATCGTCGCATCGAGGACCTGATCACCATCGTCGACAGCCAGTGGGTCAACGGCGACGGCGAAATCACCGTGCGCGGTTTCGAGCTCAACGGCCAGGTGCAGCTCAGCGACCGCTGGCAGGTGCAGGCGGACATGACCCGCAACCTCACCGAGTCGCGCAATGGGGCGACCATCAACAACATCCCGCATTACTTCGCCCGCAGCCGGATCGGCTACGAGTCCGCCGACCGCATGTGGGGCGCGGGTGCGGCGGTGCGCTACATCGGCAGCGTGATCAGCCCGCGGGATATCGACTATGGCCACTACACCGTGGTCGATGCCGACGCCTACCGCTACCTGGATGGCCAGCGCCAGCATCGCCTGAGCCTGTTGCTGGAGAACCTGCTGGACCGTGACTACACCACCAGCATGGATTCCAGCTCGCCACGGGTAAGCAACCTGGGCCGGCCGTTCACGGCCGAAGCGCGGTACACCTACAGCTTCTGAGGCGCTTTGTGATGGAAGCGTACGTCGTGGGCTACCACAGCGTACGCGTCGCCTCGACGGAATTCGAAGGACAGCCCATGAACGAACAGGACATCCCCAGCAACCCCGAGTGGTCGCACATCCCTGACCACGCCCGCCACGTCATGCTCTGCACCGGCCCCCGCTGCACCCTGCGCGGCGCCCTGAAAGTCTGGAAGACGGTGCGCAACGAGCTGCTGGCCGCGCAACGCATGGAGACCGCCGACGGCGTCCTGCTGACCCGCACCCATTGCCAGTTCCCCTGCAACCTCGGCCCGGTGGCAACGGTGTATCCGGACCGCTGCTGGTACCGCATCGCCAGCCACGACGACGCCCGGCGCCTGGTCCGCGAACACCTGGTGGACGGTCGCCCGGTACGCGACCTGCTGCTCAACGGAGACGGCCCATGAAGCACCTGACGTGGCTATTGCTCCTGGCCTGCTCCAGCGCGAATGCCCTCGACTACCAGAACTGCGGCGAGACCTGGACCCACAAGGCCCCCGGACCACAGCGCATCCTTGCCCTCAACCAGCACGCCGCCGACCTGCTGCTGGCACTGGATGCCGGCCCGGCTCTGGCCGCAGTCAGCTATATAGATGACGACGTCGGCGCCCTGAAGGAAAACCGCTACCGCGGCGTCCCCTTGCTGTCGCGCCAGTACCCCTCCCAGGAAGTCTTCTACGCCGGACGCTTCGACCTGGTGGTCGGAGGCTTCGCCAGCGCCTTTCGCGACGGCGTCGGCTCACGCCACGACCTGGTCCGCCTCGGCATCGCCAGCTACCTGCTGGAAGACGCCTGCGCCGCCCCGCCCGCTTCCGGCTTCGACGCCATCGAACATGACCTGCGCACCCTCGGCGCCCTGCTCGGCCGCCAGGACCGCGCCGAAACAGTGATCGCCCGCCAGCGAGCCGACCTGCAGCAGGCCCGCACCCTCGCCGCCACCCACAAGCCGCTGCGCGTCTTCTACCTGGATAGCGAGACCCAGGGCCTGGACAGCGAAGGCAGCCGCGGCTTCGTCACCGAGCTGATCGCCGTGGCCGGCGGGCGCAATATCTTCGCCGACATCGACCTGCACCGGGTCACGGTGGATGCCGAGACCCTGCTGCGCCAGGACCCGGACGTGCTCCTGCTGGCCGATGCGGTCTGGTCCCCGGCCAGCGCCAAGCGCGACTACCTGCGCAAGCACCCGGCCCTGTCGCACCTGCGCGCGGTGCGCGAGAACCGCATGATCGACATCCCTTTCAGCCACCTGGTCGCCGGCGAACACAGCGCCCGCACCGCCCTGCAACTGGCCCGGGAACTGGCGACGATCCACGACTGAACGGCCACAGCCGATTCGGCTGCCGAACCCTCGGTTTCAGCTTTCCCGGCTGGGCGCCCCACGCGCTTCAGCCGGGATTGCAGCGCCAGCGGGAGGACAATGGACGCATCGCCAACCCCGGATGCGTGCCCCGATGCAAACAACAAATACGGTCCTGATGATCCGCCCGGCGCGGTTCGCCTTCAACCCGGACACCGCCCTCAACAACCGCTTCCAGAAGCCCGTGCTGGACGCCGAAGCCGCACAGCAGAAAGCGCTGGAAGAGTTCGACGGCTATGTCGACACCCTGCGCCAGCACGGCGTCGAAGTCCTGGTGGTGCAGGACACTCCGGCCCCGCACACCCCCGACTCGATCTTCCCCAACAACTGGTGGAGCAGCCACGCCGACGGCAGCCTGGTGCTCTACCCCATGGAAGGCCGCAACCGCCGCCTGGAGCGGGACAAGGGCGTGCTGCGGGTGCTCGACGAACGCTTCGCCATCCGCAACACCATCGACCTCAGCCCGCTGGAGCAACAGGAAATCTTCCTCGAAGGCACCGGCAGCATGGTCCTCGACCGCGAACACCGCATCAGCTACGCCTGTCATTCCGGGCGCACCCACGGCGAGGCCCTGCGCGCGTTCGCCGAGCGCCTGGACTACCGCCTCTGCGTGTTCCATGCCGTCGACCGTCACCAGGCACCGATCTACCACAGCAACGTGATGATGAGCGTCGGCCGCCAGCTCGCCGTGGTCTGCCTCGACGCCCTGCCCAACGCCGCCGAACGCTACACCCTGGAGCGCAGCCTGCGCGACACCGGCAAGGACATCCTCGCCCTCGACTTCGACCAGCTCGAAGGTTTCGCCGGCAACATGCTCGAAGTCCACGACAAGCAGGGCCAGCCGCTGCTGGTGATGTCGCGTAGTGCCTGGACCTCGCTGAGCCCGGCGCAGCGCCGCCAGGCCGAGCGCCACAGCCACCCGGTGGTGGTGAACATCGACCATATCGAACGCATTGGCGGAGGCAGCGCGCGCTGCATGCTCGCCGAAGTGCACCTGCCCGTTCGCAACTGAAACCGCCCAGAAGAAGGAAGCCATCATGACCCGCTATATCGACGTGACCGACCTCAGCCACCTGGTCGCCCGCAAGGGCCTGACCACGTGCCTGGAAGAAATGGCCGAGTACATCCGCCAGGATTACCTGCGCTGGCACGACTTCGAGAAATGCGCGCGGGTGGCCAACCACTCGCCGGACGGGGTGATCGAACTGATGCCCGCCTCCGACGCCAACCTCTACGCGTTCAAATACGTCAACGGCCATCCGAAGAACACCCGCCACGGCATGCTCACCGTGATGGCCTTCGGCGCCCTCGGCGATGTCGACACCGGCAAGCCGCTGCTGCTCAGCGAAATGACCCTGACCACGGCGATCCGCACCGCCGCCACCTCGGCCCTGGCCGCACGCTACCTGGCCCGCCTTGGCAGCCGCAGCATGGCGCTGATCGGCAACGGCTCGCAGAGCGAGTTCCAGGCCATCGCCTTCCATGCCCTGCTCGGCATCGAGGAAATCCGCCTGTACGACCTCGACCCGCAGGCCACCGCCAAGCTGGCTGCCAACCTCGCCGGCTATCCGGGCATCCGCCTGGTCAAGGCTGCCTCGGTGGCGGAAGCGGTGCGTGGCGCCGACATCGTCACCACGGTAACCGCCGACAAGGCCTGCGCCACCATCCTCACTCCAGAGATGATCGAGCCAGGCATGCACCTCAATGCCGTCGGCGGCGACTGCCCGGGCAAGACCGAACTGCACCGCGACATCGTCGAGCGCGCGCGGGTGATCGTCGAATACGAGCCGCAGAGCCGCATCGAAGGCGAGATCCAGCAGATGCCGGCCGACTCGCCGGTGACCGAGTTCTGGCAGATCGTCAATAGCGACATCCAGGGACGTGAAAGCGCCGGCCAGGTGACCCTGTTCGACTCCGTCGGCTTCGCCATCGAGGACTACTCGGCGCTGCGCTATGTGCTGGACGTGGCCAAGGCCCTGGACATCGGCAGCGAGATCGCGCTGGTACCGGACCTGGACGATCCGAAAGACCTCTACGCCCTGCTTCGACCCGCGGCATCCGCAGTCGAGAAGAAGCGCGCCTGAGCCAGCCGAATCCGCCGCGGCGAGCCTGCGGCGGATCGGAAAACGCTGTTGCAAAGCCAAAACAGGAGGTGTTCCAGCCGAATCGGCTGTCAATGGTTCGGGAACAGCATATTCCGGTAGCCAGCACCGGCCCGAACGACACAAAAAAACCGCTGCCATCGCGCATCCTGAGCCCCGACCGAAGAGTCATTACAAGACCACGAGGCCCAGGCCTACGAAGCGTTTCACTGCCCTATTTCCAACTACAAAACACAGGGACCATCACTATGACTTCGCTGCGAAAACTTCTCGGCGTCCTGCTCCTGCCACTCTGCGCCAGCGCGGCCCAGGCCCAGGAATGGAAAGAAATCCGCTTTGGCGTCTTCCCCGAATATCCCCCCTTCGAATCCGTCGCCGCCGACGGCAGCCTGCAGGGCTTCGACATCGAGCTGGGCAATGCCATCTGCGCCAAGCTGGAAGTCAAATGCACCTGGGTGCACAACGAGTTCGACGGCATGATCCCGGCCCTGCGCGCGCGCAAGTTCGACGCCATCATGTCGTCCATGGCCGTGACCCCGGCACGCCTGAAGCAGATCGACTTCAGTGATCGCCTGTTCCTCAGCCCGACCTCGGTGATCGTGCGCAAGGGCGCCGGTTTCGGCGATACCCCGGAATCCCTCAAGGGCAAGACCGTCGGCGTGCTGCAAGGCTCGCTGCAGGAAGCCTACGCCCGCGCCAAGCTCGCGCCACTGGGCGCCCAGGTGAAGGCCTACCAGGCCCAGGACCAGAACTACGCCGACCTGATGAACGGCCGCCTCGACGCCACCGTCACCGACAAGCTGGAAGCCCAGCTCAACTTCCTCACCAAGCCCGAGGGCGCCGACTTCCAGAGCGGCCCGGCGATCAAGGACCCGACCCTGCCACTGGACATCGCCATGGGCGTGCGCAAGAACGATGCGGAACTCAAGGCCCTGCTGAACAAGGGCATCGCGGCGGTGCTGGCCGATGGCACCTTCCAGAAGATCCAGCAGAAGTATGTCGGCGACCTGGATATCTACAACGAGTAACCCCGCCGCGCGCCGCCCGGGCCCTGGGCCTGGTCGGCGACACCGCGAGCGCCCATCGAGATTTTCCCGTGAACGACTTCCTCCACTCTGTCGGCTTGCAGGCCCTCAGCCTGCAGGGCTTCGGCCCGCTGTTGGCGCAAGGCGCCTGGATGACCGTGAAGCTGGCGCTGCTGTCCCTGGCCCTGAGCCTGCTGCTGGGGCTGCTCGGCGCCAGCGCCAAGCTCTCGCCGATCCGTCTGCTGCGCCTGCCCGCCACCCTCTACACCACGCTGATCCGCAGTGTCCCCGACCTCGTGCTGATCCTGCTGATCTTCTACACCTTCCAGATCTGGCTCAACGACTTCACCGAATGGATGGGCTGGGGCTACTTCGAGATCGATCCGTTCGCCGCCGGCGTGCTGACCCTCGGCTTCATCTACGGTGCCTACTTCACCGAGAATTTCCGCGGCGCGATCCTCAGCGTGCCCGCCGGACAACTGGAAGCAGCTACCGCCTATGGCCTGAGCCGCCTGCAGCGTTTTCGCCTGGTGCTGTTCCCGCAACTGATGCGCTTCGCCCTGCCGGGGCTGGGCAACAACTGGCTGGTGCTGCTCAAGTCCACCGCGCTGGTGTCGATCATCGGCCTCGCCGACCTGGTGAAAGCCGCGCAGAACGCCGGCAAGAGTACCAACAACGTCCTGTATTTCCTGATCATCGCCGGGCTGGTCTACCTGCTGATCACCACCCTCTCCAATCGCCTGTTCAAGCGGCTTGAGCGGCGCTTCAACACCGGCATCAAGGGGCTGACATCATGATCGAACTGATTCAGGAATACGGCCTGGCCTACCTGTACCACGATGGTGCCGGCATCTCCGGGCTGGCCATGACCCTGTGGCTGTTCGTGGTGACCATGGTCGTCGGCTTCTTCCTCTCGCTGCCCCTGGCCCTGGCGCGAGTCTCGCGCAAGCCGTGGCTGCGCTTGCCGGTGGAGTTCTACACCTACCTGTTCCGGGGCACGCCGCTCTATATCCAGTTGCTCATCTGCTACACCGGCCTGTATGGCCTGGAAGTAGTGCGCGACCACGAGATGCTCGACCGCTTCTTCCGCAACGCGCTGAACTGCACCCTGCTGGCCTTCGTCCTCAACACCTGCGCCTACACCGTGGAGATCTTCGCCGGGGCGATCCGCAACATCCCCCATGGCGAGATCGAGGCGGCCCAGGCCTATGGCCTGCATGGCTGGAAGCTCGACCTGTTCGTGATCCTGCCGGCGGCGCTGCGCCGTTCGCTGCCGGCCTACAGCAACGAACTGATCCTGATGCTGCACGCCACCTCGCTGGCCTTCACCGCGACCATCGCCGATGTGCTCAAGGTGGCCCGCGACGCCAACGCCGCGACCTTCCTGACCTTCCAGGCCTTCGGTATCGCCGCGCTCCTGTACATGCTGCTGTCCTTCGCGCTGGTCGGGCTGTTCCGCCTGGCCGAACGACGCTGGATGCGTTTTCTCGTTCCTTCCCGAGGCTGACCCATGACCACTTCCGCACACGCCTTGTCGATTCAACCCACCTTCACCGCGCAACCCGTCGCCGCCGCCCACAGCGCCGCGATCAAGCTGACGGTGGATTCGCTGCACAAGCGCTATGGCGACCACGAGGTGCTCAAGGGCGTCTCGCTGCAAGCGCGCAAGGGCGACGTGATCAGCCTGATCGGCGCCAGCGGCTCGGGCAAGAGCACCTTCCTGCGCTGCATCAATTTCCTCGAACAGCCGGAAGCCGGCGCCATCACCCTCGACGACCAGACCATCGAAATGCGCCCGGGCCGCGGCCCGAACCCGGCGCAGTTGCAGAACCTGCGCACGCGCCTGTCCATGGTGTTCCAGCACTTCAACCTGTGGAGCCACATGACCGTGCTGGAAAACATCACCCTGGCCCCGCGCCGGGTGCTCGGGGTCAGCCAGCAGGAAGCCGAGGCGCGGGCGCGCACCTACCTGGACAAGGTCGGCCTGCCGGCGCGGGCTGCGGACCAGTACCCGGCGTTCCTCTCCGGCGGCCAGCAACAGCGTGTAGCCATCGCCCGGGCCCTGGCGATGGAGCCGGAGATCATCCTCTTCGACGAACCGACGTCAGCCCTTGACCCAGAGCTCGTAGGAGAAGTCCTCAAGGTGATACAGACGCTGGCCGAGGAAGGTCGTACCATGCTCATGGTCACCCACGAGATGGGCTTTGCCCGCCAGGTGTCCAGCCAGGTGCTGTTCCTGCATCAGGGACTGGTCGAGGAACAGGGAAGCGCGAGCATTCTCGACCAGCCGCAGAGCGAGCGCCTGCAGCAATTCCTTTCCAACCGCTTGAAGTGAAACATCGCCACCATGGATACCAAGGCCAACTCCTCCCACGCCACGCCGCCGCTGGACCGCATCGACGAAGCGATCATCGACGTGCTGCGGCATAACGGGCGCATCACCTACGAGAAGCTCTCGTCACTGGTGCACCTGACCCCCAGGCCCTGCCTGGAACGGGTGCGCAAGCTGGAGCGACGCGGGGTGATCCGCGGCTACGGGGCGATCATCGATGTGCAGATGGTTTCGCCGGGGTTGTCGCTGCTGGTCCTGGTGGCGTTGTCGAACCAGAGCGGCAGGTCGGCGCAGAAGGCGTTCGAGGCCTGTGTACGGGCCTGTCCGCAGGTGTTCGAATGCCAGCTGATCAGCGGGCATTTCGACTACAGCCTGCGCATGCGCTGCCGCGACATGGAGCATTACCGGGTGCTCACCGAGACCTGGATGAATAATGACGAACTGCATATCGACAAGCTGGTGGCGCATCCGGAGCTGGCGGTGGTGAAGAACACCGCGCCGCAGCTCTAGGTATCTTCCTGTCGCACGTAAATAGCCGGGCATCCGCGACCCTGTGGGAGCGGATTCATCCGCGATCGGCGGCGCAGCCGTCGTAGAACCTAAGTCCCATATCTACCTGAAAAACCGAGGACACCGGGTTTACGACGGCTTCGCCGCCGATCGCGGATAAATCCGCTCCTACACTGACCGCGTTGATACCCCTGCAGCCAGCGCCTTGACCCGCCATTCCCGCGGCTGCTCGAACCGCTCCACCCACTCCACCACCTGCCCCGCCGGCATCGGCCGCGAGATGCCGTAGCCCTGGGCCACGTCGCAGCCCAGGTCCATCAGCAACTCGCCATGGGCCACGGTCTCCACGCCCTCGGCGATCACCTGGCGGTCGAACGCCTGGGCCAGGCCGATCACCGCACGGGTCAGGGCCAGGTCATCCTGGTCGTGGAGAATGTCCTGGATGAACGATTTGTCGATCTTCATGGTTTGCGTCGGCAGGCGCTTGAGGTAGCTCAGCGACGAATACCCGGTGCCGAAATCGTCCAGCGAAAAACGCACGCCGAGGCGCTGGCAGGCTTCCAGGCAATCGCTGACCCGCTGGATATTCTCGATGGCCACCGATTCGACGATCTCCAGGTCGAGCATCTGCGGCGCCACCGAGGCATGCCTGGCCAGCAAGCGTTGCAGGCGGGTAACGAAGTCGGAACGCTGGAAATGCCGCGCAGCGATATTGACGCTCACCGGCCAGCGACAGCCGATGGTCTGCCACTGCTCCATCTGCGCCAGGGCGCGGTCGATCACCCATTCGCCGATATCGACAATCAGGTCGGTACGCTCCACCAGCGGCAGGAAGTCTCCCGGCGGAATCACCCCGCGCACCGGATGGTTCCAGCGCAACAGTGCCTCGAAACCCACCACCGCGCCGCTGCGCATGTTGACCTTGGGCTGGTAGTACAGCGACAGGTCCCCGTGGTGCAGGGCGTGGCGCACCTGCTCGACGGTCTGGTGGGTGGCCTTGACCTCCTTGTCCAGCGACACGTCGAACAGGTGGTAACGATTGCGCCCGCGCTGCTTGGCCAGGTACATGGCCTGGTCGGCATGCCGCAGCAGGGTGTCGGCGTCGTCGTTGTCGCCGGGGAACTGGGTCACGCCGATGCTGGCGCTGACGCTGATGGAGCGTCCGCGGATCACGCAGGGCACGGCGATCGCCCGCAGCACCCGTTCGAGGATGTCCTGCAGGCAGGGCGGCCCCTGCAGGTCGCCGAGGATCATCACGAACTCGTCGCCGGACAGCCGCGCCACCGCATCACCCGCGCCGAGGAAGCGCTTCAGGCGCCGCGCCACCTCCACCAGCAGCAGGTCGCCGCTGTCATGCCCGTAGCCGTCGTTGACCGCCTTGAAGCCGTCCAGGTCGAGCATGCACACGGCCAGCCGGGTCTTGGTCGCGCGGGCGCGCTGCAGCGCCTCGTCGAGCAGCTCGCCAAGACAGGAGCGGTTGGGCAAGCCGGTGAGCATGTCGTGGCCGACCCGCCATTGCAGGGTGTGCAGCAACTGGCGCTTGTGGGTGACGTCGAAGCGGATCGAGGCGTACTTGCGCACCTGACCGGTATCGCGATCGAACAGCGGCACGATAGTGCTGTCGACCCAGTACAGCGAACCGTCCTTGGCGCGGTTGCACAACTCGCCCTTCCACACCTGCCCGGACGTCAGGGCGCGCCACATTTCACTGAACACCTGTGGTTCGTGCTGGCCTGAATTGAGCATGCGGTGGTCGGCCCCGAGCAGTTCCTCGCGGCTGTAGCCGGAGACGGCACAGAACTGGTCGTTGACGTAGGTGATGCGGCCGTCGAGGTCGGTCTCGGAGAAGATCGCAGCGGCATCCACCGCCGTGCGGTAGGTTTCATCCATGGTGCCGCCTCGGAAATGTCTGATCCACGGCAGTAATTGGCAAGTCGGGACGCACGTTAAAGCTCCATGAGCCGCAGGAAAAACTCGGGTTGTTCTCTGCAAAACCCGCTGCGGGAAAACCTGTCCAGGTTGCAAATTCTACGAAATGCATCACCTTTTGCAATCCAAGGTGATGGCACAGGAGGTTGTCCTCTAAAATATTTTGTCGTTAAGTTCTTGATTCTAAAAGGGAATTGAGCGATGGAAATTTCAAGTTTGGGGTCAGCCATCCGACGCTATCGCAAGGTCGCCGGGCTCACCCAGGCTGAGCTGGGGGAGAAAGCCGGATTCGACCCCAAGACGATCAGCCGCTTTGAGACCGGCACCTACACCCCCAGCGTCGAAGCCCTGTTCGTTTTTGCCCGCATCCTGGGCGTCCAGCTCACCGCCTTTTTCACCGACCTCGACAGCGAAGACCAACAACGCGCGTACCTGTTCGGTGTCATCCACAAAGCCCCCCGCAAAGACTTGAGCAAGCTGATCGCTGCGGTCGATCAGGCGCTGTCGGAGCCGTAGGGAAGCCGCGACAGAATGGTTCGCGCACCAACAAAAAACACCCGCATTGCATCTCAACTGGTCAGACCGGTAAAACCAATTATCGCCAACCCCTTGCGAACCCGGAAAAACCGGGCGTATATTGGCCCCGCACTGGACATACCGGTAAGACCACAATAATTAAGTCCGACGCGCCCTTCGCGGCAGCCGGACACCGATCAGAGATCCCTCCCATGCTCAAATGGTGCTCGCGTTCGATCTTCCTCCAAGTAGTGCTCGGCCTGTTGCTCGGCATTGTCTGCGGTCTGAGCTTCCCCGACCTCTCCCTGCAACTCAAACCCCTCGGTGACGGTTTCATCAAGCTGATCAAGATGCTGATCGGCCTGATCGTGTTCTGCGTCGTGGTCAGCGGCATCTCCGGTGCCGGCGACCTTAAGAAGGTCGGGCGCATCGGCCTGAAATCGGTGATCTACTTCGAAATCCTGACCACCATCGCCTTGGTCCTGGGCCTGGTGTTCGCCTTCAGCACCGGTATCGGCAGCGGCGCCAACATCCACCTGGACCAGCTCTCCACCAGCGACGCCGGCGCCCTCGCCGAACGCGGCCAGCACATCCACAGCACCACGCAGTTCCTCATGGACCTGATCCCCTCTTCGGTGATCGGTGCCTTCGCCGACAACAACATCCTCCAGGTCCTGCTGTTCTCGGTACTGTTCGGCAGCGCGCTGAACCTGGTGGGCGAGTCCGCCTCGGGCATCTCGCGGCTGATCAACGAGCTGAGCCACGTCATCTTCCGCATCATGGGCATGATCGTGCGCCTGGCGCCGATCGGCGTGTTCGGCGCCATCGCCTTCACCACCAGCAAGTACGGCCTCGACTCGCTGCAGCACCTGGGCGGCCTGGTGGCCCTGTTCTACCTCACCTGCGCCGGCTTCGTGCTGATCATCCTCGGCGTGGTGATGCGCGTGTCGGGCCTGAAGATGCTGCCCTTCCTCAAGTACCTGCGCGAAGAGCTGACCATCGTCCTCGGTACCGCTTCATCCGACGCCGTACTGCCGCAGATCATGCGCAAGCTGGAGCACCTGGGCATCGGCAGCTCCACCGTGGGCCTGGTGATCCCGACCGGCTACTCGTTCAACCTCGATGGCTTCTCCATCTACCTGACCCTGGCCATCGTGTTCATTGCCAACGCCACCGGCACGCCGCTGGCCATGACCGACCTGCTGACCATCCTCCTGGTGTCGCTGGTGACCTCCAAGGGCGCCCACGGCATTCCGGGCTCGGCCCTGGTGATCCTCGCCGCGACCCTCACCGCGATCCCGGCGATTCCCGTGGTCGGCCTGGTGCTGGTACTGGCGGTGGACTGGTTCATGGGCATCGGCCGCGCCCTGACCAACCTCATCGGCAACTGCGTGGCTACCGTGGCCATCGCCCGCTGGGAAAAGGACATCGACATGGAGCGCGCCAACAACGTGCTCAGCGGCAAGCAGGGCTATGGCTTCCAGCCACGCAAGACGGCCCATCAACAAGAGTTCTGAAACATGACTGATATCTCGTGGAGCGCCCCGTGATCACTTCATCGACCGTCGTCAACGCAGTCGTCGACAAACTGCGCCAGGCCCTGGCCCGTGGACAATGGCGCTCCGGCGAGATGCTCCCGGGGCAGCGCGAGCTGGCCGAACAGCTGGGCATCAGCCGGCCGAGCCTGCGCGAAGCGGTGACCGTGCTGGAAACCCTCGGCCTGGTCCGCTCGATGCCCGGCAAGGGCGTGCTGGTGCTCGACGCCGACAGCGCCGAGCCGGTGCTGGTCCCGGCCACGGTGGCCGAGGCCAGCCTGGAGGACGTGCTGCAACTGCGCTACACCCTCGAACCCTTCATCGTCGGGCTGGTGGCGCAATCCATCAGCAGCCAGGAAACCGGGCAGTTGCGCCTGACCCTGATGGACATGCGCGAAGCCCTCGACGCCGACGATGCCGAGGCCGGGGTCAGTGCCTACATCGCCTTCCACGAGGCGCTGTTCGCCCTGACCTCCAACCCGATCTTCCAGAGCGTGGTGCAGCAGACCAGCAACGCCCTCAAGCAGAGCGCCCAGGTCCTGCGCAAGTCTCCCGAGCACCTGGCCGCGCGGCTGGAAGAGAACGAAGCGGTGGTGCGCGCCATCCGCAACAAGGACAGCGCCCAGGCCAGCGCGCAGATGCGCCGGCACATCCTCCAGGAAGGCCGGCGCATGGGCATCGAACTGAAGATCCCGGACGAACAGCCGGGCCACTGAATCCAGGAGCGCGAAGATGAACACCTCCCTGCCCTTCCTCATGGCTGGCGGCGGACGCCGGATGTCCGCGGAAGAAATCTATCCGCAGCTGTTCGACGCCATCCTCGAACAGCGCCTGACCCCAGGCACGCCCTTGACCGAACTGGCCCTGGGCGAGGCCTTCGGCGTCAGCCGCACGGTGATCCGTCGGGTGCTGGGACGCCTGTCGGACCAGCAGGTCATCGTCCAGCGCCCGGCCCATACCGCGCGCCTGGCGGCGCCGGACCCGGAGCAGGCGCGCCAGGTGTTGAGCGCCCGGCGCCTGGCTGAAACCACCTTGATCGAACTGGCCGCCCGGCGCTCGCGGCCGGGGCAACTGCGCCAGCTGCGCGAGCTGATCGCCCGCGAGCGCCTGAGCCACGAACAGGGGCAGCGTTGCACGGCCATTCGCCTTGGCGGCGAGTTCCACCTGAAACTTGCGGAAATCGCCGACAACGCACCGCTGACCCGATTTCTCAACGGCCTGGTGCCGATGACCTCGCTGATCATCGCCAAGTACGAGCAGCATGGTTGCGAGCATTGCGCGTGGGAGGAACACGCGGCGCTGGTGGATGCGCTGGAAGACGGTGACAGCGAGGCCGCGCTGCGCCTGATGCACCTGCATCTGGACCGCATCGAGGCCAAGCTGGAGCTGGATTGAAGGCCGACCGATCTACGCGGCGCGGTTTTCCGGATGGTTATGGTTCGACCAATCCACCAGCAGGCTGTAGCCCACCGCCAACAGGGTCGGGCCGATGAACAGGCCGATGAAGCCGAAGGCCAGCAGGCCGCCGAAGACCCCGAGCAGCACGATCACCAGCGGCAGGTCGCCACCGCGGCTGATCAGGTAGGGCTTGAGCACGTTGTCCACGCCGCTGATGATGAAGGTGCCCCAGATGCCGAGGAACACCGCCATGCCGTACTCGCCCTTCCAGGCCAGCCAGGCGGTGGCGGGAATCCACGCCAGCGGCGGGCCCATGGGGATCAGGCTGAGCATGAAGGTGACCAGGCCGAGGACCAGCGCCCCCGGAACCCCGGCGATAAGGAAGCCGATCAGCGCCAGCAGGGCCTGGGCCGCAGCGGTACCGATCACGCCATTGACCACCCGCTGCACGGTGCCGGCGACCAGGCCCAGGTAGTACGGGCCGCGATCGCCCACCAGACGCTCCAGCAGGCGCAGGACGAAGGCCGACAGGCGCGGCCCGTCGCGGTAGAAGAAGAACACGAAGACCAGGCTGAGGATCAGCTCGACGATGCCGCTGCCGATCTGCGCGCTGCGCGCCAGCAGCCAGTTGCCGACCTGGCCGAGGTAGGGCTTGACCGTGGCCAGCAGTGCCGCGCCTTGCTGGTCGATGGTGTTCCAGTAGCCCACCAGGCGCTCCCCCACCAGTGGCACGCTGCCCAGCCAGGCGGGCGGATCCGGCAGGCCGTCGACCTGCACGTCGCGGATGAACGCGGTGGCGTCGCGCACGTGGTCGGCCAGGTTGAAGCCGAGCCAGACCAGCGGCAGCGCCACGAGGATCAGCCAGAGGGTGGTGAGGAAGCTCGCCGCCAGGGTCTCGCGCCCACCGCACAGGCGCGTCACCAGACGCATCAGCGGCCAGCTGGCATAGGCCAGGATCGCGCCCCAGAGCAGCGCGGAAATGAACGGGGCCATGACCCACAGGGCCGCGCCCAGAAGTGCCAGCAGGAGAATCTGCACCAGCAGGCGATCGTTGTTGAGCATGGGGCCTTCTCTCAAGAAACATTCATTTTTTCGGGCTTGCCGCAGATGACCCTGTAGGAGCCAGCTCTCATGGAACACCGCATGACTCATTGGTTCAGCGAGGACTTGTGGGAGCGGGTTCACCCGCGATTACGTCGGCGAATCCACTACCGCAATCGCGGGTGAACCCGCTCCTACAGGGTCCTCGTCACCCTTTAGACCTGTTCTCTGCATCTGAGGATCTAGCGGATCAGTTCCACATGCAGGCCGGCCGCCGGCTTGTCACCAGTTTCCAGCCGCGCCGCGCGCACGCCGGCGCCACTCAACTGCTCGCTCCACGCCGTGGCCTGGGCCCCCGTCAGGCTGACCCGCAGGCTGCTGTCCAGATTCAGGCTGCGCGCCAGCAAGGCCACCCAGGCTTGCGGCGGCTCGCCACCGAGGTCCGGATAGTCGAGCTTGCCGGTGCTGCGCAACTCGCGCAGGACCGTGGCCGGGGTCGGCAGCACTTCGCCCAGCGGCGCATTGGCCTCGAACTGTTCGGCATGCAGGTAGGCCCGCTTGTTGCCGCGGGTGATGGCGTAGAGCGCCACCAGGGTGTCGTCGTTTTCGCCGGAACGGCGCAGGAGGATGTAGAACTGGTCCTGGTCGGAACCGGAGAGCCGGGCGCTGCCGAAGATCTCGTTGTTCCACAGGCTGTTTTCGCCACAGTCACGTCGCTCGCACCAGAACAGCGGGTAACCGCCATCGGCCTGCAGCGCCTCGCGGGCGGCGTTGAAGGCCTCCTCGGCGCGCCGCTCGGGCGGCAGTTCCCAGGTCATCGAGCGGATGTCGCCGCGGGCCTCGATCCTGCCGTCCATGCGCAACTGGCCGCTGATCTTGCGCAGCGCACCCAGTGGGTAGATGCGCTCCTGGTCGGTCGCGGAGCGTTGGTCGACCACCTTGGAATCCTGGGGAATCGGCAATTCGCCGGCGGCCTGGGCCGCGCCAGCGACCAGCAGCAGGCCGGCAAGAAGGCTACGGACGGCACTCATCGGCGAACCCCGCCGGCGAATCCGGCGTGGCCAAGGAAAAGGGGGCGGCTGTCGTGCTGGGTCATGATTGTCTCCCTGATCAAAACCCGCCAAGCCTCGACAGTTGCCCGATACAAGTCAAGGAATGGCAAAGAAGCGATTGAAACAGTCTGCAACAAGCGTTGCCCCGGCTTCATCGTTCAGGTGCAGGTGATGGCCACCGGGGAGGTGTTCCAGGGTGAAGGGTAGCTGCTCCAGCAAGGTCGTGTTGCGCGCCAGCATGCCGTCGTCGGCCACCACCAGGGTGGTCGGGCAGGCAACGCGACGGACAAAGCTCATCGCCTGCTCCTCGCTCATGCGCAACGGCGACGGCAGGGTCAGCCGGCTGTCGCTGCGCCAGCTGAAACCGCCGGGTACCGGCACCAGGCCGCGCTGAGCGAGTAATTCTGCGGCCTCGCGGGTGACCGCGACCATGCCCTTCATGCGCGCTTCCACCGCCCGATCCAGCTCGGCATACACCGACTTGCGCTTGCTGTCGTGGCGCAGCTGCGCCTCCAGGGCCATGCCCATGCGCTCGGCAGCGTCCTGGGCCGAGGCCCCGGGCGGGATGACGCCGTCGATCAGCGCCAGGCGCACGATCCGCTCCGGCACGCTGCCGGCGAGGATCACCGAGACGATCGCCCCCAGCGAATGGCCGAGCAGGGAAAAGCGCTCCCAGCCCAGTTGCCCCGCCACCCGCAGGACATCGTGGGCATAGTCCGCCAAGGCGTAGCCGGCGCCCGGCGGACGGTGCCCGGAGTATCCGTGGCCGGCGAAATCCAGGGCGACGATACGCAGCCCGTGCAGCCTGGGTGCCAGGCGGGCGAAGCTGTTGGCGTTGTCCAGCCAGCCATGCAGGGCGATCACCGGGCGCCCGTCCGGCGGCCCGTACAGATGCGCGGCCAGTTCGATATGGCCCAGGTCCAGGCGGACTTCTTCGACGGGATGACTCATGCCTGCTTCTCCTGCCAGCGCTGGAACAGGGTGCGGATCAGTTGCGCGGTTTCCTGCGGACGTTCCAGCGGGAACATGTGTCCGCCGGCAACACTGTGGTTTTCCCCCAGCGGCATGCGCTGCACCGCCTGCGCATGATGGGCGCGGACGATGCGGCTGTCGCGGCCCCGGACCATGGCCAGCGGCACCTTGAGTTGCCCCGGATGGGCCGGGCGGGTATGCGGGATGCTGCGGTAGATCTGCATCTCGATGGCCGGGTCGAAGCTCAGCCGCCAGCCCTCGCCTTGCGGTTTCAGGCCATGTTGCACGTACGCCTCCAGGCACTCCGGGTCGAACGCGCGAAACAGCGACTTGCCGGAGAAGTAGGCACGGGCCTGGTCGAGGTCGTCGAAGGCCTCGCGGCGCCCCTCGGTACGCCCGGCCGGGGTGATCCGGTCGATGAAGCCCAGGCGCTTGGCCAGGCGGATCAGCCACTGGTCGGCGAGGGTCAGCACCGGCGAATCGAGCATCACCACGCCGCGGTACAGCTGCGGTCGACGCAGCGCCGCATGCAGGTGAAGAACGCCACCGAGGGAATGGCCAACGCCCCAGACCGGCTCGGGCTGTTGTTCAAGATGGTGGATCAGCTCGTCGACCAGCAGCAGCCAGTTGTCACCCACCGGAAAGCGCGGGTCATGGGCATGCTGGGGCAAATGCTGGACCTGGTAGTCCGGCGCCAGTCCGGCGAACAACTTGCCGTAGGTGGCCGAGGGAAAGCCGTTGGCGTGGGCGAAGAAGATCTGTTGCGACATATCGGACGGCCCGGGGCGGCAAAAACTGACAGTGATTGTCCGCAACCACTGGTACGCCGGCAATGCCTGTAACAGCCATCGGGGATGGCACTCCGGTCAGGGAATGCGGCGGCAAGGGCCGGCAACGCCGGTTCCCGCCGACTCAGAAGCCCTCGAACGAACGGTGCATGCAGGCCTGGATATAGGCCACCTGGTACTCGTAGGCCTCGCGCACCTGGTGGCGCTCCTGCTCGCCGAGCTGGGCCCGTTGCATGGCCAGGCAGGACACCTGGAGCATCTTCGCCATCTGCTCGCAGGCCAGCTGAAACTGCTGCAATTGCTGGGATTCACGGCGATGACCATAACGCCGGACCAAGGCGTCGAAACGCGCATCGGCGGCGTCGTGGAGGACCTGGAACTCGGCGAAGTCCAGGTGGTAGTTGAAGTTGCACTCATCCAGTACCTGACGCAGATCCGTCGAACGGGTATGCAGTCCGTCACGTGCAGTCATGGTTTCCTCCTCGCATAGAGTGCACCTCGTACAGCCTCACGCTAGCAAGTCGCCAGACGCGCAACAACTGACAAAAATATCAGGTGGGCACTGGCCCGGCAGCGCCGGCGAAGGGACATTCGAGGGGGTGCCGACTGATATTTTTGTCAGGTTTCAACAGGCGCAAACGGCGATATAAATGTCCCCGTACCGTCCCGGTCGAATCGATTGCCGAAGGATTCACATTCGAACAAATGCCAGGAGTCTCCCCATGTACGCATCTCCAACACTGGGCGCCAGCCAGCTCCGCGCCCCCGCCAAAAGCGCCCAACTGATTCCGCAGGAGCTGGTCCGGCTGACGCTGCGAGAGAAAGTCGTCCTGCAGTGGAGTGCCGAAGGCAAGACCTCCTGGGAGATCGCCCACATCCTGCAATGCAGCGAATCGGCGGTGAATTTCCACTTCTGCAACATCCGCCGAAAGTTCGGCGTGACCTCCCGTAGCGCGGCGATGCTCAAGGCCCTGGCCCTGGGCCTGATCAAGCTGCGCTGAACCCACTGCGGCGGCCAGCGACCACGCTGGCCCCGGCCAGATGTCAGGAGACCAGGCGTGGCTTGAGCGTCGGAAAGTTCGGCGCCACCTCCAGAGGCCAGGTTTCCCCCAGGTCGAAACTCACATACACCCTCACGCTGAACGCCTGGTCGAGCATGAGCTGGGCCAGGAACGCCTTGGCGATCACCACCTTGCCGTTCGCGCCGATGCCAACGCCCAGCTCCGCCTGGGTCACCCGGTGATCGCGTAGCGCCTCGTAGCTGATGCTGCCGCTTGTGGTCGAGATCCCGCTGACCACGATGCGCACCATCTGGTCGGTGCTCATCAGCTTCCACCATTGCAGGGTGAGTTTCGCGCCGCTGGCCGGCACCCCGGCCAGGCTCAGGGTGCCGTTACCCATGTGTCCGGCGCATTGCACCGTGGGCATGCTGCCCACCGGGAAGGTCAGCACGCGCACCGACTGCGGCGTGGAAGGCAGCAACTCTTCGGCGCTGATCACTTCGTAGTACAGCACCGGGGTCTTGCCGATGGCGATGGCGATGTTGGCCTTGGGGATCCAGCAAGCACGCGGGTCGGCCTCGGTGTCGAGGCGGCCGCGGAAGGCGCCGAAGGTGCCGGGCTCGCCCCACTGCACCCAGACCTCCTCCCCCGGATGGATCACCGTGTCCGGATCGAGCGCCACCTGGATGTCGCTGCGCACGGCCTTGTCCGGATCGAGCACCTGCTGCTCGCCGATGCCATCGGCCTCGATCACATTCAGCCACGGCAGCTCACGCGGGATCGGCGTGGCGCACACCTCCAGCCCTACCGGACGCGACGCGGCGGGTGGAGTGCCGGCGCGGTCCTGCACCTGATAGTGGACATAGCGCGTGCCATCACCACGCTCGCGAATCATCGCGCCAGCGAAGGTCAGGTACAGCGGCTGGCCGATGTCGTCGAGGCCCAGGGTGCGCGAGCCCACCTGGTTGAATTCGAAGGGCTGCGTGTCCCAGTACCAGGTGAGCACATCGCCGGCCCGGGCCTCGCGGTACGTGGGGATTTCCGCTTGCACCTCGTCCCCGTTCTGCTCCAGGTACTTCACCGTCACGCCATGGTCCACGACCTCCTGCCGGAACAGCAGCGCCCCCTGGTCCGCGCCCAGCACCGGCGCGGTCTTGTCGATGGTGATCGGCAACGGCTGGCCGTAGGCGCTCTCGCCGTTGTAGATCTTCACCCAGTACTCGAGGCTCTGTACGCCCTCCGCCAGATGCTCGCTGGCGATGTCGAGGAACAGCTCGCCCGGCTGCACCGGGGTGGTCCAGATGCGCTTGCCGACCTCGTTGCCGTTCCACAGCAGAAGCAGGGTTTCGGGGGCGTCCGCCGTGGGGTCCGAGTTGCCCCACATCGGAATCTCCACGCGCAACGGCGCCAGGGTGTCCTCGAACGGCAGCAGGTTGGGCTGGCCGCCTTCTATATCGTCCAGCAGGGCTTCGACAACGGCAGGCGCGAGCACCAGGGGCTCGGTGTTGGAAGGACGCGACATCGGTGGCTCTCCTCAAGAAAGCGGGTCGGTTCCCGAACGAACGGGTGTCGGAGTCCATTTTCCGGCAAGAACAGCAGGGGCATAACTGGCAGAACTATCAGGTCCGCAGAAACGCAAAACCTGCCGCGTACCCGAGGGTCCGCGACAGGTCGAAGGGTCGCCTTGCGCGACCCCGGACACGGCTTACCAGTTGTAGCGCAAGCCGACGCTGGCACCCCACGGCTGTTCGATATGCTCGCCGTTGCTGTAGTCGAAGTCGGCGTGCAACTGCAGGTTCTGCGCCAGCGCTACCGCCACTCCCGCCCCCAGCTCGCCACGGGAACCGGACAAGTCGTTGTTGAAGCGGTTGTCGTTGATGTTCACCTGGTTGTTGGTGGCGAACTCATGGGCGTAGGCGACCCGCAGGTACGGCTGGATCAGGCGGCCTTCGCCGAGGTCGATGTTGCGGCCAACGGTGGTACCGACCTTGCCCAGCAGGGAGTGGGTGCGTTCGCCTTCGGCGCGCATGTCGTTGTCCAGGCTGTAGTCCTTGCCCTGGATCACCACGCCGGACACCTGGGTGTACGGCTCGACATACCACCCCTGCGCCAGCTTGATATGGCGGCCGAACTCCAGCGAGGTGCCCACGGCGTGGTTGTCGTAGTCGCCCTTGGCCCGGTTGCCGTCGCTGAGGTTGACCTTGGACTCGTTCTGCAGGCGGTTGAACTTGAGCACCGCGTCGAAGTAGTAGCCGCTGCTCGGATCCAGCCAGGTGGTGTAGCCGCCGACGTAGTAGCTGTTGACCTGGCCGGTGGAACCGCGGGCCAGGTTCAGGTCCGAATCGCTGTAGCCGGCCAGCAGGCCCACCAGCCAGTGGCCGTCGCCGAACGGCAGCGGCGCGTCGGCACCGAACGACAGGCCTTGCTGCACCTGCTTGTAGGCGGTGCCGGACGAGGCCGCGACGTCGTACTTGTTGCTGTAGCTGCGCATCCAGGCGCCGGCCTTGCCGCCGTTCATGCGCAGCTCGCCCATGCGGCTGCGCAGTGTGGTCAGCTCGCCGTACCAGACGGTCGGCGCGGCGTTGAACAGGCCCAGCATGGTCTGCGCGCCCGGGCTGATGCTCCGCATCGAGGCATCCAGGTACCAGTTGTCGCCGTCCTGGATCAGGTCGTAGGAGAAGGTGCCGAGGTCGACCTGGCCATTGAGCAGGGAAAACTTCGCATCGCCCGAGGCGCTGTGGATCAGGTGGATCTGCCCGTCCTTGGTCGGATCGGCACCGCTGCTGCCTACCAGCACCTTGTGGTCGCCCGTGGCTTCACCGGTGATTTCCAGGAAGTCGGTCTGCCCGGTGGAGAAGTCGGTGTCCATGATGAAGGTGCCGTTGCCGGAGAGATTCTCCACGGTCAGGCGGTAATAGGCGTCGGCCTCGCCGAACTTGACCGCACCGCCGTTCATCATCAGTTCGCCGACCTCGTCGTCCTCGATCATGTTCCACTGGCCTTGGCTGGCCAGGGTGAGGCTGGCGACGTTTTCCAGCGAGCCGGTCAGGGTGGCGTGGTTCTGCAGGGTCAGGTTGGCGGTGGCGCCGTCCTCGGCGACCACGTTGCCCACCAGATGGCTGTTGTCCACGGTCATGTTGCCGGTAGAGCCGCTGAGCACCTTGAGCACGTTGCCGTCGCCGCCCACCAGGGTGGAGCCGTTGCCAACGAAGATCTCCGCGGTAGCTTCCTGGGTAGGAACGGTGCCGACGACGATGGCGGCGCCGGTCTTGCCCTCGACATGGGTGCCATCCAGGTTGAGGGTGGCGTCGCCGGCCAGGGACGGGTCGAGACGGATGCGGATGCCCATGTCGCCACCGGTGATGGTGCTGCCCACCGCATCGACGCGGCCGCCGAACAGCTGGATCCCCTGGCTGTTCGCTTCGGTGCCGGTGACCGTGGTGTTTTCCAGGTACAGCGTGCTGTTGGTGGACACCCCGATGCCGCGATCACCACCGGTAATGGTGCTGTTCATCACACTCGCAGTCGATCCATCCGCTCCGGTGCGCCCCACGGACAGGCCGGTGCTATCGCTGCTGATGGTACTGCCGGAGATGGTCCCCGTGGCATTGGCCAGGATCACACCCGCAGCACCGGTGGCGGTCACCGTGCTGCCATTGAGTGTCACGCTGCCGCCCGCCTCGACGCGGATATCCCGCGTGGTGGCGCCATTGGCCGTAAGGCTCGACCCGGGGCTTACTACATAGCTGTCGACAGGATCGCTGCCATCGATGGTCTCGTCGCCGATGATCAGTCCGGCGAACGCCTGTTCGCTGGCCAGCACCAGCGGTGCAATGGCCGCGAGTTTCAACACGCGGACCAACGGGCGGAGTGTGAACGGTGAAGTCATAGGCATCGGTAATAGCTCTCGCAGGACAATTGGCAACAGCGGCAAACCAAGCTGGACAAGCAACCGGGTTCACTCGCAAAGGCCGGCGAGACTACAGACGACAACCCAAATTTTATGTAGGAATAATCCTCAGAATATAGCAGCCAATTCGACAAGCCAGCGCCCGCGGAAATCCGCGGGCGCTGGCTTTCCTCCGACTATTTGCGTCCCACAGGGGGAGGAATAGGGCATGAAGCCCCAGGGATATGCATCGAGACCGCCGCCTCGACTTCCAGTGACGTCACCGGCTCCCCCTCGTGCGTGAAGGTGTACGTGGTCACCCCACGCCCGTCGCGACTTGTACCCGGTTGATAGATGGGAAGAATGTGCTCTTCATAGGGCACACGCCAGATGAAGCCGGTGGCGGGATGCTCGGCGTCCAGCACGATGGGCTCTTCGAGTATCGCGTCGGTGATGACCTGCCCTTCGCCAGGCGCGCGGCGATCCCAGGGGGTCCAGGTCAAGGTCACGGTGTCGCCCTCCTGGAGCCATTGGCTGAGATCGGGGACCTGGACGCGAACGCAGGGCTCCAGCGGATGCGGATTGGCCGGGTCCTCGTACAGCGACACACAGGTCAGCCAGCCATTCGCCGGATTGAGCCCCAGGTATTGGGGGGCTGGCGGGGTAAGGACGACCGCCTCGACGAGGACGTGGTAGGTCTTGGAGTGCTGTTTGTTGTTGGAGGTTGGCGAGCCGATCCGGTAGTGCACGGGAACCTGCGCGCCATTGCCTTTCCTCTGGATGACCTCCCAGGGAATCTGCGCCGCGATTTCGTCCCCGGGCTGTTCGAACCCCGCGACGGTGTAGGTGAACGCCAGTTCGTCTCCCCAGTAGAACTCGATGAAGTCGTCCACCTGGGCCCCCGCGAAGAGGTAGGTATTCTGCTTCGCCGGCTGCCCGCTGTCCTCCCTGGTCAGGTGGTTGAAGGTATTGTCGGTAGCGCCATAGGTGTCGAGCTGGGTCAGGTCGCCGTTCACCGGATCCGGCCAGGTCAGGTCGGGCTCCGGCCGTGGCGGGCCGATATAGGAAAAGTCCACGTCCACCTGCGCGGCAGGCGCGTCGAACGGCACGGTTCCGCGCAGGATGCGGTAGCTGACGCTGGTGTTCTTGATCCCGGTGGCATCGCCATACTCCGCACGCAGGGTGGCCGAAGGCACCCGTACCTGGATCTCCGGCCCCGGTTGCGAGCCGACATCCTCGGCATAGAGATCCGTCGCACCCCACTTGACCTCGACCCGGTCGGTGGCTTTCCAGCCCGCATACAGCGGGATATGCACCACGACCCCGAGGTAGGCATCCATCAGGTTGATCAAGCCGTCGCTGGCCAGCGGAACCTCCGGCGGCGCCAGGTTGGTGGGCAACGGCCCGAGAGCGACCGCCACCGGCGTGGGGAAGGAAATGCGGCTACGGTTGTGTGCCTTGTCGATCAAGGCGTAGGCGAGGTAACAGCCGCCGTCCCCCACCGCTTGCACTACGCTCGGATCGACGGTGATCTGCGCCGGCGTACCTGTCACTTCGTGATAGCCGGCGATGTCGATCTCGGTGATGTCTTCGGGAATCGGGTCCTTCAACCACCAGTACACCACGAAGTCCTTGGGTTGACGGTCGGCATAGTCGGGGATGGTCCCGACCACGCCGGCCGGATTGTCCGTCAGGTATTGATCGGTGATCGGCACGTCGGGCATGACCATCGCCGGCGGTTCTTCGTCCGTCCAGCCCCAGGGCGCGGTGCCATCGCAGATCACGGTGAGTGGGGGCGATTCCGCCTGTTCGTCGTTGTATTGATGCACCCGGTAGCGCAGGTCGTAGGCACCATCCTTTTCCATTTGCTCCTTCGGAAGATGCAAGGTGAGCGGGAACACACCCTCGAGCGGCGGGGTGACTTCCGTCTGGGCGTACACCTCGAAATCGCCGCTGCCCGCCTCTGCCCATTCCAGGTACACCGTGTCGATATCGCCGGGATACAGGTCTTCGGCACTGTCATAGGCCTGGATGGTGACGGCGAGATCATTGAGCAAGGCGTTCTTGTCCAATGTGCCGTCCTCCGGGTCGACGATGATTCCGGCGGCCAGGGTTGGCGGCGCCAGGTCCTGCCGGGTGCGGTGGCGCTGCACCTGGGCCTTGCGGAATGCGCTGCGGGACTGTTCGGCCAGGCGCTGCTGTTCAGACTGGGACATAGTGGTCACCCTCTCCATGTGTTCGGCCGTCGAGGAAACGGTGGCTACCGTTGCGGATCGAACAGCCGTGAAGCCATTTAAAACCTGGCGGGGAAAGGGCGTAACTGGCAGAAATGACAGGTCGGGAGCAGTCAGGAAATGAGAAAGCCGCCCCTTTTTCAAGGAGGCGGCAGGGGAACGCGCAGGCAAACGGGCTCACTACGATCGGATGTTTGAAGTCTGCCGGGAGATGCCACTGAGTTGAGTGTTCCGATTACCCATCGGGACGGGGTTGGGAACCGCGACGTTGCTCTTGACGAGAATCGGCTGGCCTCCCCCAACGCGATCCAGACCTAGTTGGGCGTAACCTTCCGGCGTCAGCCGGGGCCTAAGCTCTTGGTATTGATCGATCCCATCACTGATAGCACGAGCCTCACTTCCATCGTCCCCTTTTCCTCCTTTCACGCCTTTCCCCGACGCAGATTTTCCGCCCGCTGCGGGCGCGGTTTTCCCGGCGCCCGCAGCACGCTGACCAGAACCAGCGGCCGGAGCGGTCCGACCACCTTTCAACAGGGTGCTGCCAGCCAGCCCCACGCTCATCACTCCGGTAATCGCCGCCACACCAATCAGGACATTGCGTTGTTCGCCTTCCGAAAACGCGGCCATCGTCCCTGCTCCCACGCTCACCACCCCGAACAGCATCGCGAGGAGGGGTTGCCAGGGAGCCGCATGCCCGCTCGGATCGCTCAAGTTCAGCGGATCCCCATTGCAGTACGCATACGCATTCAACCCACCCGCGCCGAACGGACTGAGATTGTCCGCCCCGCTGAACTTCATCAAGACCGGGCTGTAGCGTCGGTATCCTTTCCCAGCAGTTGCCCACCTGCCTCCCTTTCCTCGAATTCGCCATTGAAGCCGAGTCGGGCGCGAACCGCCGGACTGCGGTAGCCATGGGCGGTATAGGCCAGGCTGGTGCCCTGCCCCGCCACGTTCTCGCGCAGCACGGTGTTCTTCTGGTCGCAGCCCAGCAGCAGGTCGGCTGCCCCGGACTGCCGCTCCGCCAGCAGGTTGCCGGCGCCGCGCACGAAGGTACTGCCACTGTCGCCCTGCAGCACATTGGCCAGCTCTTCCTCGCGGTAGAAGCGCTGCTCCACCTCGGCACCACCGCCAAGGCTGGCGAGGCGGTCCAGCGGGTCGTAGCGGTAGCTGCCGGACAGCACGCCATTGCCCTCGCCGACGCTGACCAGGCGGCCGAGGGCATCGTAGTCGAGCTGGCGGCCCTGCTCGTCGCTCACCAGGTTGCCATCGGCGTCGTAGCTCAGCAGGATCTCCGCCGGATAGGCTTCGTGATCGTTGCTCACGCTGGTCAACTGGGTCGGGTCGTCGGCATTGTCGTAGTGGTAGTCGGCGCGGTTCTGTCCGCCTGGGAAGGTGGTCAACACCCGGGTGATGTTGTCCATGGCATCGAAGCGGAACAGTTGCGCCTGCACCGGCTGCCCGTAGGCGTCCAGCGGTGGCTCGCCGGTGCAGCTGTAGTCGGTCAGGCGGTTGCGCTCGTCGTACCCGTAGTCCTCGTCGCGCAGTAGCTCCCCATCCTCCAGCAGGGTCCGCCTGGTCAGGCGGTCCACGGCGTTCCATTCCTGGCTCAGCGCCTGGGTGGACGTGCCGAAGTCGAAGTGGCGCAAGGTCTCCCGGGCGAAGTCGTCGTACTCCAGGGTCACCTGCACCTGCTGGTCGCTGTCCCGGGTGTCGATAAGGTGCAAGCGCCCCAGGGCATCGTAGGTGAAGGACGAGGCGATGGCGTCCAGCTCGGTGCGCACCAGGCGCCCTGCGCTGTCGTACTCGTAGGACTGGACCTGGCCGAGCACATCGGTGTAACCCAGCAGGCGGCCACGCAGGCTGTAGCGGTAGGTCATCTCGTAGACCTGGCCATCCTCGAAGCGGCGTTCCAGGCTCAGGTCGCCGGTGCTGAAATACTCCCGCTCAAGAATCTGCCCCTGCTCTTCGCAATGGAGCAGGCGGGCGTTCTGCAGGTCGTATTCATAGGTCGCCGCGACCCCGGGCGCCAGCTCGCGGCGCATCGGATCCTCGCCGAGCTGCGGCTGGTAATCGTAGGTGATCGGCACCCCTGCCGGGGTGGTCACGGTGGTCGGCTGCATGCGCCCCGGCTCGTACTCGAAGACCCGCTTGCGCCCGCCGGTGATGCTCTCGACCATGCGCGACAGCCCATCGAAATGCTGCTGGCCCAGCTCCTGGCCGTCGACGCTGATATGGGTCGGCAGATCTTCGTCGCTGTGCTCGACGAAACGCCGGCTGACCACCGCGCCACCGGGCAGGACGTTCTCCACCAGCCGGTCGAAGGCGTCGTAGGCGAAGGTGGTGGTGTGGTCGAGGGCATCCACCTCGCGCCGGGTGCGCCCCAGGCCATCGTAGAAATACTCGTGCAGGCTGACCTGCTCGCCCTTGCTGTCGAGACGCTCGCTGCGCGCCGGCTTGCCGAACAGGTTCACCCAGGTCACTGTCTCGCCGCTGCGCGAGCGGCGATTGGCACTCTCCTGCCAGGTGCGGGTGACAGGCCCGCGCCAGGCCGGCGTGCCGATCGGGTCGGTCTCCTCGATGCTGACCACGTCATCCGGCCCCTTGTCGGCGCGCTGCTGGCCCCAGTCGTCGTAGGCATAGCGGTGCCGCAACGCCAGCGCTCCTTCAGCCAGCCAGTCGAACTCGCAGGCCTCGTCCAGTTGGCCGAGGCCGTCATGGTGCGCACTGGAGGTGTCGCGCCAGGTGCCGTCGCCATCGACATCCTGGCGCTGTTCGAGGACCTGGCGGTTGAGCCCGTCGACCCAGTTGCGGGTCTGCACGCCCTTGACGTCGGTGGTCTCCTGCACCGCCTTCTGCCCATCCACGCTGGTGAGGGTGTAGGCGTAGGTGCGGGTCGCCTCGAAATCGCTGTCCGGCGCCACGGTTTCCGCGGTGATGCGCCGCAGGCTGTCGTAGGCGTAGCGGATCACCACGTCGTTGTCATCATGGGTCTGCACCGGCTCGCCGATCAGCAAGGCATGTTGCAGGACGAGGGTCTTGCTGGTCTTGTCGAAGCCGGTCAGGGTTTCCTGGGTCTGCAGCACGCCCTCGGCCGGCAGCACCTCGTAGCGGTAGTCGGTGAAGGTGCTCAGCCCGTTGAGGGTCTTGCCTTCGCTGAACAGCCGACCATGCAGCAGGCTGTCGGCGGGCTGGTCATGGTACTCGTGGTGAACCTGCTGCAGCGGCGTGCCGCGGTCCGACAATTCTTCAAAGGCCAACACCAGCCAGGGATTCTTCGCCGCGCCGGCCAGGGGCGGCAGTTCCTGGTAGCGGTAGTGCGTGGTCAGCACCGGTGCGTCACCCTCGCCGCCGCTGGCCGGGGTGACCGTCTGCTCCTTGAGGTGGCGGACGAACTTGTCCGGATCCGGCGGGCAGCCGTCTTCGCCGTCTGCCGCGTAGTACAGGCTGGCGGTGCGTACGCCGTTGGCCTGGACTTCCAGGGTCGGGTTGCCATGGATGTCGAACTCGGTCTCGACGGTTTCCACGCGGAACCTGGTCGCATCCCCCTCCATCTCCCAGCGGGTCTCGACCCGCTTCGGCAACTGGAAGATCGCCGGCTGCTGGTCGAAGGGCACGTCGCGCTGGTGATACTCGGTGCCGACGCGCTTGACGCACTTGCCCTGCTGGGTGACTTCCTCGGTCATCAGGTGGAAGCGGTTGAAGGTGCGCTTGACCTCGCGCACCTTCTGCCCGTCGAGCAGGTGGCTGGCCGTGCTGGTGTACTCGTAGGTGTAGGTGACCTTGTACAGCTGGTCGAGGCCATCGTCATCCCAGGAGATGTTGGCGCCGTTGCCGAGGAAGTTCTCGTTCGAATAGGCATAGCGGGTGACCAGCACATCCTGGCCCGAGCCCGGATCGATGCGATGCTCGGTGACCCGCGGCAGGTTCGCCCGCCCCGTATTGCCCGGAAAAGCATGACCGGGGTCGTTGTACTCGATGTACTCACGACCGCCCAGCGGCGTGCTGACCTCCCGCACGCAAATGACGCCGCGAATGGGCTCGTAGCGAAAACGCCAGGACGCGCGCTCGGGCACCGGCAGGACGATGTCCATCACCAGGCCACTGGTCAGCTTCATCTCGAAGCGCTTCAACGGATCGTCGTCGAACGGCGGCAGCAGCAGCCTGAGGCTGTTGTCGGTGCGGGTGATGCGCAGCAATTCGCCGCTGGCGTCGGCGACGCTGGCCAGGCGCTGCATGCCATTGAAGCTGGCGTAGCCCAGTTCCACCTGATGCCCGGAAGGCCCGAGGATCCAGCGCGGCAAGGCGATCCGGTTGGCGCCGATGCCCATGACCTTGAGGATTTCCACCAGGCCGGACTTGTGCACCACCCGGTAGGTCTCGTCGTCATCGATGAAAAAGCGGAAGGTGTCGAGTTTCCTCTCCTTGATCACCGGCTCGTTGCCGTCGGTGCCGGTGACCTTGAAACTCTCCCCGGTATGCAGGGAGAGCATCCGGTTGTTCGGGTTGAACTGGCTCAGGCGCAGGTTCCAGCCCAGGCCGAAACCGCTGTCCAGGGTATTGAGCGGGTTGAAGTCGAGCCGCAGCGGCACGTCCGGCCCCGCCAGGGCATTGGCCTTGAGCTCGGGCAGGTCGATGGACAAGGTGTACTGACCGGTGCGCGGGTCGACACTGTTGTTCATGTAGCTCATGAAGTTGAAGGCATTGGAGCTGACAACGGAAGAAGTGGTCATCGCGAAATACCCCATGAAACGAAAGGGCGACAGGGCCCGGCACCCTGCCGCCGGCCCCACCCATGGACTAAGGCGCTACTGGATGTTGAGCACCAGCGTGTTGCGACTGTCGATCAGGCTCGGCGAAGGGAAGCCCACCTGCAGGCGGTGACGGTTGCCCTCCACGTCGCGCATGACGAACACCACCGGGCCGTCGAGCATCTGGCGATACATACGGTTCTCGTCACCCTCGGCCATCTCGTCGTACCAGTACGTCATGTCCATCGACCGGTGCAGGCTCACCATCAGTTCGCCGGGCGAGGGTCGGTGGCTGTCCTCGAAGTCCTGGCGAATCGGCGTGCCCGCGGCATTGCGGTCGAGGGCGCGGAAGTACGGATCGAACTCCAGCCTGACCGGCGGCTTGTCGTTGCCCGGGCCCGGGTACGGATAGAAGCCATAGCCGGTGAAGCTGAAGAAGGTCTCGTCCATCTGCTCGCTTTCCCACTGCAGGGTCGAAGCGTTGCTCTCGACCTCCAGGGTCGAGAACGGCACCGTGTAGAGGCTGTTTCGCTTGTAGATCACGTCCCAGTAGTCCACCGACGTCAGGCGGAAGTTGAACGGGTCGTCGCCGTTCGGCCCGTCCGTGCCGGGGCCGTTGAAGACCCGGGTGCGAACGATGTCGAAGTCGCGGTTGGGCCCCACGATCGGGTCCACTGCCGGGATCTGTTCGCCGGTGATCTCGATCTCGTGTCCCTCGGTCACTTCTTCGTTCGAGTCGTGTATGCCACCCAGGTCGTCCTGGAAGCGCGCGTGGAAGGTTCGCGAACCCTCGGCGCGGACATGCAGGAAGATTTCGCGAAAACGCTGGCCGGGGGCGCGTGTCTGCGGCAACGGCTGATGCGCGTTGAGCCCGGCCACGGTGGGCGAATACAGGTGGAAGCGGTTCTTGCGCGAATGGGTGGCGTAGGGCTCCGGGCTGTCGTGTTCGATGCCGTCCTGGGCGGACGGCAGGAACGGGATCTCGCTGCTGCCGAGGGCCACCAGGCGCATCGAGGCCAGTTCGCTGTCGCTCAGGGGAATATAGATATCGATATCGTTGACCTTGACCGGATCGGTGGTCACCTCGATCACCAGCGGGATCTGCTGCATGCCGTTGATATAGCACTGGCGCAAGTCCCCCGGCGCCGTCACGCTGAACTTGGCGAGTGTCCTCCAGTGCAACTGCTCGCGCGCCTCGGACAGCTGGACCACCGCATAGCCGGTGATCACCGCCGGTCCCGACGGGTCCGGCTTCAGGTCGCAGAGCACCAGGCTGACCAGCGAGGTGACGTGCTCCGGGGGGGTGAACAGGCCGTGTTCGTCGACCGTCCCCTCACCGATCACGCGCCAGTGCGCCATTGCGTCCGGGATATTGGTGCTGTGGAACGGCACCACGCTGCCACGGCGAATCGACGGCACGAACGCGGGTTCCACCACCCCTGCCGGACCGGCACGCAGCACCACCATGGCCGACTCGATGCGCTCGCCGGTCACCCGGTCGGTACAGCGGATCTTCTGCAGGGTGATCAGCGGCTCCACGCTGGCGGGCCGGGTGTACACGGCGTGACCGTCGGCCTTCACCTCCAGCGTGCCCAGTTGCGGTTCCAGCAGTTCCCACTGCACGTCGCCGCCACTCAGGGTCGAGGCATGGATATCCACCGGATCGTCCAGGTGCCCCACCACGCTGATCCGCGGCAACACGCTCATCAGCCCGCTGCGCCCCGTCACCATCGCCGTAACGCGCTGCAACTGGTTGTCCTGCATGTATTCGGCAACCACCAGGGCGGGTACGGCGTCGCGGCTCAGCAGGGTGGCCGCCGGGGCGGTGTACAGGCCGCTGGAACTGACGCTGCCCACCGCCAGCGGGCTGTCCAGGCTGCGAGTGCTCCACAGGGCGCCGCTGATCTCGCTGCCATCGCCCCGAAGCAGGCGGAACTGGCGCTGCCCGCCGGCCTTGACGCTGGAGTAGAGCGGCTCGATCGCCACGCTCTGCGGGGTTTCCGGCACATTGCCGAGAATCAGCAGGTCATGGGGCTCATGGCGCCCGTCCGCCGCTTCGACGAAGACCTGCTGGCCGGGGAAGAGCATGTGCCTGAGCAGCTCCAGCTGATCCTCGTCGACCCATTCGATCAGCTCGTGGTTGAGCACCAGCGCGGCCGAGTACAGTGGCTTGCCGTTTGCGCGGTCGGTGGGAATCAGGTACGGGAGGTCGTCTTCGTCCGCCGGCAGGCCGCCCTTCTGGTTGAGGCCCTTGAGGCGGCAGAACACCATCAGCGCGCCGTCGCCATCCTCGGCGCCCGGCAAACGCTGGGCACAGAGGTGGAAGGACACCGCGCTCAACGGGTGATAGCCGTTGAAGTCCAGGCCGCCCAGTTCGAAGGTGCGGTTGTTGGCCGGCAGCCCCTTGAAGAAATTCGCCACGGCCGCACCGAGCAGCTCCTGTGCCGGCCACTCCTCCACCAGGTTGCAGCTCCATTTCTCGCCATTGGCCAGGTCGAGGGCAAAGCGTCCGCTGCGGTCGACCTCGGCGACGATGGTCGACAGGTCCAGCTTCATGTGAAAGCGAAAGCCGCCCTGCTCGCTGAAATCGAAACTGTGGGCCAGTCGCGGCGGCATACCGGTGGCTGTACCGATCACGCTGAAGCTGCCGGCGACCACCGCGAGGTTCAGGGTAACGTGGGAACCCGGCAGCGCGGACGACTCGAACGACACCTGGGGCGGGCCGAACACCAGGTCGGTCAGGGTGGCCGTGGCCACCCCGGTGGGGTCCAGCGCCACCTGGGCACTGAAGGGCTGGGCCAGGCGAAAATCGCCATTGCCCGCCACGAATTGCTGGCGCAGGAAGTCATTCAGCCGGTCGCGGCCAAAGGCCGCAATCGCCCCCCAGCCGAGGGTGATCGGCTTGTCGCGCATGCGCGCCAGCAGTTGTTCCAGGGTGTGCTCGGACATGATCGGTCCTCCTTCAGGTTTCGCTCGTGTCGCCGCCGATGCACATCCGCTGGATGCGCAACGCTTCGTCCAGGTTGACCAGCGGCATGGGCAGCAGCAGCCAGCCCGTGAACAGGATGCCGCCGAAGCTGATATCGCAGATGATCACGCAGAACTTGTATTGCCCTTTGTCATCGACCGTCAGCACCCCATCGGCGTCGATGCTTCCGGAACCGAGCAGGATCTTCCACTCGATTGGCACCCCCACCGGCTCCTGGCCTTGCAGGTAAGCCTTCATCTGCACCTTGCCTGTGCCGACCTCTTCGTAGGCGAGTCTCAGGGCGGGTTCGCCGTGAACCACCACTACGTAGCTCGATTGCTTGGTCCTGGTGTCCAGGTTCTCCACCACCACCTCCTCGATGGTGACGCCGGGAATGGCTGCGGGAGGGCCGGGGTAGAACAAATGGTCGCCGTACTCCTCGTCGCTGGGCTCGACCCGCGCGCCGTTGCTCGGGTCGGCGATGGTCCACTTCAGCTCGCTGCCGTTCAGGCCGTTGGCCGACAGGGGGCGTCCGGTCGGATCGCCGGCCGGGCAGATCTGGATAATCGGGTTGAGATTGAGGTCGCGGGTCACCACGGTGGCCAGTGCGGTCTGGCGGTACTCGCCGGCGGTGGCGCGGACCTTGACCCGGGTGAAGGTGCCTTCGATATCCTCCAGCGGCGGCGAGGTGTACACGCCGTCGGCGCTGATGCTGCCGGTAGGCCCGGTGGAGCCCGGCACGGCCTCGACCTCCCACACCACGTCGTCACGGTGTGGCACCGTCTTGAACGGCAACTGGCGCCCCGGGCCGGTGATCGCCTCCAGCGGCTCGATGGCGAACTCGGTCAGGGTCGGCGACACCTGGCCGAACAGCGCCATGTCCCCGGGCAGGTGCACGCTGTCGATCACCACTGCGTCGCCGCCCTTGAACAACAGGCTGTTGAGGCGGAAGACATCGATCTCCTTGGCCGGCTCGCCGAATACCGCGAGGGTGTCCCACAGCTGTGCCATCAACTGCGGCTCCAGGACAGCAGCGACCAGGTAGAATTTTTCGGAGATGTCCAGCCGATCGGAATTGGCACCAGGCGCCACCTTGAGGATCTTCAGATCGGTGTCGTCCAGCGGCACCACGCTGACCGTGCCCTTGGCCGGGTCGAGGACCACCCCGAACGAGCGGATCACATGCCAGGACACCTCGATCGGCAGGTCCGAGTTGGCACCGGTCGAGGTCTCGATGTACGACTTCGCCTCTGCATGGCCTTTCCACTCGACATGAATGCGATCGTCACTGAAGGTGCAGAACATCTGCGACTGGTCGGAAGCCAGGGGGAACACCGGCCAGACCTGGAGGGTGTTGTAGAACTCGGCCTGGCTGCTGATCTCCTCGCCGGTGCGCGTCCCTTCGAGCACCTTGAGCTGATCGACGAAGTCCCCTTCCGGTCCTTCCAGCACATAGTCGAACTCGCTGCCGGCGTCGGCGATCGCCCGGCAGCCATCGGCAAAGATCTTGCCCATGAGGAACTTGTGGCCAAGGAGCATGGTGGCCGAGCTGTCGTCCGGCAGAAGGTAGGTCATGTCCTCGTCTTCCACCGGAGTCTTGCCGTTGTCGCCATCTTCGGTAGTGATGAACAGGTACACGGCGCCCGAACCATAGAAGGCCGAATCACGATCCCGTCCACCGGGAGCAGGATGGGTGCGGACGTAGAACTGCTTGGGACTGATGTACTGGTTACGGTCGCGCGTCAGTTCATTGAGAATCAGTATCTGCTTATCCTCATCCAAACCCTTGAAGTAGTTGATGAGGTACTCGCCGCCTGCAACCCTTTCTTCCTCGTAGCGGGCAAAGGTCAACTCGACATCGAAGGCCTTCAGCAGGTTCATCCACACCCGCCCGGTATCCTCGATCTCTCCCTCCACTTCGAGCAGGTTGATGTTCATGAGCAGCGACGGCCCCGCCAGCGCATCGATGGCGGTGATCCGTGCCACCTGCTTCACCAGGCTGCCGGGCCCCTTTTCCAGCGACACCTGCGCGCCACTGACGATGCGCATGGTCAGGCGCGCCTCGGAATAGACGATGCTGGCGTTCTCGAACGACAGGCGACCGGCATCGAGGATGTAGTCGTAGATGATCTCGGTGGTGAGGTTGGAGGTCTGGATGGTGCCGGAGATCGGCTCCAGGTAGGAGCCGCTGTCGAAGCGCTCGATGTACTCCTGGCGCAGGACCCTGTTGGTCTTGGCCCGGTCGTAGGCGACGATGCAGTCCCAGCCATCAGTCCGTGGGTTCCCGCGAAGCCAGTCCAGGAACTGTTCTGTGGGCACTTTGGATTCCATGGTGCTTGTCCTCTGTCAGTGTGTGGCATTTCACAACTGCAACCGTGCCCGCCATCAGGCCGTCAGCTTGAGACTGGTATCTGGGAACAGGATCTGGCTTTCGCCGCCGTCGTAGCTCACCCGGGCCGTGAGGCGGAAGTCCTGGTCGATCCACAGGGAGGCAAGGAACGCCTTGTCCAGCTTCGCGTCGATGCTCCGCGCGGCGAACTCGTCCGCGCTCACCGGTTGCGCGTTGCGCACCACCCGGGTGACCGGTTGCGCCCCGGGGGTAACGCCCTTGGCTTCCAGGGTCAGCAACTGCCCCTCGGCCATGAAGTACCACCAGTCCAGCGTCAGGTCGGCGCCCTCCGCCGGCACCCGGGCAAGGGACAAGGTAGTGCCGCCTGCCTGGACGCATTGCATGGGGGGATAACGCCCCTCGTCCACCGGTGAGATGCGCAGGTTGAAGGGTCGGGAATCGAGGGGCGGCTCGTCGGCGAGCAGCACCCGGTAGAACACCTCGAAACGCCTGCTGTCGTCCGCAGCGATATTGGCCGCGATGGCAGTGGCCGGGATATGGAAGCGCCGTCCGTCACCCCCGACCGGCGTGCTGGTGACATGTTTGCCACCGGCCGGGTGGCCGTCCCAATGCATTTCCAGGCGCGCACCCGGCGGCAGCATGACCGTCGCCGGCACGTCGACATGAATGCCTTGCAAGGCTGCAACCGCCAGCAGGACGCCCTTGTTCTCGCCGCTGCCGCCTTCGGCGGTGGCGTCTTCAACGACAGGCGGCTGCAGGTCCAGCGGCAGGCGGATGTTCAGGAGCAGGGCTTCGCCAGTCTGGGCCAGGCCTTCACGGGCGTACTGGTAGAGCAGGCGCACTTCGCTGCCGACATTGGCCAGCAGCCATTCCGGCTCGATGCGCAGCATGACGATGCCGCTGTCGACCATCGACGGATCGATGCGCAAGGCCTTGACCACACTGTCTGCCTCGCGTTCGGAGAGCCAGTGCAGAAGCAGCTGGTCGCCGTCGCGCATGTCTGCCCAGGGCTCGACACGCACCACCAGGCCCTCGGGAAAATGCCCGGGGTCGAGGTCTTCACCGGCCTCGTGGTCCTCGACCCAGGGTGCGGCCAGGCGTGCCGTTTCCTCGGCACGGATGCGGAAGGTCTGCAGCGGCGACTGGCTGCTGCCCTGCTCGCTTGCATAGTCGATGCGGTAGCCGACCTCGGCATGACCGTCCTCGATCCAGGTCAACTGCCCCTTGGGCACCTTCCACAGCAGCGGCTTGCCAAGATCCGCGACCTTCAGGATCTTGTGCTCGGTCCACTTCTCATCGAGCTCACCGTCGTCGAAGTAGCCGGCGAAGGTCAGGGTCACCTTGTCATCCACACGCATCGCCTGGTAGGGCGGGACCACCGCAGCAGTGCTGGTGCCAATGATCTGGTCGGGGTCCAGCGTGAGGTCATGGGAGTCGCGCATCTGTGTCACCGGCAGCAGCGCCGCCAGCTGCGGACGCACGCCGACATAGCAGAACTGGCGCAGCGACTCGGGGCCTTCGGCGCCGCCCTGCAACGCCGCGGAGTAGGAATACAGGACCCAGCCCTGGTCCAGGTTGCCGAGCACGGTCATGGGGATGGGTACCGGCAAACCCAGGGTGGGGTCGTAGCCGCTGTCCTCGGACACCTCGATGGGGAACCCGGCCATGTCATGGGCCTGCTGGTCCGCTGCGCAGCCCCGCCAGTTGGGAAACACCACGTCGCCCAGGGCCATGCCCGGATACTTGACCCAGGTCAGCAGGGCAGCACCCACCTCGTCCAGGTCGATGGTGTTGTGTTCGTCCATCAGCGGGATGGAAGGCGCCGGGAACTCGCTCATGGTCTGGTCCTGTAACCGTGCCGGAATGCATGCGAAGGCATGCGACGTGATGGGATTTTTTTACACCCCGGACGGCGACGGCGGTACTGGCAGAACTATCAGGTTGCCAATCCGCTATAGCGGTTTACGCTTGATTGCAAAGGTCCCTGGGCGAGCGCTTTCACCAGCGATGGGCAGGCCGCGCCCCGGGAGGATCGCCCCAGGCCGGCAGCTCGATGAATGGCAGCGGCAGCAGGATGAATCCGTCCAGCCAGAAATTGAATCCGGTATCAAGCCGCACGGTGACGATGGCGAAGCGATGCGGCGAATCATCCGGGGTGAACACCCCCGACGCCGGGTCAACGCTGCCGCCACCGAGCAGCACCGCCCATTCACGGGCCATCTCGGGATGCTCCTCACCCTGCAGGAATGCCCGCAACTGCACCGTGTCGCCAGTAGCGCGACGCGCAGTGACCACGACGACAAGCGCCTGGTGCAACAGCAGCACATAAGCCGTCTGTATCCGCGAGGTCGCCAGGTTGGTCACCC
Organism: Pseudomonas ulcerans; assembly: GCF_036324125.1. Classification (NCBI taxonomy): domain Bacteria; kingdom Pseudomonadati; phylum Pseudomonadota; class Gammaproteobacteria; order Pseudomonadales; family Pseudomonadaceae; genus Pseudomonas; species Pseudomonas ulcerans. The sequence goes on along the minus strand of NZ_JAZDQN010000001.1, from coordinate 273,606 downwards.
GCACTTCATCGATCGAGTAGACCAGGTCCGGCTGCACAGGGCCGGGGAAGTAGGTGTGGTCGCCGTCCGGCTCGCTGCTGGGCTCGATGCGCCCGCCGGAGTTCAGGCTCATCTCCCAGATCAACTGCCCGCCACCGCGGGTACCCGCGCTCATTTCACGACCGTCGTCGAGCGCGCCGGCGGTGTGCACCATCACCAGCGGGTTGACCGTGATATCGCCCGGCAACACCGTGACCAGGGCACTGCTGGCGTAGTCGTCGAAGGTGGCCGTGACCTTCACCCGCAGGCCTCCCCTCGGTAACTGATCCGTCTCGGGCGCGGTATAGAACCCGAAGCCATTGATGCTGCCAACCGGGCCGCCCTGGCCGGAGAGGCTTTCCACGCTCCACCTCGGCACCCGTGTCGGCCAGGTGCTGAACCACTGGGTCTCGGAAGGCCCCATGACCAGCTCCATCGGCCGCACGTGGAAGCTCTGCGAGAACGGCTGCATCTTGCCGAACAGCACCAGGTCGCGAGGGCATCCGGCTGTCTCGAAACGCAGGTCTTCACGTCGGTGGAACAGCAGGCCGGTCAGCTGGTCGAGGTCGATATCCACCAGTGTGTCCAGGAAGCGCTGGAACCCGGTCTCGACGTGGGCCATGAGCTCTTGCTGCAGGAAGCGGCTGACCTCCAGCCTGAACTTGTTCATGGCGCCGGGAATGGTGCCGTCGCTGGTGAGCGTGACCTCGCAGTCGCTCAAGGTGCCGATGTGCACCTGCGGAAACGACAACCGCCCATCGCTGCCCTCGAGGTCGACACGCAGGTTGCGCTTGACCTCGAACTGGATTCGCGCCTGGACACTGGTGTTCCTGTCGTCATGGGTCAGCAGGAAGGCATCCTCATGATGAATGCCGCGCCAGTGCAACTGGATGACCTGGCTGGTGAAACTCAGATGGAAACTGCATTCGGCGGCCTTCAGCGGCAACTCGATAGTCGGCAGCGACACTTCCCTGAAAAATGCCGAGCCTTGCGAAAAGCGGTAGATCTGCAAGAAGCCGACGGCGGCCCGCAGGTAATGTGTCGGCCCTTGCGGCTCGTTCTCGTTCGGCGCCGCAGCAAAGAACCCGAGCCAACCGACAAAGCGCTCGCAAGCCGGGATGAACAGCCGTCGCATCAGGTAATCCCGCCCCAGCAGCATGGCGCAGGAATAACCGCCTTCCAGCAGGTAGTGGAGGTCGCCGTCGGTGGGCGGCAGGCCGCCATTCCCGTCGTCCTTCATCCTGATGAAGAACAGCACCGCGCCCTGCTCCGGCTCATCGGCCTTGCCATGGGTGCTGATATAGAAACTCGCCGGTTCCAGTACCTGCCCGTCGGGGGCGCCCAGCTCGCCAAGGACGAGGATCTTCTGGTCGTCGTCGAGCAGCTCGAACTGCTGGCGAAAGTAATCACCGCCCAGCCAGCGCTCCTGCTCGCTGCGGGCGAAGGTCAGCTCGAACTCGCCGCCCTTCACCAGGTTGAGCACCACCTTGCCCGCCGAACCCGTGCTGCCGGGGGTCTGCATCAGCGCCAGGTTCATGTACAGCGAACGGCCATCGAGCACATCCACCGCCGCGATCTGGTAGATCCGCGAACTGTCGCCACCGAGGTGCTGCAGCGACAGTTGCAGGCCGCCGATCACCTGCATGCGCAGGCGTGCCTTGGGGTCCAGGACCGTCGCGGTCTCGAAGGACAGCCGCGGATAGTCCAGGGTGTAGTCGTGGATGTATTCGGCGGTCAGCGTCGAGGTGACGATCAGGTCGGTGAAGGCCGGCAGGTAGTGGCCGCTGTCGAAGGCGGCGATGTACTGCTGCAGCAGCAGGCTGTTGACCTTGCTGCGGTCCCAGGCCAGCAGGGCGCCCCAGCCATAGGTACGCGAGGCCTCCTGCAACCACTCGATCAGCTCGGCGTAGGCATCGGACATGCGGCGATCTCCTGGTGGAAGTTCCCGCTCAGTGCTGCCGCCCCCGAGTGCCAACCAGAAGGTCGTGTCACCGGGCGAGCGCTTTCAGCCTCGATGGGCAGGCAGCGCCCCGGGAGGCTCGCCCCAGGCCGGCAGTTCGATGAATGGCAGCGGCAGCAGGATGAAACCGTCCAGCCAGACATTCCCTCCGATTTCCAGCCGCACGGTGACGATGGCGAAGCGATGCGGCGAATCATCCGGCGTGAACACCCCGGAAGCCTGGTCGACGCTGCCGCCACCGAGCAGCACCGCCCATTCACGGGCCATCTCGGGGTGCTCGTCACCCTGCAGGAACGCCCGCAACTGCACCGTGTCGCCAGTGCCGCGACGTGCCGTGACCACGACCACAAGCGCCTGGTGCAACAGCAGCACATAAGCCGTCTGTATCCGCGAGGTCGCCAGGTTGGTCACCCGCACTTCATCGATCGAGTAGACCAGGTCCGGCTGCACAGGGCCGGGGAAGTAGGTGTGGTCGCCGTCCGGCTCGCTGCTGGGCTCGATGCGCCCGCCGGAGTTCAGGCTCATCTCCCAGATCAACTGCCCGCCACCGCGGGTACCCGCGCTCATTTCCCGACCGTCGTCGAGCGCGCCGGCGGTGTGTACCATCACCAGCGGGTTGACCGTGATATCGCCCGGCAACACCGTGACCAGGGCACTGCTGGCGTAGCCGTCGAAGGTGGCCGTGACCTTCACCCGCAGGCCTCCCCTCGGCAACTGATCCGCTGCGGGCGCGGTATAGAACCCGAAGCCATTGATGCTGCCAACCGGGCCGCCCTGGCCGGAAAGACCTTCCACACTCCAACTCGGCATGCGTGTCGGCCAGGTGATGAACAGCTGGCTCTCGGCCGGCCCCATGACCCGTTCCATCGGTCGCACGTGAAAGCTCTGCGAGAACGGCTGCATATGGCCGAACAGCACCAGGTCACGGGTGAATCCGGCTTTCTCGAACCGCAGGTCTTCACGCCGGTGGAACAGCAGGCCGATCATCTGGTCGAGGTCGATTTCCACCAGTGTGCCAAGGAGGGACTTGAACCCAGCGTCGACCTCCCCAATGAGCTTCTGCTCCAGGGTGCCGCTGATCTCTTCGCGGAACTTGTTCATGGCGCCGGGAATGCCAGCGTCGCTGGTGATACTGAAATGGCAGTCGTTCAAGGTACCGACGTGCTCCTGCCGGAACGATACCCGCCCTTCGTTCCTGCCCAGTTCGACAAGCAGCTTGCGCTTGAACTCGAACCGGATTCGCGCATCAGCAATCGTGCTTTTGCCGTCACGGGTCGTCAGGTAAGCAGCCGCATGATGAATACCGCGCCAGTTCAAATAGATGTTCAGGCTCGAGAAACTCAGTTCGAAACTGCATTCAGCGGCCTTCAGCGGCAACTCGACCCTGTAGAGGGACACTTCGCTGAAAAACGCCGAGCCTTGCAAAAAGGAGAAGTGTTGCAGAGCGCCTTTGGCGGCGCGCAGGTAATGGGTCGGCCCTTCCGGCTCGTTCTCGTTCGAGGCCGCGGAAAAGGGCCGGCCATTACCGACAAAGCGCTTGCAGGCGGGAATGAACAACCGTCGCATCAGGTAATCCCGCCCCAGCAGCATCGCGCAGGAGTAACCGCCCTCCAGCAGGTAGCGCAGGTCGCCGTCGGTGGGCGGCAGGCCGCCATTCTCGTCGTCCGCCATCCTGATGAAGAACAGCACCGCACCCTGCTCCGGCTCACCGGCCTTGCCATGGGTACTGATATAGAAACTCGCCGGTTCCAGTACCTGCCCGTCGGGGGCGCCCAGCTCGCCAAGGACGAGGATCTTCTGGTCGTCGTGGAGCGACTCGAACTGCTGGCGAAAATAGTCGCCGCCCAGCCAGCGCTCCTGCTCGCTGCGGGCGAAGGTCAGCTCGAAGTCGCCGCCCTTCACCAGGTTGAGCACCACCTTGCCCGCCGAACCCGTGCTGCCGGGGGTCTGCATCAGCGCCAGGTTCATGTACAGCGAACGGCCATCGAGCACATCCACCGCCGCGATCTGGTAGATCCGCGAACTGTCGCCACCGAGGTGCTGCAGCGACAGTTGCAGGCCGCCGATCACCTGCATGCGCAGGCGTGCCTTGGGGTCCAGGACCGTCGCGTTCTCGAAGGACAGCCGTGGATAGTCCAGGGTGTAGTCGTGGATATATTCGGCGGTCAGCGTCGAGGTGACGATCAGGTCGGTGAAGGCCGGCAGGTAGTGGCCACTGTCGAAGGCGGCGATGTACTGCTGCAGCAACAGGCTGTTGACCTTGCTGCGGTCCCAGGCCAGCAGGGCGCCCCAGCCATAGGTGCGTGAGGTCTGCTGCAACCACTCGATCAGCTCGGCGTAGGCATCGGACATGCGGCGATCCCCGGGGTGGAGGTTCCCGCTCAGTACAGCCGCCCCCGTTGCCCGGCGCAACCTAGCAGTTCTGCCAAGTAGGCAAGCCTTCCGGACGGGTATCTACTGAAATGCAACAGTCTCCGCACCACCGGACCGCAAGGAGCCCGACATGAACCTGCATTTCTCCAATCACTCGCTGTTCGGCGGATTGTCCGCCCTGCTGATCGCCTCACTGTTGTCCGCCTGTGCCCAGCCGCCAGAATCCCGGGAGCCGCGCGCGCCGGCCACGGTAACCAGGCTGCCTTGGTCTGCGGAGGTGGATGAAGCTGCCCACGACTTCACGTGCAAGAACGACGAGGTTCTGATCGGGCGACACCACTGGGACGCCGAAGACTTCCCCACCAAGTATCGTTGCGGCAAGGTCTTCCAGTACCAGGACATAAAGATCACGGAAATTCATCAATCCACCAAGATCCCCGAACACCACGGCAGAAGGTTTGTCTGCCCGGATGACGAAGTCATGGTCGGCCGCGGCCACTCAAAGGATGAAAATGGCTACACCTGGTATTACTGCGGAAAGCCCATTGACTACTGGGGCAACCAGATGAGCGTCGTGCACAACGTGAAATGGATCCGCGTGGAGGACGAGGAGTACCACGGTGAAGTCGAATGCGCGGACAACCAGGTCATGACTGGCCGATGGCACGAAGGCGATGAAACGAAGCCGACCGAGTATCTCTGCTCCACGCTGTATTGATCCCTGACGCACTTTCCACCGCTCCCGAGTGCCAACCAAAAAGGCCAGGTCACCATGAACATCACACTCATCGGCAGTCTGTTGCTCGGCCTCGTCGCGCCCGTCTTCGCCCAGACGCCCGTCCCGCTCAATGACGATACCCAGGGCCATGTCAGCGTGCGCGACAATAGCAACCGCCACTGCAACATCCCGGTCGGCCCCACCGGCAGCGGCCTGGACCGCCAGTGGGAGTTCTCGGCCGACTTGTCGCCATGCAAGTCCCTCAACAACAAAGCCCGGGAAATCGGTTTCTACAACCTGCCGTCGGCAACGCAGATCATCTTCACCGACAGCGAAACCTGCCAGACGTCGTCGGAACCGGCAAAGAACAGTTTCTGGTTCAAGTTGAAGACCATAAAGAAAGTCACCCAGCCCGAAGCATTCACCATGGCCTTCCCGTACACCCACGCCAATGGCGAGATTCTCGCCGTTGGCATACAGCTGGTGGACAAGTACATCAACGGCGACAGCATCAATGCCCTGGACAAGCTGTCGTGCATCCGCGTGATCAACTCACGCAGTACCAGGCCCATGGCAGTCGCGCCCATCGGCACCGCACCCCGTGCCTGGCAGGGGGCAGGGAGTGAAGAAGACTCGAAGTTTCATTGCGGAGGCGACTTCATCATGATCGGTCGCGCCCATATCGGGGACGAAGAGAAGAAAACGGACTACCGCTGCGCCACCGCCAGCCAGGCGTCCGAGGGCGTGACCCTGAAGAATCACCGCGAGGACGAGGGGCAGGACGAGAACGACAGCTACTACGTCTGCCCGGTAAATACCGTGATGACCGGCCGCGAACATGATGGTAGCGAGACCGGCAAAACCCGCTACACCTGCGCCGAGGCCTGGATTGGCAACGACCGTCTGGAGGTGCGTCCTGACACCTGGAGCGCGGAGGTACCGGAAAAAAACCATATGTTCGAGTGCGACATCAACAAGGTCCTGATCGGGCGCCGCCACGGCCACGACGAGAACTCCGAGACCCAATACCGCTGCGGCACCCTCTACCGCCTGCCGCCGCCCTGAGCCAGGCCGGGGCCAACGCCCGCCCGCTTGTCTATCCACCTTCAGGAGGGTCCTGGACATGACCACCAACAGCAACGTCAGCTCCAACGCGTTCAACTATCCGGTCAAGGGCAGCGTCGACCCGCGCACGGGCCAGTACACGATGTCCATCGAGCTGCCCGAGCTGCGGGCCAACGCCCTGAACGGCCCCGACCTGCCGATCAGGCTCGACTTCAGCCAGCTCAACCCCGACGACAGCGGCTACGGCATCGGCTGGACCCTGAGGCTGAGCCAGTTCCGCATTCCCAACCGGATGCTCTCGCTGTACACCGGCGAATCGTTCAAGGTCACCGGCACCGACGGCGGCGAACCGCCGATCAAGGAAAAGAAGATCGATAGCTTCCGCTTCTTCGACGACGGCAACGACACCTGGCGCATCGTCCACCGCAGTGGCCTGGTGGAGGTGCTCAAGGCCGGCGGCATCGAGGACCAGCGCATTGCAGTGCCCCACCGCATCTACACCCCCACCGGGCACAGCATCGAGCTGACCTGGGAATCGTTCAACGGCGGGCAGCGCCTGGCTAGCATCGGCGATGCCCAAGGTGACCTGCTGCGCATTTCGCGCAGCGACCACGAAGTCAAGCTGCTGCTGCCGCCCTTCGACGACAAGCCGCTGACCCGCTACGTGATGAAGCTCACCGAGCGCCGGGTGATGGAAATCATCCTGCCGGTGGAAGAGCAGGCGTCCTGGCGCTTCGCCTACGAACTGATCCGCGGGCGCACCTGCATCACCTCGGTGAAGACCCCGCAAGGCGCCCACGAGACCATCGAGTACCGCGACGAGGGACACCAGTTCCCGGGCAAGGAGCCGCCGCCGAATCTGCCGCGGATCACCCGCCACCTGGTCAGCCCCGGCAGCGGCAAGGCGGCCCTGGAAACCCGGTACGTGTACTCGGTGGAAAACTTCCTCGGCAATGGCGCCAACGTCGACTGGACCGACGACGGCCTCGACCAGCTGTACAAGGTCACCCACACCTACGTGTACGACAGCACCGCCAAGCACATGCTCGACGGCAAGGAGCTGCGCACCGTGAAGCGCGTCTACAACCGCTTCCACCTGCTCACCGACGAGGTGATCACCCAGGGCCAGTGCGTCAAGAAAACCATCAATACCTACCACGCCAAGGACGTGCCGTTCGAGCAGCAACCGACTAATTTCCAGGCGCCCCATACCGTGGAAAACCGCTGGGAAATGGCCAACGACTCGACCAAGGCTCGCAGCGAAACGGCCACCACCGAATTCGACGATCACGGCAACATCGTGCTGGAGATCAAGGCCAACGGCGTCACCAAGCGCACCACCTACTACGACAAGGACGGCGAGGACGGCTGCCCGGCGGACCCCAATGGCTTCGTCCATTACGTCAAGGAAACCAGGGTCACCCCGCCAGCCGATGCCCGCGGCGATGCCCCCGTGGTCATCAACCGCTACCGCTACGAGGCCCTGCCGCCCCTGGACGGCGCACCGTTGCCGGAGATGCTGGGCATGTGCGAGGAATTCCTCTACGAGGAGCGCGGCGACAAGGAAACCCTGGTGCAGCACAACCTGCACAAGCGTTACTCGACACCGGACAATCCGTACCTGCACGGTCGCCAGTTGCAATCGGTGAGCACCTTCAACGGTACCTGCTCGACCACCGACTTCCGCTACGAGAAAGCACGCAACAAGCTGCTCGACCAGGACACCCTGCACTGCGAGGAGACCTTCACCGGCTTTGACGGCGTGAGCCGGACCATGGTCCAGGAACAGTCGCTGGTCCACGGCGAGCCGCTGCAGGGCGAGGATGAGAACGGGGTACAGATGGTCTTCAAGTACGACAGCCTGCGCCGCCTGGTGCAGCAGACCGTGGCACCGGACACCGACTTCGTCGCCAGCAGTACCGTCGAGCAGCAGCTGGTTGCCGCCGATGGCCAGCACGCCACCCAGACCCTGACCACGGTCAAGGGCGTGCAGACCAGGAACCACTACGACGGCGTCGGCCACCTGGTGCTCACCGAATGCAGGCAAGGTAGCGAATGGCGCAGGATCTACAGCGCGGTCTACGACGGCATGGGGCAACTGAGCGAAGAGAGCCGCCATGACTGGATCGACACGCGGGAAATCACCCGGACCACCACCTACCAGTACGATGACTGGGGCGAGCAATGCCGCGTCACCGGGCCGGACGGGGTCGCCCAGGTCACCGAGTTCACACCCTTCGGCGAGGGCGGCGACCTGCGCACAAGCTGGCGGGAAAGCGCGGCGCAGGAGCCCGGCATCAGCCAGATGACCATTACCCAGTTCAACCGCTTCGACAAGCCCGACTGGATCGAGCGCCGGGACGGGAAGAACGTGGTCGGCCGCCAGGTGTTCACCTACGACGGCCAGGGCCGCTGTGTCCAGGAAGACCAGGAGCTCGCCGAGGAAACCCGGACCACCCACTACACCTACGACATCCGCGGTCGTGTCGAGAGCACCCGCCTGCCCGACAACACCCTGGTGGCCCGCACCTTTGCCGCCCACAGCACGGGCGACCTGGCCACCGCCATCAAGGTCACCCCCGGCGGCGACCCGGAGACCGAGCTGCTGGTGGGCGAGCGCACCTTCGACGGCCTGCAACGGCTCACCAGCCTCACCGTCGGGCCGCGGGTCGAGGGCTACCAGTACGAAGGCCAGCAGACCCGGGTGAGCAAGCGCACCACGCCGGCGAAGAATGTCATCGAGTACTTCTACGAAGCCGACCTCGGCGACCAGCCAAAGCAGATCGTCGCGCCCGACAGCACCTCGACCTTCAACTACGACAAGAAGAACGGCGGCATCGACAGCGCCAGCAACGGCGCCGGTGCCCGCGAATACATCTACACCGACCTCGGCCACCTGGAAAAGGAAACCTGGATCGATGCCGACGGCAGCACCCACGAAACCCGCCACGAGTGCTCGCTGCTCGGCATGGCCACGCTGCGCGTCGAAAACGGCCTGGAGACCCACTACATCTACGACGACCTCGGCCGCCTCGAATGCATGACCCAGGGCCAGCTGCAGGCCAGGTTCGAATACGACGCCGATGGCCGCCAGCACCTCACCACCACCACCGACCTGGGCAGCGGCGACAAGCTGGTCAGCGAGAACCAGTACGACAGCCTCGACCGCATCCATCTGCGCACCCTGACCCTCAACGACGGCCCGCCACGTACCCTGACCCACGTCTGGCGCGACGACGACCAGTTGTGCAGCCGCCACCTGGAAATGAGCGGGCGCAGCCTGTTGTTCGAGGAGTTCACCTATGACGTGCGCGGCCGCCTCACGGAATACCACTGCTCCGGCGAGCGCCTGCCCACCGATCGCTATGGCAACGCTATCACCGCGCAAATGTTCCGCCTCGATACGCTGAACAACATCACGCGCTGCCAGACTACCTTCGCCAATGGCGATGGAGATCTCGCCAAGTACACCTATGCCGACGACGACAGCTGCCAGCTGACCCTGGTGGAGCACTCCTATACCGAAGGCGGCTACCCCGAGAGCCAGGCCTTCAACTACGACGCGGACGGCAACCAGCTCAACGACGAACAGGGCCAGGGCCTGGAGTACGACAGCCAGGGCCGCCTGCTGAAAGTGACCAGCGCCGACGGCAGCCGCACCACCGCCGCCTATCGCTACGACGGCCACCAGCACCTGGTGGGCGTGCGCAATGGCGACGAGCCGGAAACCCTGCGCTTCTACAAGGACTTCGAGGTCAGCTACACCCTGCGCGACGGCGTGCAGGTGCACTACTTCAGCCACGCCGGCCAGCCCCTCGGCCAGCAGGAGCTGAACGACCATGAGCGCACCATGCTCCTGCTCACCGACGCCAGCCCCAGCGTGATCGGCGAAAGCCTCGCCGCCGGCGTGCGCGAGGCGGTATACAGCGCCTATGGCGAACAGGCCGAGGAACAGCGCCTGGAATGCCTGCTGGCGTTCAACGGCGAACTGCGCGAAGCGGGCACCGGCTGGTACCTGCTGGGCCGCGGCTACCGCGCCTACAACCCGGCGCTGATGCGCTTCCACAGCCCGGATTCCCTCAGCCCGTTCGGCGAAGGCGGGCTCAACCCCTACATGTATTGCCTGGGCAACCCGGTGCGCTTCCGCGACCCCAGCGGGCACAGCACCGGACAGGCGCGGGACTGGGACCCGGATTACATCGATCCACCGGAACAGCCGACCAAGAAGAAAAGCTGGATGGACTGGCTGCCTGTGCTTGGGGCAGTCATCGCAGCAGTGGGCGTGATGACTATCGCCCTGCCACTGCTGGCCGCCCCCCTATTGACCCTCAAGTTCGCCATGGGCGTAGCGCTGACAGGCGTCGCCATAGCTGCCGTGGGGACCTCGGCGGCGGGTGTACTCCTGGAAAACGAGGAACTGACGGCCATCGGTTACGCTCTGAGCGCCGTTGCCGGGCTGGCCTTCCTGGGGGGTAAAGCCAAGAGCAAATGGGGCAACAAGACGCCGAAAGATCAGCCGGGTGGGAGTCGGAGGAACAGCACTCAGAGTGGCGGCGAGCCAGCAGATCCGAACAGGGATTTCCGCCAACAGCCGTTGGAACCGGGCCAGGAATATAGACCGGCAGAACTTTGGCCTGTGCCAAGAGGCGCGGAGATCCGCACCCAGAATCCGGTTAGTCCCAGCCCTAGCCGGACAAACTCCAACGCAGCGTCGTACGAAGGCACTCACGACACGCCATTCAATTCGCCTGCTCCTTCAATAGTGGACGTTCCCGTTGCCCCGCCAGCGCCAAAGGTTAGTGTGCAACAAGTGCAAAAAGCCCCAGCGCAAACTCAGCCCAAGCACGCGTCCTCGTACATCTCGGTGGGTAACTACAAAGGCACACCTGAGGGTCGTTGGCAGGGAACCGGGACATTCGTTCCTCTCGCCATAAATCTCTAATCACGACGCACATTACCCGGGACCGACCATCACTGTTCGGTCCCGTTTTTTTAATGCGTAAATACCCCTCCCACTGACTGGCACTCTAATTCAACAAATAACAGCCAACTTTTCCTACATACCCCTCAAAAAATCCCCCATAAGATCCGCACCCTGTAGGGCGATCCTTTGTTCAAAAAGGAAGATTCCTACTACATGTAACAATTTTCAAAACAACACCCGAAGTTCAACTTCGGACAATCCTTTTCGTTCAGGTAAACCCATGAAACGCACTCTATTAGCACTTTCCCTCCTGCTCGGCGGAACTTCCGCCTTCGCCAACACCGGCACCATCAACTTCAACGGCAAGATCAACGGCAGCACCTGCCCCATCGAGATCGTCAACCCGGACAGCGGCACCGTCGGCAACCTGGTGCAGATGGGCGCGCCGCTGACCAGCGACTTCACCGCCGTCGGCAGCGAGTCGGGCGGGCGCAGCTTCGCCATGCGCGTGCCGGGCGGTGCCGCCTGCGGCCTGGACCCGGAAAACCCGAACACCGCCACCGTGACCTTCAACGGCATCCAGGGCGGCGCCGGTGCCGACGGCTCGCTGTACGCGATCAAGACCATCGGCGGCGCCGCCACCGGTGTCGCCGTGGCGATCAAGGACCGCAGCGGTGCCCTGGTGAAGAACGGCGAGGCGTCCGCCGCCTATCCCCTGAATGACGAAGACAGCACCGAGCTGTACTTCACCGCCGTGTACCAGTCCACCGCCGCCACCGTCACCGCCGGTGCGGCGGATGCCGACGTCGCCTTCGTCGTCGCCATCAACTGACCCCGGCGCCCGCGAGCGTTCCCCCCTTGCGCCCGCGGGCCACCACCCGCACAGGTAGTCCCCCGATGCCCCTCTTTCACCGACCTGCCTGGCCGCTCGCCGCGGCCACGCTGGCGTTGCTCGCCTGGCTGCCGGCCGGCCACGCCGCCCTGAGCCTGAACAGCACCCGCGTGGTGTTCGACAGCGACAAGCGCAATGTCTCGCTGGTGGTCAACAACCCCAGCCGCAGCACCTTCGCCGTGCAGACCTGGGTCAATACCGATGCCGACGACACCACCACCGCCGTGCCACTGATCGCCTCGCCGCCCTTGTTCCGCCTCGACCCGGGCACCGAGCAACTGGTGCAGATCAATGCCCTGCCCGCCACCTTGCCAGAGGACCGCGAGTCGCTGTTCTTCTTCAACGTCCAGGAAATCCCCGAGGCGCGGGATGGCGCCAGCAACGTGCTGAACATCGCCCTGCGCACCCGCATCAAGCTGTTCTACCGGCCGGTGCAATTGGGCAACGATCCGATGAGCCGCCTCGGCGAACTGCACTGGTCGATCGAACGCCATGACGGCCAGCCCCGGCTGGTGGTGCACAACCCGACCCCGTTCCACTTTTCCTTCAGTCGCCTCGAACTGCTGGATGGCGAACGGACGATCCGCCCCGAGGACGCGCCCATGGTCGCGCCGCTGTCACGCCAGACCTACCCGCTGGCCAGCCAGCGGCTCGGCACCCGACTGCAGGTGACCTTCGCCGCGATCAACGATTACGGCGGCTACAGCAAACCGCTCACCGTCGCCGTGCGCCCGGGCTCTTGACCCACCTCCTTTCAGCGCCAGGAGCATGACCATGCCTTCCTCTCCACGGCGATGGAGCCTGATCTCCCGCCCGCCCCTGTTTCGCCTGCTGCTCGCCAGCGGCGGCCTCACCCTCCCCGCCACGCAGCCGGCCCTGGCCAACGCCCCGCTGGGCTTCGAGGCCAGCTTCATGCAGCAAGCCCCCGGCCAGGATCCCGATGCCGGCAGCCTGGCCTTGCAGCACCTGGCCAGCCACCGCCTGCTGGCGCCGGGCAGCTACACGGTCGAGGTGCTGGTCAATGCCCACAGCCTTGGCCAGCACCCGGTCGAGTTCAACGAAAGTGCCAAGGGTGGCCTGGTGCCCTGCCTGCCCGCCGAGCTGGTGCGGCAGTTCGGCATCCGCCTCGACAGCCTGGAACATCCCCAGCGTCTGCTTGAGGGTTGCGCCGATCTTCCCGGCGCTCTCGACGGTGCGCGCGTGGACTTCGATGGCAGCCAGCTGCAGCTGGCGATTTCCATCCCCCAGTTCTACCTGCGCCGCGATGCCTCTGCCGGCATCTCCGAGGAGGACTGGGATGCCGGTATCAATGCGGCGTTCATCAACTACCAGGTGTCGGCACAGCAAGGCCACAACCGCCACGCCGGCCACAACGACAGCCAGGACGTGAACCTCAGCGGCGGGCTCAATCTCGGCGCCTGGCGCCTGCGCAGCAACCAGTCGCTGCGCCAGGACGAACAGGGTGAACGGCGCTGGAGCAGCGCCTACACCTACCTGCAGCGAGACCTTCCCGGCACCCGCGCCAACCTCACCCTGGGCGAAACCTTCACCAGTGGCGACGTGTTTCGCAGCGTGCCGATCACCGGCGCGCTGGTGGCCAGCGACCTGGGCATGCTCTCCGACCGCCAGCAGGGCTATGCGCCGATCGTGCGCGGCGTGGCCTACACCCGGGCACGCCTGGAAATCCGCCAGAACGGCTATCCGATCTACACCACCTACGTCAGCCCCGGCCCGTACCAGATCGACGACCTGAGCACCGTCGCCGGCAGCGGCGAGCTGGAGATCATCCTCACCGAGGCCGACGGCCAGGTGCGGCGCTTCACCCAGCCCTACTCGACCCTGAGCAACCTGTTGCGCGAGGATGTCTGGCGCTACAGCCTGGCGGCCGGGCGCTACAACGCCAGTGGCAACCTCGATAGCCCGCTACTCTGGCAAGGCACCCTGGCGGTCGGCGGCGTCTGGGACTCGACCCTGTATGGCGGGGCGATGGCCAGCGACTTCTACCGCGCCGGCAACCTCGGCCTGGCCCGCGACCTCGGCGCCTTCGGTGCCCTGGCCCTGGACCTGACCCATTCCCGGGCGGACGTGGATGCCCTCGACGGGCACCAGGTGACCGGCATGAGCTACGCCCTCAAGTACGGCAAGTCCTTCGCCAGCCGCACCAACCTGCGTTTCGCCGGCTATCGCTACTCCACCGAGGGCTACCGCGACTTCGACGAAGCCGTGCGCGAGCGCAGCCGCAGCAGCCGTTATCACGGCAGCCGGCGCAGCCGACTGGAGGCAGCGCTGTACCAGAACATCGGCAGCCACAGCGCCATCAACCTGACCCTGTCGCAGCAAGACTACTGGCGCAGCGACTACCAGCAGCGCCAGTTCCAGTTCAACTTCAACACCCAGTACAAGGGCGTCAGCTACAACTTCTACGCCTCGCAGTCGCTGAGCGACGAACGCCACGACTCGGATCGCCAGTTCGGCCTCAGCGTGACCCTGCCTCTGGACTTCGGCCGCGCCGCCAGCGCCTCCTTCGACCTGCTGCACGATGGCGAGCGCTACAGCCAGCGCGCCAGCCTCAACGGCAGCCTCGACCAGACCCGGGTGAACTACCGCGCCTCGGTGGCCAGCGACGCGCAACAACGGCGCTCCGGCGCCCTGGCGCTGGGCTATCAGGGTACCTACGGCAGCGTCGGCGGCGGCCTGACCCAGGGCAGCGACTACCGCTCGCTGTCGGTCAATGCCAGCGGCGCGCTGCTGCTGCATGACCGCGGCCTGGTCCTGGGCCCGTACCTGGGCGAGACCATGGGCCTGGTGGAAGTCCCGCAGACCGCCGGCGTCGGCATCATGAACAGCCACGGGCTGCGCACCAACGCCAGCGGCTTTGCCCTGATGCCGCACCTGCGCCCGTACCGGGTCAACCGCATCGCCCTGGAAACCGACCTGCTCGGCCCGGAAGTGGAGATCGCCAACGGTGCCACGCAATGGGTGCCGCGCCGCGGTGCGGTGGTCAAGGCCACATTCGAGGTGCGCACCATCAACCGCGTGCTGCTGACCCTGCGCGGCGGCGACGACCAGCCCCTGCCCTTCGGCACCCAGGTGCGCAACACCGACGGCGAGGTGCTGGGCCTGGTGGCCCAGGCCGGCCAGGTGATGCTGAGCAGCGAGACCGCCCGCCAGGAACTGGACATCCGCTGGGGCAGCAATCCCGTGCAGCAGTGCCGCCTGCCGATCGACACCCGGCGCATGACCAACCGCCAGGGCTATCACCTGCAATCCCTGACCTGCCAATGACCTTGTGACCTTCTTCGAGAATCCCATGACGCTACCGACCCGCGCCTTGCTGGCTTGCGCCGCCCTGACCCTGTTCATCCATCCCCAGGCCCGGGCGAGCGACCCGCCGAACCCGATCCCGGATGACGAGGAAATCTGCCGCTGGAGTGAGATCCGGCCACCGGGACCGTCCACCTACACCATCGACATCGGCACCTACCACGTCCCCCGGGATGCCCCCATCGGCACGCCCATCGGCCCGGTGGACGCGGTGTGGTATGGCGGCAACGATGTCGGCGCCATCCTGTCCTGCTTCCGCTGGGACGGCCCGCACGTGCTCAACCTGCATGCCCGGGCCACGGCCAAGGTGTTTCCGGATCCGCTGCCGCCGCTCAACGGCGAGGACCTCACCGGCAGGGTCCTGGAAACCAGCATTCCCGGGGTCGGCGTGCGCCTCAGGCTGGCACACCCCTTCGCCGGGGAATACTCCAATGCCTGGAGGCCGCTCGGCGAACCGATCGTGCCCTTCGACGCCGTCATCGATCACTTCACGCAGTTCTTCGCCGAAGTGGCCGGGATTCGCAGCTTCATCACCCTGATCAAGATCGGCCCCATCCCGCCGGGTATCAACGTCATCGATGGCAGCGAACTGTGGAGTGCCACCGCAAGCGACGTGGGCAGGGCCTGGGGCTGGCGTTTGCACGGCGCGGTGATCCAGTCGCAGTGCAGCCTGCCGACCAACCCGGTCAGCGCCGACCCGGTGGAACTGGGCGAATGGGACAGCCAGGACTTCACCGGCCCCGGCTTCGCCACGCCGGCGGTGCCCTTCACCATCACCCTCAGCGACTGCGAGGATGATCCGGAGAACGGCGTTGCCACCGCGCATATCCGCCTGGAGGGCGCCTTGGGCTCGCAGCCGATCGATGCCGCCCGCGGCATCTTCGGCCTGAGTGACGATTCATCGGCAGAGGGCGTGGCGATCCAGATGCTGATGGGCGATGGCGTCACCCCGGTGCAGCTCAACCAGAACGTGCCGCTGCAGGCCATCTCGCCCAGCGGCGAGACGGTGTTGCCCTTCACTGCGCGCTATTACCAGACGGAGGCGAGCGAGGCGGTGAAGCCGGGGTCGGCCAAGGGGGCGTTGAACTTCACCATCAGTTATCACTGAACAACGGCGGGCCTGCGCACTGCAGGCCCGCCGTCGTAACTTCAGGCGTGGCGCAGGCTGAGCAAGGTCATCAGGCCGGCCAGTGGCGCATCGCCTTGCAGCTCGGCCAGGCTGGCGGTGCTCATCGGTTCGCCGGCGTGGCGGCTACCGTGGCCGAGCAGGCCGAGCAGAGAGCTCACCAGCGGCTGGTGGCTGACCAGCAGGACATGCTCCAGGCCAAGGGCGTCGAGCTCGGCGACGACCCGGTCGGGATCGCTGTCCGGGGTCAGCCAGGACACGGTGCGCAGCGGCTCGGCGAAGCCCAGCGCGTCATGCACCAGGCCGGCGGTCTGCTGCGCCCGCACATAGGGACTGGCGAGGATCGCATCGAGGGGCTGGCCGAGCAGGTGCGCGGCGCTGCGCAGCACCTGCTTGCGGCCATGGTCGGTGAGGTTGCGCTGGGCGTCACTGCGGGCCTGGGGCTCGGCCTCGCCGTGGCGCAGCACCCAGACCTTCACAGCTTCGGCTCCTCGTCACGCACCGGGTGCGCTGCCGGTGGCACGCTGTGCGGCGCTTCGCCGTCGGCCGGGCGCGGGGTCGGCCAGTCGGCGAACGGCCAGGGTTTCTGCTCGGTGTGGAAGCTGCCGAAACGGCCGATCTGGGCGAGGAACTGGCTGAGGCTGTCGCCGAAGTTCATCAGGCTGCCGCTGGGCGCGCCGTAGACCAGGCGATACACCAGTTGCACCAGGACCAGGGCGCCGAGCAGGGTCACGGCCACCTGCCAGACCAGCAGGAACAACAACATCCACAGCACGCGAAGGACGATGGACTCACGCTGCATCTGGTTGGGGGATTCGCTCATCTGGGTGCTCCTGTCTGGTTCAGTTGAAACCACTGGTGGAAATGAAATCGACGTCGGTCTTCGGTTCGCCGCGCATCAGCAGCTCGATGACCTGGGCCAGGGTACGGCCCTCGAACAGGATCGCGTGCAGGCCGGCTACCAGCGGCATGTAGACCTGGACTTCCTGGGACTTGGCCTTGAGCACCTTGAGGGTGTTGACCCCTTCGGCCACCTCGCCGAGGCGGTTGACCGCCTCTTCCAGGCTGAGGCCCTGGCCGAGGGCGTGGCCGACCTGGTAGTTGCGGCTCTTGGGCGAGGAACAGGTGACGATCAGGTCGCCGACCCCGGCCAGGCCGAGGAAGGTCATGGGGTTGGCACCCTGGCTCACGGCGAAGCGGGTCATTTCGGCGAGGGCGCGGGTGATCAGCATGCTCTTGGTGTTCTCGCCCATGCCCAGGGCCACCGCCATGCCGGCGATGATCGCGTAGACGTTCTTCAGCGCCCCGCCCAGCTCGACACCGAAGCGGTCGGCGCTGGCGTAGACGCGGAAGGTGCGGCCGTGCAGCACGGCCTGGACGCGCTGGCAGAGTTCTTCGTCCTCGCTGGCGACCACGGTGGCAGTCAGCGCGTGCTCGGCGATCTCCCGCGCCAGGTTCGGCCCGGACAGCACGCCGATGCGCGCCTTGGGCGCGATGTCTTCGAGGATCTGGCTCATCAGCTTGAAGGTGTGCGCCTCGATGCCCTTGGTCAGGCTGACCAGCAGCTTGCCTTCGAGCAAATCGGCGTGGGGCGCCAGCACGCTGCGCAGGGCGCTGGACGGCAGGGCGACGAAAATCAGCTGGCTGCCCTGCAGCACCGGCAGCAGGTCGCTGACCGGGTCGACGCCCGGGTGGACCTTGATGCCCTTGAGGTAACGCGGGTTCTCCCGGGTCGTGCGCATGGCCTCGGCCTGTTCGGGGTCGCGCATCCATTGCCGTACCCCGACGCCATTTTCGGCCAGCAGGTTCGCCACGGCGGTGCCGAAACTCCCGCCTCCCAGAACTGCAACAGGTTGCTGTTCAGTCATATCCAATCCGTCAAAAACCATAAATAAGTGGCGAAGCCGGCATTATACGGCGCGCCGGTGCCACCACCAGCGCCAGATCACTGGAAAATGCCGGCTACTCGGTTAACATGCCGGCTTGTCCAGCCAACCAAGGCCGCTCCGTGTTTCCTGGCCCACGCACTCCACGCCCTTTCCTGCTGCTGGCCGCCCTGCTCGGCGGGCACGCCATGGCCGACGATCTGTTCGTCGACAGCCAGGCCCTG
Organism: Pseudomonas ulcerans; assembly: GCF_036324125.1. Lineage (NCBI taxonomy): Bacteria > Pseudomonadati > Pseudomonadota > Gammaproteobacteria > Pseudomonadales > Pseudomonadaceae > Pseudomonas > Pseudomonas ulcerans. The sequence goes on along the minus strand of NZ_JAZDQN010000001.1, from coordinate 255,096 downwards.
CCCGAAGTATTGACCGCCACCCGCCTGAAACAATCCCCCGCCGCGGTACCCGGCAGCATGACCGTGCTCGATGCCGAGCTGATCCGCGCCAGCGGCGCCCGCGACATCCCCGAGCTGCTGCGCCTGGTGCCGGGGATGATGATCGGCTACGGCGCCGGCAACCAGCCGACGGTCAACTACCACGGCAGCAACGTCAACGACGCCCGGCGCATGCAGGTGCTGATCGACGGCCGTTCGGTGTACCGCGCCGGCCTGGCCACGGTGGACTGGAGCGACATTCCCCTGGCCATGGAAGACATCGAGCGCATCGAAGTGTTCCGCGGGCCGAACACCGTCAGCTATGGCGCCAACGCGCTGATGGCGGTGGTCAACATCCTTACCCGCAGCCCGGCCGACAGCCACGGCACCCGCCTCAAGGTGACCCGCGGCCAGCGCGGCATCGATGACTTCTATGCCAGCCAGGGCATGGGCTGGGACGGCGGCGACCTGCGCCTGTCGCTGTCCGGGATGCAGGACGACGGCTTCGACGAGAACCGCTTTGGCGACGACTACCGCGACAGCCGGCGCCTGACCCGCTTCAACATCAGTGCCAGCCATACCCTGGACCCGAGCCAGAGCATCGACTGGCAACTGTCGGCCAAGGAAGGCACCAACCAGCGCCCATACACCTACCAGCCGGTGTTCCCCTACGTCACCCAGCGCGGCGACAACGCCGACGCCAAGGCCAAGGACTACGCAGGTTCAGTACGCTGGAACATCGATTTCGATTCGAGCCACAGCCTGTACGTGCAGGGTTCTGCCCAGCACTGGGACCGCCAGCAGGTGTGGCGCGCCTGCGATGCACAGATTGCCTTCAGCCCGGAACTGACCCGCCTGTGGCAGCTCAACCCGGACTATGCCGAGCAGGTGGCACGCAACGCCAACAACCCGCCGCCGAACGCCGATCCGGTGTTGCAGGGCCTGGCCAACCAGGTCGGCACGCAGTGGAACAACGGCGGCAAGAACGTGGTCTGCGGCGACGTCGACCAAAGCACCCGGGAAACCCGCTACGACCTGGAAATCCAGGACACCCTGAGCCTGGCCGACAACCTGCGCCTGGTCAGCGGGATCAACTATCGCTACGACCGTGCCGACTCCGAGACCTACTTCAACGGCAGCCTCGACGACCAGACCTGGCGCCTGTTCGGCCAGCTGGAATGGCGGGTCGACGAGCACTGGATCGTCCAGGGCGGCGCCATGTACGAGAGCTCGCGGCTGGCCCGCGACTCGCTGACCCCGCGGCTGGCGGTGAACTACCTGATCACCCCGCGCCATGGCCTGCGCGCGGTGTACTCCGAGGCGGTGCGCTCGCCGGACATGTTCGAGAACAACGTCAACTGGAGCTACCGGGTCAGCAACCTGTCGCCGCCGGCGTTCGGCCAGAGCACCGCCGAGTACTTCGTCAAGACCCGTGGCCCGGGCAACCTCGACCAGGAACTGATGCGCTCGCGGGAGCTGGGCTACAACGGTTACTTTGCCGATCTCGACCTGAGCGTCGACATCAAGCTGTTCTACGACGAGATCAGCGGCATGATCAGCGAGCCGCTGCGCAACAACCAGTACATCGCCAGCAACAGCAACAAGGCCCGCTTCCAGGGCAGCGAGGCGCAACTGGACTGGCGCCTGAACGCCGCCGATCGCCTGCGCCTGACCTACGCTTACGTCGACGCTGCGGCCAGCAACCCCGACGACCAGCGCCTCAGTGCACGCAACAGCGGCTCCGCCGGCTGGATGCGCGACTGGGGACGGGGCTGGTCCAGCGCCCTCTTCTATTACGGAGACGACGCCCTGAACCAGTACCGTTTCGAACGCCTGGACCTGCGCGTGGCCAAGCGCTTCACCCTCGACGGCGCCGGCCTGGAACTGGCCGGCACCCTGCAGCAACGGCTCGACGACCAGCCCACCACCACCCTCGACAACCGCTACGACAGTCGCCACCTGCTGTATTTCAGCGCGGAGCTGGAATTCTGATGCGCCTGTGGCGACGCTGCCTGCTCCTGGTCCTGATCTGGCCCATGGCAGCGCTCGCGGCCGGCGAGATCCTGCTCACCGGCGCCCAGGACAGCAGCGGCGTGCGCGACTTCGTCGATGCCCTCGGCGCCCGCCGCCCGGCGGACAAGGTGCACTTCGTGCCCCTGGCGCAACTGCCCTCGCCCGCCCAGCTGAAAGGCGACACGCGGCTGATCCTGCTCGACCCCGAAGCCCTCGACTGGCGCCTGCGCGAGCCCGCCGGGCCGCCGGCGCTGGTGCTGCGCATCAGCCGGGTCCAGGCCCAGCAGCGCCTCGGCGGCCTGCGCCCGCCCTACCTCAGCCTGCTGTGGAGCGATCCGCCGCTGGAACGGCAATTGCGCCTGATCCACTACCTGCTGCCGCAGGCGCGCCGGGTCGGCGTGCTGTACAGCGAGCAAAGCCGCTTCCTCCTCGATGAACTGCGCCACGCCGCGCGGCCCCTGGGCCTGGAAATCGACGCCCAACCCTGGCCCGACCTGCGCGACAACCGGCCGTTGCAGACCCTGCTCAAGGACACCGATGTACTGCTGGGCCTCGACGACCCGCAGCTGTACAACCCGAAGACCGCGAAGAACGTGCTGCTCAGCGCCTACTCGCGGCAGATGGCGCTGATCGGGCCCAACGCCGGCTTCGTCCGCGCCGGCGCCCTGGCCAGCACCCTCAGCGACCAGAGCGACTGGCTGGCGGTGCTCGACCGCCTGCTCGACCAGCCCGCGGAGAAATGGCCGCGCGCGCATTACCCCGAACATTTCAGCGTTTCCGGCAACCAGCAGGTGGCCCGCGCCCTGGGTATCGAGTCGATCGATCCCGAGGCGGCCCGCCAGGCCGTGTCCGCAGGAGAACCCGCCCGATGAAAAACTGGGACATCAGTACCCGCACCCAGATCATCAGCCTCGGCCCGGCGCTGGTGCTGACCCTGCTGCTGATCAGTTTCTTCACCTTCGTACGGATCCAGGACCTGCGCCAGGAGCTGAACCATACCGGGCAGCTGATCGCCAACCAGTTGGCCCCGGCCTCGGAGTACGGGGTGATCTCCGGCAACGACGAGGTGCTGGAAGGCCTGATGCGCGCCACCCTGAGCATTCCTCACGTGCGCTTCCTGGAAGTGCAGGACAACGCCAACCACATCCTGGTCTATGTCGAGCAGCCCGACGAGCACGTCAACCGCGCGCAGCAGGTGGAAGTGTTCCAGGCGCCCATCCGCCTGCAACGCATCAGCCTCGACAGCGACTTCATCAACAACACCAGGACAGCGCCGAGCATCACCGCCGACGACTACCTGGGCCGGGTGATCGTCGGCATGTCCGATGACGCCTTCAGCCAGCGCCAGCAGGAAATCGTGATCAAGGCCGGGATCCTCGCCCTGTTCGCCCTGCTCTTCACCTTCCTCCTCGCCCGGCGCCTGGCGCGCAGCCTGTCGACGCCGATTGCCGACATGGGCCACGCGGTCAAGGCGATCCAGAAAGGCGACTTCGACACGCCGCTGCCAGTGGTGGACGACAGCGAGCTGGGACACCTGGCCCGGCATATCAACAACCTCGCCAGCGGCCTGGCCCTCGCCTCCCACGAGCAGCAGCAGGCCATGGCGCAGATGGTCCAGGCCCGCGAGGAAGCCGAGCAGGCGAACAAGGCCAAGTCGGAGTTCCTGGCAATGATGAGCCACGAACTGCGCACGCCGATGAACGGCGTGCTGGGCATGCTGCAACTGCTGCAGACCACCGAGCTGAGCGACGAGCAGGCGGAATACAGTGCGGTGGCCAGCGAATCCACCGGGCACCTGCTCAAGGTCATCAACGACATCCTCGACTTCTCGCGTATCGAGCGCACGGCGCTGCAGCTGGAACAGATCGACTTCAACCTGGCGGAGCTGATCGGAAATTGTGTGCAATCATTTCTGCATACCGCGCAACAGCGCCAGCTGGCCCTGGAGCTGGAGATGCCGGAGGGCCTGGAGCAATTGCTGGTGTGCGGCGACCCGACGCGGATCCGCCAGGTGCTGGTCAACCTGATCGGCAACGCGCTGAAGTTCACCGAGCACGGCAGCGTGCGGGTGATGCCGCGCTGGCAGGTGCTCGACCGCCAGTTGATCTGGTTCACCTGCGCGGTGCGCGACACCGGCATCGGCATCGACAACGCCCGCCTGGAAACCATGTTCGTCGCCTTCCAGCAGGCTGACAGCTCGATTTCCCGGCGCTATGGCGGCACCGGCCTGGGGCTGTCCATCGCGCGCAACCTGGCCGAGCGCATGGGCGGCAGCCTGCGCGCCGAAAGCCGTGAGGGCGAAGGCTCGACCTTCACCCTGGAAATGCCCCTGACCCTGCGCCTGCGCGAGCACCCGGACGCGTTGCCCGGCAATGCCGAGGCGGGCGACGGCGCCAACGGCCGCTCGGTACTGCTGGTGGAGGACAATCCGGTGAACCAGGCGGTGATCCAGGCCATGTTGCGCAGCCTCGGCTTCGAAGTCTGCGTCGTCGCCGATGGCGCCCAGGTCATCAGCCTGGTGGCCCGGCAGCGCTTCGCTGCAGTATTGATGGATTGCCGGCTGCCGGTGGTCGATGGCTACGAGGCAACCCGACGCCTGCGGCAGATGCCCCAGGGCCGCGACCTGCCGATCATCGCCCTGACCGCCAACGCCTTGCAGGGCGACCGCGAACGCTGCCTGGCAGCGGGAATGAACGATTACCTGGCCAAGCCCTTCAAACGGACCGATTTGCAGCAGATTCTGCACCGTTGGCTACCCGATCAGGCAGTCGCGACTGGCGAATAATGCTAAATTGCGGCAGTCTTACAGGCCGGAACCGACCTAAGAAAGGTCTGTCGGAAAAATTTCAGTGCACAAGTGTACATCTTCGTCCCTGTGCTGTGACTTTCACCACAACGCAATAGTCTATGAGTAGGCTGCCGCCTCAGGCCAAGGGCTCTGGGACGGATCGGGAAGAACTGCCCCGTGCCGCACGAGGATTATTGAGGAGCTCGCATGACCAAACAAAACGCCTTTACCCGGGAAGACCTGCTGCGCTGCAGTCGCGGTGAGCTGTTCGGCCCAGGTAACGCGCAACTGCCCGCCCCCAACATGCTGATGGTGGATCGCATCACCCACATCAGTGCCGAGGGTGGCAAGTACGGCAAAGGTGAGTTGGTCGCCGAGCTGGATATCAATCCGGACCTGTGGTTCTTCGCCTGCCACTTCGAAGGCGATCCGGTGATGCCGGGCTGCCTGGGCCTCGACGCCATGTGGCAGCTGGTCGGCTTCTTCCTCGGCTGGCAGGGCCTGCCGGGCCGCGGCCGCGCCCTGGGTTCGGGCGAAGTGAAGTTCTTCGGCCAGGTACTGCCGTCGGCCAAGAAGGTTACCTACAACATCCATATCAAGCGCGTCCTGAAGGGCAAGCTGAACATGGCCATCGCCGATGGCTCGGTCAGCGTCGACGGTCGCGAGATCTACACCGCCGAAGGTCTTCGCGTCGGTGTCTTCACCTCCACTGACAATTTCTAAGGGTTATTCGTATGCGCCGCGTCGTAATCACCGGTCTGGGCATCGTTTCCTGCCTGGGCAATGACAAAGAGACCGTCTCCGAAAACCTGCGTAAAAGCCGTCCGGGCATCCGTTTCAACCCGGAATACAAGGAAATGGGGCTGCGCAGCCAGGTTTCCGGCTCCATCGACCTCAACCTCGAAGAACTGATCGACCGCAAGGTCTACCGCTTCGTCGGCCACGCCGCAGCCTACGCCTACCTGGCGATGCAGGACGCGATCAAGGACTCCGGCCTGACCGAAGAGCAGATCTCCAACCCGCGTACCGGCCTGGTTGCCGGCTCCGGCGGCGCCTCGACCCTGAACCAGATGGAAGCGCTGGACACCCTGCGCGAGAAAGGCGTCAAGCGCGTCGGTCCGTACCGCGTGACCCGCACCATGGGCAGCACCGTTTCCGCGTGCCTGGCCACCCCGTTCAAGATCAAGGGCATCAACTACTCGATCTCCTCGGCCTGCGCCACCTCCGCGCACTGCATCGGTACTGCCATGGAGCAGATCCAGTGGGGCAAGCAGGACATCGTCTTCGCCGGCGGCGGTGAAGAAGAGCATTGGAGCCAGTCGTTCCTGTTCGACGCCATGGGCGCCCTGTCCACCAAGCGCAACGAAGAGCCGAGCAAGGCTTCCCGTGCCTACGACGCCGACCGTGATGGCTTCGTCATCGCTGGCGGTGGCGGCATGGTGGTGGTCGAGGAGCTGGAACACGCCCTGGCCCGTGGCGCCAAGATCTACGCGGAAATCGTCGGCTACGGCGCCACTTCCGATGGCTACGACATGGTTGCCCCGAGCGGCGAAGGCGCGATCCGCTGCATGCAGCAGGCGCTGTCCACCGTCGACACCCCGATCGACTACCTGAACACCCACGGCACCTCGACCCCGGTCGGCGACGTCGCGGAAATGAAGGGCGTGCGTGAAGTGTTCGGCGACAAGGCCCCGGCCATCAGCTCGACCAAGAGCCTGTCCGGCCACTCCCTGGGCGCCGCTGGCGTGCACGAAGCGATCTACTGCCTGCTGATGATGGAAGGCAAGTTCATCGCCGGTTCCGCCAATATCGACGAGCTGGATCCGGAAGTCGCCGATCTGCCGGTGATCCGTGAAACCCGCGAGAACGCCAAGATCGACACCGTGATGAGCAACAGCTTCGGTTTCGGCGGCACCAATGCCACCCTGGTGCTGAAGCGCTGGGAAGGCAAGTAAGGCTTAGCCCCTTGCAATGAAAACGCCCCGACTTGGTTCGGGGCGTTTTTGTTTGTGGAGGGGACTCACAGGCCCTGTAGGAGCGGGTTCACCCGCGATTACGGTAGTGAATCCACCATAGCAATCGCGGGTGAACCCGCTCCCACAGGGTCCGCGCCCCCTTACACAGAGAAGCGCCGCACCAGGGTATTCAGATCCACCGCCAGCTGCGACAGCGCCTGGCTCGCCTCCACCGTCTGGCTCGCACCCGCCGAGCTCTGCAGGGCCAGGTCGCGGATATTGGTCAGGTTGCGGTCCACCTCCCGCGCCACCTGAGCCTGCTGCTCGGAAGCGCTGGCGATCACCAGGTTGCGCTCGTTGATCCGGCTGATCGCCGCGGCGATCTCTTCCAGCGCCGCCCCCGCCGCATGGGCGCCATCCAGGGTATTGCGCGCCCGCTCGCGGGTTTGCTGCATGCCATCCACGGCGCGATCCGTACCTTGCTGGATACCCTCGATCATCTGCTCGATTTCCCGGGTCGACTGCTGGGTACGATGAGCCAATGCCCGCACCTCGTCCGCCACCACGGCGAAACCGCGCCCGGCATCCCCGGCCCGCGCCGCCTCGATCGCGGCATTGAGCGCCAGCAGGTTGGTCTGCTCGGCGATGGAGCCGATCACATCGAGCACCTTGGAAATCCCGTGCACCTGCTCGGCCAGTTGCCCGACCTCGTCGACGTTGTTGCTCACCCCCGCCGCCAGCTCTTCGATCGACACCACGGTCTGCTGCACCCGGGCCTGCCCCTCGCGAGCAATGCGATCGGACTCGCGGGAAGCCTCCGAGGTCGCCACGGCATTGCTGGCCACTTCCTCCACCGCAGCGGTCATCTGGTTCACCGCCGTGGCCGCCTGTTCGATTTCCTGGGTTTGTTGCTGTAGTCCGCGGGTGGCATCCTCGGTCACCGCGCTGAGCTCTTCCGAGGCCGAAGCCAGCTGGTTCGACGAGTCGGAAATGCGTCCGATGGTGTCGCGCAGGCTCTGCTGCATCTTCTTCAGCGCCACCAGCAGGCGCGCCGGCTCGTCACGCCCCTGGATGCTGATCTGCGGGGTCAGGTCGCCAGTGGCCACCACCTCGGCCACCTGCAGCGACTGCGCCAGGGGATGGACGATGCTGCGAGTCAATACATAGGCCAGGATGACCGTCAGTACCAGCGAGCCCGCAAGCAGGACCATCACCCACAACCGCGCACTGACGTACACCGCCTGCGCCTTGTCGGTCGCCATGTGGGCATGCTGGTTGTTGAGCTCGATCAGTTCGTTGAGGGTGGCGGTGAGGGTGTCGGCCAACTGGTTCATGTCACCGTTGACCAGCGTCTCCGCCGCCTGGATCTGATTGCTGGTGGCCAGGCGAACGACCTGCGACTGCATCTCCAGATACTGCTTCTGCAGCTCCCGGTAGCGATCGAACAGGGTTCGCTCCTCGGGCAGCACGATCAGCGCGTCATACTCGCCCTGTGCCTTGGCCAGGGCCTGCTTGAGGGATTCGATGCGGGCAACGTTCTGCTGCTGCACCGTCGGATCGCGGTTGACCAGCAGGCGCAAGGTCAACGCGCGGATCCGCAGCATGTCCTGGCTCATGGTGCCGACGTTGATCACGCTGGGCAGCCAGTTGTTCTCCACCTCGTCGGACTGCTCGCGCATGCTGGACATCTGCGCCAGCGCGAACAGGCCCAGGGTCACCACCAGCACTGCCAGCAAGCCGAACCCCAGGCCCGCCCGCGGCGCTATGTTCAAGCTTCTCAGACTCATCGCACGGTTCCTTCCGAAAAGGCTGCGCAGGTCGGCAGCTGACAGTCTTTTTAGAAGGTATCGGACCGTTGGATTTTTGCGTAAGAAGAAATGGTGATATCAAATCGCCTGGTGATTTCGACAGCAAATTGCCGCCATGCATCAGCGCACGGTGAAACGTTTCTCCGCCAGCAGGCGATCGCCCTGGAACACCATGAAGTGCCACTCGCCCGGCACCGCTTCGTGATGCTCGGTGAATTCGTAGGCCATCACGTCCTGCGGGGCGCCCGGCACCAGCTTCTGCACCACTTCGAACTTGTCGTGGCGCTTGCCGTCCGGGGTGACGATACCCGGGGTGAGGTATAGCAGGGTCAGCGGGGTATCGTCGGCGGTCTTGCCTTCAAGGCGATAGCGGATGCCGAACTTGCTGCCCAGCTTTGCCGGAACCACGTCGGTGGCCTGGATGTTCTGGCTGCTCATGGTGATCACCCGCTCGCCGGGCTGGGGGTTCTTGATGTTGGTCTCGAACACCCCGTATTCCACCGGTCCCTGCACGCGGACTTCGGCGTGGGCCAGGCCAGCGATGCACATCAGCCCGACCAGGGCGCTAAAACGGCTCGTCAACATACTGCGCTTCCTTTGTTGTGGATCGCGGCAGACTATGACTCGGGCATGACAGGCTGATGACAGTCCCGCTCAACGTGGCTTCGGCAACACCGCGAGGAAGTTGTCGCGAGCCACCTTGCGCGCGATGTCCTCGGACAAGGCGTCAAGGAACGGCTCGAATCCATGCAACTGCTCGCCGAGACTGCCGAAGCGCCCGACCACGTCGGAACCCAGCATGAAGCGCTCGGGAAAGCGCTTGACCAGGGCCAGCCACTCGGCCCGAGGCTTGCCCTGGTCATCGAGCAGGTAAGGCTGCAGTACGCTCCAGGAGAGGTCGACATACAGGTTCGGATAGTCCTCCAACAGACGCTCCAGGGTCGGCCGCAGGAAGTCCATCTGCGTCTGGTGCCGGTGGATCTCCATGCTGCTGCCGGCATGGGCCCAGATGAAGCGCGTGTGCGGGTGGTTGCGCAGCGGCTCCTCGATCTCCGCCAGGTACAGCGGGTTGCGCTCGCGCTTGGAGGTGATGTTGGAGTGCAGCAATACCGGCAGATCCTGTTCGGCGGCCAGGTGATAGATGCGGGTCATCGCCTCGTTGTTGGCCCTTGGCGTGTCACCGCTGGTAAGGGCGGTGAGGTCGTCGTGGCGGGTGAACACCTCGCCGATGCCCTGCCACAGCCCGGGATACAGTTCCAGCATGCGCTCGATGTGGGTCACGGCGTTCTTGTCCACCGGGTTGAAGCCGGACAGGAACGGATGGAAGCGCTTGCGCTGCTCGGGCGGCAGCTTTTCCAGTGCTGCGGCGACATAGATGTCGGTGGCGCTGTACCAGTAGGCGTCGGCGTCATCGCCAGCGTAGTAGCGCGGACGCTTGGGCTCGTCCTCGTGCCATTTCTTCGCCACGGGGATGCCGCTGATCATCGACTGCTCGATGCCCGCCTTGTCCATGGCCTCCAGCAGCGCCGGCATGCCCTCGCTTTCCTGGAAGAAATCGACGTAATGCAGATGGGCGTCGCTGTAGCGGTAGTCCCGGGCTTGCGCTTCGGCGACCAAGAGCCCTCCGAACAGCAGTCCCGCCAAGGTTCGTGCGAGCATTCCTACCCCCCTTCGTCATGCTTCGGATAGGGTAGACCGCGCATCTCTGACAGCGGTTCGCTATGCTGGGCCGATCTAATCGCCTCTGGAAGCCGTCATGACCTCGCCCCTGGTAATCCGCCCGCGCGCCGAATCGGTGGAGGGCCAGCCGATCCTGCGTCCGCTGCCTTCGGCGAAGTGCCGCAGCGTCGGCCCCTTCGTATTCTTCGACCATATGCTGGAGACCGACTATGCGCCGGGCCACGGCATGGATATCCGCCAGCATCCGCATATCGGCCTGTCGACCCTGACCTATCTGTTCGAGGGCGAGCTGCTGCACAAGGACAGCCTGGGTTCGGAGCAGCGGGTGCTGCCTGGCGAAGTCAGCTGGATGACGGCCGGGGCGGCGATCGCCCATGTCGAACGCACACCGGCGGACCTGCTGGAACAGGGCTCGCGCCTGCATGGCCTGCAAGTCTGGCTGGCTTCGCCGAAGGAGCGGGAGCAAGGGGACGGGCACTACAGCCATCACAGCGCCGCCAGCCTGCCGGTGAGCGAGGCGCTGGGCGTGCGGATCCGCATGATCGCCGGCAGCGGCTTCTGCCTGGAATCACCGGTGCCGGTGCTCTCCCCTACCCTTTACGCCGAGGTGTTCATGGAGGCAGCGACGACCCTGTGCGTGCCGACCGAACATCACGAGCGGGCGGTGTATCTGTTGTCCGGAGAGGCGAGCCTGGATGGCGAGGCGCTGGAGCCGCAGACCCTGGTGATACTGGCCGAGGGCGAGGAAGCGAGCCTGTATGCCGATGGCGCGTGCCACCTGGCGATCATCGGTGGCGCGCCGCTGGATGGGCCAAGGCGGATGAACTGGAATTTCGTGGCGAGTGACCCGACCCTGATCGAGCAAGCCCGGCAGAAGTGGGCAGCCAAGGACTGGCCGGTGGTTCCGGGTGAATCCGGCAGAATCGAGCTGCCCTGAAGCCGGCAATCGCGGGCAACGCCCGCGATGAGGCCATCAAGCCTTGAACACTTCGTCCAGCAGATCGTGCATGGCCGCGAACGCCCGCTTGGCGGTGCGCGCGTCGTACATCATCTTGCCCGGCACATTCGCCGCCGGATCGGTGAACGAGTGCACCGCACCACCGTAGCTGAGCAGTTGCCAATCCACGCCTGCCGCGTCCATCTCGGCCTCGAACGCCGGCAGTTGCTCCTTCGGCACCAGAGGGTCGGCCGCGCCGTGCAGCACCAGTACCGAACCCTTGATGTTCTGCGCATCCGCCGGATTCGGGGTATCGAGGGTGCCATGGAACGACACCGCCGCCTGCAGCGGAGCGCCATCACGGGCCAGCTCCAGAGCGCAGCAACCACCGAAGCAGAAACCGAATGCGGCCAGCTTGCCCGGGGCCAGCACCGCCTTCGACTGCCCAAGCAGTTGCGCCAGCGCCGCCTGCATGCGTTTGCGCAGCTCGGCACGGTCGTTCTTCAGCGGCATCATCGCCGCACCGGCCTCTTCGGCGTTCTGCGGCCGTACCGACTGGCCATAGAGGTCGGCGATCAGCACCACGTAACCCTTTTCAGCCACGGCACGGGCGATACGCTCGGCGCCCTCGCTGATGCCCATCCAGTTCGGCGCCATCACCAGCGCCGGCTGCTGCAGCGCGCCATGGGTATAGACCAGACGGCTCTCGTAGGCGTGGCCACCGACGTGGTAGACCAGCGATTCGATCGTCACATTGCTCATTCGATTCTCCTTGCACCATGAAAAAAGCCCGCCGAAGCGGGCTTTCCTGCAACTACATCAAACCGACAACTCGACCAGCAGCTTGTTCAGCCGGCGCACGTAGGCGGCCGGGTCCTTCAGGCTGTCGCCCGCGGCCAGCGCGGCCTGGTCGAAGAGGATATGCGAGAAGTCGGCGAAACGGTCTTCGCTCTGCTCGTTGTCCAGCTTCTCGATCAGCGGGTGGCTCGGGTTGAACTCGAAGATCGGCTTGGAGTCCGGGACCTTCTGCCCGCTGGCTTCGAGGATCTGGCGCATCTGCAGGCCGAGGTCCTGTTCGCCGATGGCGAGGATCGCCGGCGAGTCGGTCAGGCGGTGCGACACACGCACTTCGCTGACGCTGTCGCCCAGCGCGGCCTTGAGGCGCTCCACCAGGCCTTCCTTGTCCTTGGCGATCTCTTCCTGGGCCTTCTTGTCCTCTTCCGAGTCCAGCTTGCCCAGGTCCAGGTCGCCGCGGGCGACGTCGACGAAGCTCTTGCCGTCGAACTCGTTGAGGTAGCTCATCAGCCACTCGTCGATACGGTCGGTCAGCAGCAACACCTCGATGCCTTTCTTGCGGAAGACTTCCAGGTGCGGGCTGTTCTTCACCTGCGCGTAGGACTCGCCGGTGAGGAAGTAGATCTTGTCCTGGCCTTCCTTGGCGCGGGCCAGGTAGTCGGCCAGGGAGACGCTCTGCTCGCCGCCCTCTTCGTGGGTCGAGGCGAAGCGCAGCAGGCCGGCGATCTTCTCCTTGTTGGCGAAGTCTTCCGCCGGGCCTTCCTTGAGGACCTGGCCGAAGTTCTTCCAGAACGCCTTGTACTGCTCGGGTTCGTTCTTCGCCAGCTTCTCCAGCATGTCCAGCACGCGCTTGGTCAGCGCCGACTTCATCGAATCGATGATCGGGTCTTTCTGCAGGATCTCGCGGGAGACGTTCAGCGACAGGTCGTTGGAATCGACCACGCCCTTGATGAAGCGCAGGTACAGCGGCAGGAAGGATTCCGCCTGGTCCATGATGAACACGCGCTGCACGTACAGCTTCAGGCCGCGTGGCGCTTCGCGCTGGTACAGGTCGAACGGCGCGCGGGCCGGAACGTACAGCAGCGAGTTGTATTCCAGCTTGCCTTCGACCTTGTTGTGGCTCCAGGCCAGCGGGTTCTCGAAGTCATGGCCGATGTGCTTGTAGAACTCCTGGTATTCCTCGTCCTTGATCTCGGTACGCGGACGGGTCCACAGGGCGCTGGCGCGGTTGACGGTTTCCCATTCCTCGGCCGGCTTTTCCTCGCCTTCGGCGGCTTCGGCCTGCTTCGGCAACTCGATTGGCAGGGCGATATGGTCGGAGTATTTCTTGACGATATTGCGCAGGCGCCAGCCATCGGCGAACTCTTCCTCACCCTTCTTCAGGTGCAGGACGATGCGGGTGCCGCGCTCGGCCTTGTCGACGGTGGCGACTTCGAAGTCACCCTCGCCTTTCGACGACCAGTGCACGCCTTCGGCGGCAGGCGCACCGGCACGGCGGCTGAACACGTCGACCTGGTCGGCGACGATGAACGCGGAGTAGAAGCCCACGCCAAACTGCCCGATCAGGTGCGAGTCCTTCTTCTGGTCGCCGGTGAGGTTCTTCATGAAGTCGGCAGTGCCGGACTTGGCGATGGTGCCGAGGTGCGCGATCACTTCCTCGCGGCTCATGCCGATGCCGTTGTCTTCGAGGGTGACGGTGTTGGCGTCCTTGTCGAAGCTGACGCGGATCTTCAGGTCGGCACCGCCTTCGAGCAGCTCAGGCTTGGCCAGCGCTTCGAAGCGCAGCTTGTCGACGGCGTCGGAGGCGTTGGAAATCAGTTCGCGAAGGAAGATTTCCTTGTTCGAGTACAGCGAATGGATCATGAGGTGCAGCAGTTGCTTCACCTCGGTCTGGAAGCCCAGGGTTTCTTTTTGAGTCTCCACACTCATGGTCTTCAAAACTCCGATCTGATGGCATTGGTCACGCTGGCAGGCGGCCTTCCGGGCGCGCCCGACGCCAGTCGCGGCGGGATGAACAGCAGATGGGGCCGCGATGGACTATTTCAAGGGCGCACTCAGTTCTTTGATCTTGAAATGCGCGCGGGCCGTGGCGATGGGCTCGTTGGCATCACCCTGCCAGGCCGTGATCGCCACGTTGGTCACCCGGCGGCCCTGGCGCCATAGCTGGCAGCGGGCGTAGGTGTCGCGGAAGTGGCCGGCGCGCAGGTAATCGATGGAGAAGTCGATGATCTTCGGGATGCTCGCGCTCTCGCTGAAGATCAGCAGGTACAGCGCTGCCGACAACTCCATGAATCCGGCGATCACCCCGCCATGGATGGCCGGCAGCAACGGGTTGCCGATGTTGTCCGGATTGGCTGGCAGGCGGAACAGCAGGTCATCGCCGTCGCGGCTGCATTCGATGCCGATCAGGCCGGCATAGGGGATCAGTTGCAGCAAGGCGGAGTAGTCGCCGCGGCTGTGCGCCTCGCGCAGTTGCTGGTGAATGTCGGCGGGGATCATTGCGTCTCCCCCTTGAGCTTGCGGGCGAAGTTGATGCCGCCCTTGATGTCCTTGCCCAGGCGCATGTAGGTGCCCACCACCTGGGCAATGGGCTGTTCGGGGTCGTCCTGGAAGGCGGTGCCACGGATGAAGATCACATCGCGGCTGACCCGGTAGCAGTGGGCATGGCCGTATACGTCCTGGTCGGCGACACCGGGGCTCATGTAGTCGATGCGCAGGTCGAGGGTCGGGCACACTTCGAATTCGGGCAACGAACAGAGGGTGGCCATGCCCAGCGCGGTGTCCATCAGAGTGGTGATGGCACCGCCGTGGATGGCTCCAGTCTGCGGGTTACCGACGATCGACGATGAATAAGGCAAGCGCAGGACAATACCTTCGGCATCGACCGAATGAACTTGAATGTTCAATTTCTGGCAATGACGCAGAGCGGAAAGGAAGCGTCTGGCGCGCTCCAGCAGTGGTGTTTCATTCATTCCCGAACTTTTCTCCATAATTGTGCGGACCTGCACAAGACCAGCAAAAAGTCTATATGGATCCGTAACTTATATATCTGTATGGTGCGCGGAACTTAAACCACAAGGGACAACTCAAACGGTTTAAGTAATGCTATTCCACAAGGAGAAACACCCCATGCGTAAACCTTTTGCTTATGCCGTCATGATCGCCGCCGCTCTGGGCCTCGCCGCTTGCGACAAAGCCAGCGAAAACAAGGCTCAGGATGCTCAACAACATGCCGAGCAAGCCCAGCAGAAGATGGACGAAGCTCAGGATAAAGTGAACGAGGCCGCTAAAGAAAACGCCGAAGCCGCCAAAGATTCCGCCGAAGCTGAACAAAAAGCCGCTGAAGAAGCAGCACCAGCTACTCCAGCTCCGGAAGCCGCACCGGCTACCCCAGCGCCAGCCGCTCCGGCTGAGCCAGCCAAGCAGTAATTACTGCTGGAATAGAAAAACCCGACTTCGGTCGGGTTTTTTTATGCCAGGTTATCGTGATGTTCAGGTATTGGGCTCATTGACCGGATCGCTCGCCGTTGCTTCGGTCGGCGTATAAACCATCACGTCCAGAACATCCGAGTGAAACTCGCGACGGTAAAGAATCAATACCACCCCCGTGCTCATCGCCACGAATGCCCAGGGACTGACGAACCAACTCAGCAAGGCCATGCCGAAGTAATACGAGCGCAGGCCGAAGTTGAACTGGTTGGCCGCCAGCGAGATGACCCGTGCGGCCCGCGCGGCAAAAGCCTTGCGCTCCTGCTCGCTGACCTGGCGCTCGCCGATCATCGGCGCCGAGCCCACCAGCACCGCGGCGAAGTTGTACTGGCGCATGCACCAACTGAAGGTGAAGAAGGCATAGACGAAGACGATCGCCAGGCATAACAGTTTGATTTCCGACATGCTCTGCGAGGTCTGTTGCACCAGCGGCAGGTCAGCCAGCAACGACAGTGCACGGTCCGAGGCACCGAGCACGGTGAGGATACCGGCGAGGATGATCAGGGTGCTGGAGGCGAAGAACGAGGCGTTGCGCTCCAGGTTGCCGATCACGCTGGCGTCGGCAATGCGGTTGTCGCGCAGGAGCATGCGGCGCATCCAGTCTTCGCGGTAGAGGTGCATGACGCTGGCCAGGCACGCGGTGTCGCGGCCCTTCCAGATGGCGTAGCGGGTGTAGCCGCCCCAGCAGACGATGAACCAGAGGGCAGCCAGCAGGTTGGTCAGGTTGGTTTGGATGAAGCTCATGGGCGGTCCCGTTAGACAGTGACGGGGTTTCGACGTCGATGCAAAGAAAAAGACACGTGAACGAAACGATCAGAATGAAAAAAGCCCCGTCTCCTCGATAGGAGACGGGGCTTTGCGCAATCACCTCGGACAGGCGTCAATGGCTTGTGGCCTTGCCTGCCCTGTGGTGCTGCGTCAGGCCATCACTTCACGCGGCTTGCCGAGCAGGCGGTCGCAGACCACGGCAACCACCAGGGTCGCCACGCACGGCACCAGCCAGGCCAGGCCCTGCTCGCTCAGCGGCAGGTGCTCGGCCCAGGACGGCAGCCACTGCAGGCCAGCTCCCTTGATCGCATCGATGACGCCAAAGACCAGCGACACCGCCATGACCGGCGCCATGATGCGGGTCTGCGAGTGCCACATGCCTTTGCAGAAGCTCAGGCCCACCAGCACGATGCACGGCGGGTAGATGGCGGTCAGCACCGGTACCGAGAACATGATCAGCTTGGTCAGGCCGAGGTTCGAGACCAGCAGCGAGAACGCCGCCAGGATCACCACCAGCGCACGGTAGGACAGCGGCAGCAGGCGGCTGAAGTACTCGGCGCAGGCGCAAGTCAGGCCGACCGCGGTGACCAGGCAGGCCAGGGCAATCAGTACAGCAAGGAAGCCGCTACCCAGCGAACCGAAGGTGTGCTGCACATAGGCATGCAGGACCACGGCGCCATTGGTGGCGGTGGCGGCGATGTCATGGCTGCCGGCACCCAGGCGGAACAGGCTGATATACACCAGGGTCAGGCCGACACCGGCGATCAGGCCGGCGATCACCGCGTAACGGGTGATCAGGCGCGGCGACTCCACACCACGGGAGCGGATCGCGTTGACGATGACGATGCCGAACACCAGCGCGCCCAGGGTATCCATGGTCAGGTAACCCTGGATGAAGCCTTGCGAGAACGGCGCGGCGACGTAGGCCGGCTGCGCATCACCGATGGTCCCGGCAGGCAGGGCGAACGCAGCGATGCCGAGCACGGCCAGGGCGATGATCTTCAGCGGCGCGAGGAAACGGCCAACGGTATCCAGCAGCTTACCCGGGTACATGGATACGGCCAGCACTACCAGGAAGTACACCAGACTGTAGATGAACAGCGCCAGCGGGCTCTCGCCGGTCAGCGGCGCTACACCCACCTCGAAGGACACGGTGGCGGTACGCGGCGTGGCGAACAACGGGCCGACCGCGAGGTACGCGGCAGCAGCCAGCAGGCCACCGGCGATCTTGCCGATCGGGCTGCTCAGTTCGTCCATGCCGCCGCCGACCTTGGCCAGGGCGATCACGGTGACCACCGGCAGACCGACCGCGGTCACCAGGAAGCCGAGGGCCGCCATCCATACATGCGGACCGGACTGCAGACCGACGATTGGCGGGAAAATGATATTGCCGGCCCCGACGAACAACGCGAACGTCATGAAGCCAAGCGCCAGGATGTCCTGGCCTTTCAAAACTTTCATTTAAGGAAATACCACACTGCGTAAATCGGAATTTAGAGAGGGATTTCCCCTTGGGTTAGGGAAATGTTTTTTCCACCCTGATTGAGGCGGACTTTTATAGCGTGGCGCTTCCTTTTGGGCAGCGGACACGAAATGAACGCGCATGGTACTCAATTTGCCGCTCTGGCGCACGGTCTTGGGGCAGTTTGTCCGATGAGTGAACCTGAATGTCGCAAACGGTTGCGCCGGATCAATCCCGCATAAACGAAAAAGGCCACCCGAAGGTGGCCTCTTTCTGCTGGTCAGCGAAGAATTACTTCTTCACTTCCCAACCGGTCAGCTCGGCCAGGGCCTTGCCGATGTCCGCCAGCGAACGCACGGTTTTCACGCCAGCGTCCTGCAGGGCTGCGAATTTCTCGTCCGCAGTGCCCTTGCCGCCAGAGATGATGGCGCCAGCATGGCCCATGCGCTTGCCCGCAGGGGCAGTCACACCGGCGATGTAGGAAACCACTGGCTTGGTCACGTTGGCCTTGATATAGGCAGCCGCTTCTTCTTCGGCCGAACCACCGATTTCGCCGATCATGACGATGGCTTCGGTTTTCGGGTCTTCCTGGAACAGCTTCAGGATGTCGATGAAGTTCGAGCCCGGGATCGGGTCGCCGCCGATACCGACGCAGGTGGACTGACCGAAACCGGCGTCAGTGGTCTGCTTGACCGCTTCGTAGGTCAGGGTGCCGGAACGGGAAACGATGCCGACCTTGCCTGGCAGGTGGATGTGACCTGGCATGATGCCGATCTTGCACTCGCCCGGAGTGATGACGCCTGGGCAGTTAGGGCCGATCAGGGTAACACCCAGCTCGTCGCACTTGACCTTGGCGTCCAGCATGTCGAGGGTAGGGATACCCTCGGTGATGCAGACGATCAGCTTGATGCCGCCGAAGGCCGCTTCCAGGATCGAGTCCTTGCAGAAAGGAGCAGGAACGTAGATCACCGAAGCGTCGGCGCCGGTAGCTTCCACGGCTTCCTTGACGGTGTTGAACACCGGCAGGCCCAGGTGGGTGGTGCCACCCTTGCCTGGAGTGACGCCGCCGACCATCTTGGTGCCGTAGGCGATGGCTTGTTCGGAGTGGAAAGTACCCTGCGAGCCGGTGAAGCCCTGGCAGATGACTTTGGTGTCTTTATTGATCAGGACGCTCATTACTTGCCCTCCGCAGCTTTTACAACTTGTTGAGCAGCGTCGGTCAGGCTGGTGGCCGCAATGATGTTCAAACCGCTTTCTGCCAGTACTTTAGCGCCCAGTTCGGCGTTGTTGCCTTCGAGGCGAACGACGACCGGTACCTTGACGCCGACTTCCTTCACTGCACCGATGATGCCTTCGGCAATCATGTCGCAGCGAACGATGCCGCCGAAGATGTTGACCAGTACGGCCGCGACATTGCTGTCGGACAGGATGATCTTGAAGGCTTCGGTAACGCGCTCTTTGGTAGCACCACCGCCTACGTCGAGGAAGTTGGCTGGCTTGCCGCCGTGCAGGTTGACGATGTCCATGGTACCCATGGCCAGGCCGGCACCGTTGACCATGCAGCCGATGTTGCCTTCGAGGGCAACGTAGTTCAGTTCGAACTTGGCAGCGTGGGCTTCACGGGCGTCGTCCTGCGACGGGTCGTGGAAGGTCTTCAGCTTCGGCTGACGGTACATGGCGTTGGCGTCGATGTTGATCTTGGCATCGAGGCAGTGCAGGTCGCCGTCGGCCTTGATCACCAGCGGGTTCACTTCCAGCAGGGCCAGGTCGTGATCCTTGAACAGTTTGGCCAGGCCTACGAAAATCTTGGCGAACTGTTGTACTTGCTTGCCTTCCAGACCCAGCTGGAATGCCAGCTCGCGACCCTGGAACGGCTGAGCGCCGACCAGCGGGTCGATGGTTGCCTTGAGAATCTTCTCAGGAGTGTCGTGAGCGACTTTCTCGATGTCCACGCCACCTTCGGTGGAAGCCATGAACACGATACGGCGGCTCGAACGATCGACCACAGCGCCCAGGTACAGCTCTTTGGCGATGTCGGTGCAGGATTCGACCAGGATCTTGGAAACCGGTTGACCGTTGGCGTCAGTCTGGTAGGTGACCAGATTCTTGCCCAACCATTGTGCAGCGAACGCCTTGGCGTCTTCCTTGCTGCGAACCAGCTTTACGCCGCCCGCTTTACCGCGACCACCTGCGTGAACCTGGGCTTTCACAACCCACTCGGAACCGCCGATCTTGTCGCAGGCTTCTGCTGCAGCTTCAGGGGTGTCGACTGCGAAACCCTTGGAAACTGGCAGGCCGTATTCAGCGAACAGCTGCTTACCCTGATACTCGTGAAGATTCATGCTTTTTACCGTCTTCGTTAGGTACTGCGCTTCGGCGCTGCGCCCGTGAGGGGTGCCGCGCCACCTGTGACCGCTTGCCCCCGGTATGCTCCGGGGGTTCGAGTCCGGCGGACTTTCCGCGGTGAGTCATGCACGCAAGACTCACGACGGGCAGACCGCCGTGGTTTTCTTATAGTTAACGCTTCTTACGGTTGGCTACGTGGATGGCACCGCCATTCACGGCCAGCGCGGCTTCATGCAGCGCTTCGGACAGGGTCGGATGGGAGAAGACCATCATGCCCAGGTCTTCGGCACTGGTGCCGAATTCCATTGCGATTGCACCCTGCTGCACCAGTTCGGCAGCGCTTGGGCCAATCACGTGTACACCCAGGACGCGGTCGGTCTTGGCATCGGCAATGACCTTGACGAAACCACCGGTGTCGTTGGCAGCCATCGCACGGCCGCTGGCCGCGAACGGGAAGGTGCCCACGTTAACCTCAACGCCCTCGGCCTTCAAGGTTTGCTCGGTCTTGCCGACCCACGCGATTTCCGGGTGGGTGTAGATGACCGACGGGATCAGGTCGTAGTTCATCTGGGCCTTGTGGCCCTTGATGCGCTCGACGACCATGATGCCCTCTTCCGAGGCCTTGTGCGCCAGCATCATGCCGCGAACCACGTCACCGATGGCGAAGACGCCAGGAACGCTGGTGGCGCAGTGATCGTCAACGAACACGAAACCGCGCTCGTCGATGGTCACGCCGCTGTCGGCGGCCAGCAGGTCGGTGGTGACAGGACGACGGCCGACCGCGACGATCAGCTTGTCGAAGACGATCTTCTGTTCGCCGTTGGCGTCGGTGTAGGTCACTTCGACTTCTTCGCCGTTGACCTTGGAACCGGTGACGCGCGCGCCCAGCTTGATGTCCAGACCTTGCTTGGTCAGGGTCTTCAGGGCTTCCTTGGAGACGGCGGTGTCAGCAGCCATCAGGAAGGTGTCCAGGGCTTCCAGGACGGTGACTTCGGCGCCCAGGCGAGCCCAGACCGAACCCAGCTCCAGGCCGATCACGCCGGCACCGATCACGCCCAGGCGCTTCGGAACCGATTGGAATTCCAGTGCGCCGGTGGAATCGACGATGACGTTCTGGTCGACCGGAGCCGGCGGAATGTCGATCGGACGGGAACCGGACGCCAGGATCACGTTCTCGGCTTCGATGATCTCGGTGGTGCCGTCAGCCTTGGTGACTTCGACCTTCTTGCCAGCCAGCAGCTTGCCGTGGCCCTGGATCGAAGTGACGCCGTTGGCCTTGAACAGGGTGGCAACGCCGCCGGTCAGGTTCTTGACGATGCCAGCCTTGCGGCCAACCATCGCGGCGACGTCCATCTTGACTTCGCCGGTGGAGATACCGTGGACGTTGAAGCTCTCTTTGGCTTCCTTGTACTTCCAGGAGCTGTCCAGCAGCGCCTTGGATGGAATGCAGCCAACGTTCAGGCAGGTACCGCCCAGGGCCAGCTTGCCGTCGGCATCGGTGTACTTCTCGATGCAGGCAGTGGAGAAGCCCAGTTGCGCGGCCTTGATGGCGGCCACGTAGCCGCCAGGACCTGCACCAATTACTACTACGTCGAACTTCTGGCTCATAAAAGATTCCTTTATAGCTTCAAGCGGCAAGCCTCGGGCCGCAAGGCGAGAACCTCCGGGGGAGGCCCGTCGCCCGCGACCCGGGACTGCGTATTAGATATCCAGCAGCAGACGCGCCGGGTCTTCCAGCAGGTTCTTGATGGTCACCAGGAAAGTCACGGCTTCTTTACCGTCGATCAGGCGGTGGTCGTAGGACAGCGCCAGGTACATCATCGGACGGATCACGACCTGGCCGTTGACGGCCATTGGACGCTGGATGATGTTGTGCATGCCGAGGATCGCGGCTTGCGGCGGGTTGACGATCGGGGTCGACATCATCGAACCGAAGGTACCACCGTTGGTGATGGTGAAGGTGCCGCCGGTCATTTCTTCGATGGCCAGCTTGCCGTCACGGGCCTTCTTGCCGAAGGTGGCGATGCCGTTCTCGATTTCCGCCAGGCTCATCGACTCGGCGTTACGCAGTACCGGTACTACCAGGCCACGGTCACTGGAGACGGCAACGCCGACGTCCGCATAGCCGTGGTAGACGATGTCGTTGCCGTCGATCGAGGCGTTGACGGCCGGGAAGCGTTTCAGCGCTTCGGTGGCAGCCTTGACGAAGAACGACATGAAGCCCAGGCGCACGCCGTTGTGGGACTTCTCGAACAGGTCCTTGTACTTCGAACGCAGGGCCATGACTTCGGTCATGTCGACTTCGTTGAAGGTGGTCAGCATGGCCATGTTCGACTGGGCTTCGACCAGGCGCTCGGCGATCTTGGCGCGCAGGCGGGTCATCGGCACGCGCTTCTCGGTGCGGTCGCCGGCGGCGGTGACCACAGGAGCAGCGGCGGCAGCGGCCGGCTTGGCAGCAGGTGCTGCGGCTGGAGCGGATTTCTTCGCGGCAACGGCAGCCACGACGTCTTCCTTGGTCACGCGACCGCCTTTGCCAGTGCCGGCAACGGAAGCCAGGTCGATGCCGTTCTCTTCAGCCAGCTTGCGCGCGGCTGGAGCGGCGATCGGGTCGTCTTCGCCAGCGTCGGCGGCAGCGGCGGCCTGGGCAGGCGCGGCAGCCGGAGCAGCAGCGGCAGCGCCGCCGGCTTCGATCGAACCCAGGACTTCGTCGGAGAGGACGGTGTCGCCTTCGTTCTTGACGATCGCGCCCAGCACGCCGTCAGCGGTGGCCAGTACTTCCAGGACGACCTTGTCGGTCTCGATGTCGACGATCAGGTCGTCGCGCTTGACGGCTTCGCCCGGTTTCTTGTGCCAGGTGGCAACGGTGCCGTCGGCAACCGATTCCGGGAAAGTAGGGGCTTTGATCTCGATAGCCATTATCAGTGGTTCCTTAATTCGGTTTCAGGTGCGCGAGGCATTAAACGGTGAAGGCATCTTGCAGCAGTTTTTCCTGCTGCTCGGCGTGCATCGAAGCGTAACCACAGGCTGGCGCGGCAGACGCATCACGACCGGCGTATTCGAGCACCAGGGCCTTGTTGTGACGGCCGAGGATGCGACGCATGTGGTGTTGGCTGCTGTACCAGGCGCCCTGGTTCATCGGTTCTTCCTGGCACCACACGACATTCTTGAGCTCGGTGTATGGGGCGAGGATTTCGACCAGATCGTCCTCAGGGAACGGATACAGTTGTTCGATACGCACGATGGCGATGTCTTCACGACCTTCGGCACGGCGTTTTTCCAGCAGATCGTAGTAGACCTTGCCGCTGCACAGGACCAGACGGGTGACTTTCTTCGGATCGAGGGTATCGATTTCCGGGATCACGGTCTGGAACGAACCTTCGGCCAGGTCTTCCAGGGTCGAGACGGCCAGCTTGTGGCGCAGCAGCGACTTCGGCGTCAGCACGATCAGCGGCTTGCGCAGCGGACGGATCACCTGGCGACGCAGCAGATGGTAGATCTGCGCCGGGGTGGTCGGTACGCAGACCTGGACGTTGTGCTCGGCGCACAGCTGCAGGTAGCGCTCGAGACGTGCCGAGGAGTGCTCAGGGCCCTGACCTTCATAACCGTGTGGCAGCAGCATGGTCAGGCCGCACAGACGACCCCACTTGTGCTCGCCGCTGGTGATGAACTGGTCGACGACCACTTGCGCGCCGTTGGCGAAGTCACCGAACTGGGCTTCCCAGATCACCAGCGCGTTCGGCGTGGTGGTCGAGTAGCCGTATTCGAAGGCCAGGACGGCTTCTTCGGACAGGAACGAATCGTACAGGTCGAAACGCGGCTGGCCCGGGAACAGGTTCTGCAGCGGGATATAGGTGCTGGCGTCCTTCTGGCTGTGCAACACCGCGTGGCGGTGCGAGAAGGTGCCGCGGCCGATGTCCTGGCCGGTCATGCGGATCGGATGACCTTCGAACTGCAGGGTGGCGTAGGCCATGGTCTCGGCATAGCCCCAGTTGATCGGCAAGCCACCGGCCTGCATCTTCTGGCGGTCTTCGTAGATCTTCGAGACCTGGCGCTGAACCACGAAGCCTTCCGGCAGTTCCAGCAGCTTGGCGGACAGTTCCTGCAAGGTCTTGAGGTCGAAGCGGGTGTCGTGACGTGCAGTCCAGGCGTGGCCCAGGTATGGACGCCAGTCGACGAACAGTTCCTTGTTCGGCTCCTTGACCAGGCTCTTCACCACGTGCAGGCCGTTGTCCAGGGCGTTGCGGTACTCGTCGACCTTGGCCTGGACACGCTCGGCGTCCAGACGACCGGCCTGAACCAGGCTGTCGGCGTACAGTTCGCGAGTGGTGCGCTGCTTGGAGATCTGCTGGTACATCAGCGGCTGGGTGCCGTTCGGCTCGTCGGCCTCGTTGTGGCCGCGACGACGGTAGCAGACCAGGTCGATGACCACGTCACGCTTGAACTGCATGCGGTAGTCGACGGCCAGCTGGGTCACGAACAGCACCGCTTCCGGATCGTCGCCGTTCACGTGCAGGATCGGCGCCTGGATCATCTTGGCGACGTCGGTGCAGTACTCGGTGGAACGGGAGTCCAGCGGGTTGCTGATGGTGAAACCAACCTGGTTGTTGATCACGATGTGCACGGTGCCGCCGGTCTTGAAACCGCGGGTCTGCGACATCTGGAAGGTTTCCATGACCACGCCCTGACCCGCGAACGCGGCGTCACCGTGGATGGAGATCGGCAGGACCTTGTCGCCAACGGCGTCGTTGCGGCGATCCTGGCGGGCACGCACGGACCCTTCCACCACCGGCGAGACGATTTCCAGGTGGGACGGGTTGAATGCCATGGCCAGGTGGACTTCGCCACCAGCGGTCATCACGTTGGAAGAGAAGCCCTGGTGGTACTTCACGTCACCGGAGCCCAGCTCGACCTTCTTCTTGCCTTCGAACTCGTCGAACAGCTCGCGCGGGTTCTTGCCGAAGGTGTTGACCAGCACGTTCAGGCGGCCGCGGTGGGCCATGCCGATCACGACTTCCTTGGTGCCGTAGGAGCCGGAACGCTGGATCATTTCGTCCAGCATAGGAATCAGGCTCTCGCCACCTTCCAGGCCGAAACGCTTGGTGCCCGGGTACTTGGTGCCCAGGTACTTCTCCAGGCCCTCGGCCGCGGTGACGCGCTCGAGCAGGTGGCTCTGGATGTCGGCGGAGAAGGATGGACGCCCACGCACGCTCTCCAGACGCTGCTGGAACCAGCTGCGCTGCTCGGAGTCGACGATGTGGGTGAACTCGGCACCGATGGTGCGACAATATGTCTGCTGCAAAGCCTCGAAGATTTCGCGTAGGCTCGCCTCCTCCTTGCCGATGAACAGGTCGCCGGCACGGAAGGTCGTATCAAGATCGGCATTGGTCAAGCCGTAATGATTGATCGACAGGTCTACTGGCGCAGGGCGCTGCCACAACCCCAAGGGGTCGAGCTTCGCGGCTTGGTGGCCGCGCATACGGTAGGCCTGGATCAGTCGCAGCACTTCGACCTGCTTCTTCTCGTGTTCACTGCTCACGCTCCCGGCGGATACCGGTTGGGCGCGGCGCTGGTTCTTCGCCAGCAGTACGAAATGGTCGCGGATCGTCGAGTGCGATACATCGGTAGCAGTGCTGCCTTCGGCGGGCAACTTCTGGAAGTAGGTGCGCCACTCTTCTGGCACAGCGTTAGGGTCGTGCAGGTAGAGCTCATAAAGCTCTTCCACATATGCAGCGTTACCACCTGACAGGTGGGCGCTGTTCCACATGCGCTGCATCACGCTTTCTTGCATGCTTGGTCACCCTCGGTTAGGGGCCTCGATCGGCAGAACCACGTAAGCCTGGAGTCTTCTCACCAAAACCAGGCCTGCAAGATCCCGCAGATTTACCGGGTACCAGCCCGGATGCCCCTGCTGGTCTCATATCTTCATAGGTAAAAGCTCGGGCTTATGACCCTCGCTCGGGTTGCACCTCGGTGCGGGCTAGTGCCCGCACCTTGGCGTACTGCGGTTACAACTTCACGTTTGCAACATCACACTTTCAGAATCAGGTACCGCTCTGGAGCAACATGTTACGTACGTGACCGATTGCCTTGGTCGGGTTCAGACCTTTAGGGCAGACGTTCACGCAGTTCATGATCCCGCGGCAGCGGAATACGCTGAACGGGTCATCCAGGGACGCCAGGCGCTCCTGGGTCTTGGTGTCGCGGCTGTCGGCCAGGAAGCGATAGGCCTGCAGCAGAGCGGCTGGACCGAGGAACTTGTCAGGGTTCCACCAGAACGACGGGCAAGAGGTCGAGCAGCAGGCGCACAGGATGCACTCGTACAGACCGTCCAGCTTGTCACGTTCTTCCGGCGACTGCAGACGCTCGATGGCCGGGGCCGGGGTGTCGTTCTGCAGGAATGGCTTCACCTTCTCGTACTGCTTGTAGAAGATGCTCATGTCGACGACCAGGTCACGGATAACCGGCAAACCTGGCAGCGGACGCACCACCAACTTGTTACCTTTTACGACAGCGGACAGCGGCGTGATGCACGCCAGGCCGTTCTTGCCGTTGATGTTCATGCCGTCGGAACCGCAAACGCCTTCACGGCAGGAGCGACGGTAGGAGAAACCTTCGTCCTGTTCCTTGATCAGCGCCAGCACGTCCAGCACCATCAGGTCCTTGCCACCGGTATCGACCTGGAACACCTGGGTTTTAGGCGCCGAGTCGGTATCCGGGTTGTAACGATAAACTTCTACTTGCAACATGGCAGCCACCCTTAGTAAGTCCGGACTTTTGGTTCGAACGCCGGTACGGTCTTCGGCGCGAAGTTGACTGCACGTTTGGCAACCCGCTTCTCACCTGGGAAGTACAGGGTGTGGCACAGCCAGTTTTCGTCGTCACGGTCTTCGTAGTCTTCACGGGCGTGAGCGCCGCGGGACTCCTTACGGACTTCGGCCGCGATGGCGGTAGCTTCGGCGACTTCCAGCAGGTTCTGCAGCTCCAGCGCTTCGATACGCGCGGTGTTGAAGGCCTGGGACTTGTCGTTGATCTTGACGTTGGCGATACGCTCGCGCAGATCGGCCAGCTGGGCGATACCCTTCTGCATGTATTCGCCGGTACGGAACACGCCGAAGTAGTTCTGCATGCAGCTCTGCAGCTCGCGCTTCAGGGTTGCGACGTCTTCACCGGTGGTGCGCTCGTTGAGCTTGTTCAGACGGTTCAGGGCAACTTCCACGTCGGTGTCGCTGGCGTCGCGGTATTCGATACCGTCGGTCAGCGCTTTTTCCAGGTGCAGGCCGGCAGCGCGGCCGAAGACCACCAGGTCGAGCAGCGAGTTGCCGCCCAGGCGGTTGGCACCGTGCACCGATACGCAAGCGACTTCACCTACGGCGAACAGACCCGGAATGATCTGGTCCTGGCCGTTGGCGTCCTGGGTGATGGCCTGGCCATGAATGTTGGTGGCAACGCCGCCCATCATGTAGTGGCAGGTTGGAACGACCGGAACCGGCGCGACGACAGGGTCGACGTGGGCGAAGGTCTTGGACAGCTCGCAGATGCCTGGCAGGCGGCTGTGCAGGACTTCCTCGCCGAGGTGGTCGAGCTTCAGCATCACGTGGTCGCCGTTAGGGCCGCAGCCGTTGCCGGCGATGATCTCTTTCACCATCGAACGGGCGACGACGTCACGACCGGCAAGGTCCTTGGCGTTCGGAGCATAACGCTCCATGAAACGCTCGCCGTGCTTGTTGATCAGGTAGCCACCCTCACCGCGGCAACCCTCGGTAACCAGTACACCTGCGCCGGCGATGCCGGTCGGGTGGAACTGCCACATCTCGATGTCCTGCACCGGCACGCCGGCACGCAGGGCCATGCCCACGCCGTCACCGGTGTTGATCAGGGCGTTGGTGGTCGACGAGTAGATGCGACCGGCACCGCCGGTAGCCAGTACAGTTGCCTTCGAACGGATGTACTGGGTTTCGCCGGTCTCGATGCAGATCGCGATCACGCCGACGAACGCGCCGTCCTGGTTCTTCACCAGGTCAACTGCGTAGTACTCGTTGAGGAAGGTGGTGCCTGCCTTCAGGTTGCCCTGGTACAGGGTGTGCAGCAGCGCGTGACCGGTACGGTCGGAAGCGGCGCAGGTACGTGCGGCCTGGCCACCCTTGCCGAAGTCCTTGGACTGGCCACCGAACGGACGCTGGTAGATACGACCGGTTTCGGTACGGGAGAACGGCAGGCCCATGTGGTCCAGCTCGAAGACCGCGGCCGGGCCTTCCTGACACATGTATTCGATAGCGTCCTGGTCACCGATGTAGTCGGAACCCTTGACGGTATCGTACATGTGCCAGCGCCAGTCGTCGTTCGGGTCGGCCGAAGCGATGGCGCAGGTGATGCCGCCCTGGGCGGATACAGTGTGCGAGCGGGTCGGGAAGACCTTGGTGATCACGGCAGTCTTGTGACCGCCCTGGGCCAGCTGCAGCGCAGCGCGCATGCCGGCACCGCCGCCGCCAACAATGATGGCGTCGAAAGAAATCGTTGGAATGATAGCCATGAATCAGATACCCCAGAGAATCTGCACACCCCAGACGAAGTACGCGAACATCGCGACACCACATACCGCCTGGAACAGGAAACGAATCGCAGTCGCCGACTTGCCGAACGCCATAGGGGTCAGGTAGTCGGTTGCAATGGTCCACATGCCGACCCAGGCGTGAGCGCCCAGGGCAACCAGTGCCAGCAGACTGAAGATACGCATCGCGTTATTGGAGAACAGAGCGTGCCACTGGGCATACTCGATGCCAGGGTGCGCTACCAGGTAGCCGATCAGGAAGATGAAATAAGCCGCGAGAACGACCGCAGAAACGCGCTGCGCCATCCAGTCATAGAGGCCCGAACGCGACAGGTTCGTGACGTTGGTTACCATATCCAAACTCCCGCCAGGATGATCACCACCACGGAGATGACGATGACAATTTTCGAGCCCAGTTTGCCGCCTTCCAGCGTCTCACCGATGCCCATGTCCATGATCAGATGGCGCACACCGGCCACCAGGTGATACAGCAAGGCGGACAGCAGGCCCCAGAACACGAACTTGGCCAGCGGACTGGTCAGACACGCCTTCACCTCACCGAAGCCTTCCTCGGAACCCAGGGATTTGCCCAATGCGTAAAGCATTATGGCCAGGCCCAGGAACAGGATGACGCCGGAGATACGGTGGAGAATGGACGTGTAAGCGGTGATCGGGAGTTTGATGGTCCTTAGGTCTAGGTTTACAGGTCGTTGGCTTTTCACGGCTTTTTTCACACTGAAGAGCCCCTAGCAAGCAGGGCAAAGTTGTTGGTAAGTGTACTGGTCAGGTACCCACCACCCAGGGAGCGGCGACCCCCAGAGAGACGGGCGCGCATGCCCTTGGAGGTCGGGTGCCGAGTATAGACAGTTAGGCTACTAATGACAACGTGAAGGGCTAGCCCAAATAGCGCATTGCCTTTACCGGACAAAAGGCGTAAATGGGCGGGATTTTCGAGGAAAAACAGGGCCTAAAGCCTATTACAACCGTGCTTTAGGCAAATTGACTTTCGAATTTATCTCACTATAGTGGTGCGGGCCCTGCGTGGGGGGTCTGTCAGATGATTTCAAGCATTAATAGGAGGCCACATGGCTGACAAAAAAGCGCAGTTGGTCATCGAGGGCGCAGCCCCCGTCGAGCTGCCCATTTTAACCGGCACCGTTGGTCCAGATGTTATCGACGTTAGAGGGTTGGGGGCCACGGGTCACTTCACTTTCGACCCTGGTTTCATGGCGACCGCATCCTGCGAGTCGAAGATCACCTACATCGACGGCGACAAGGGCATCCTGCTTCATCGCGGCTACCCGATCGAACAGCTCGCCCAGCAATCCGACTACCTCGAAACCTGCTACCTGCTGCTCAACGGCGAACTGCCGAACGCCGAGCAGAAGGCCCAGTTCGTCAGCACCGTGAAGAACCACACCATGGTGCACGAGCAGTTGAAGTCCTTCTTCAACGGCTTCCGCCGCGATGCCCACCCGATGGCCGTCATGTGCGGCGTGGTTGGCGCCCTGTCGGCGTTCTACCACGACTCCCTGGACATCAATAACCCGCAGCACCGCGAGATCTCCGCCGTGCGCCTGGTCGCCAAGATGCCGACCCTGGCGGCGATGGTCTACAAGTACTCCATGGGCCAACCCATGATGTACCCGCGCAACGACCTGTCGTACGCGGAAAACTTCCTGCACATGATGTTCAACACCCCGTGCGAGATCAAACCGATCAGCCCGGTGCTGGCCAAGGCAATGGACCGGATCTTCATCCTCCACGCCGACCACGAGCAGAACGCCTCCACCTCCACCGTGCGCCTGGCGGGCTCCTCGGGTGCCAACCCGTTCGCCTGTATCGCCGCCGGTATCGCCGCACTGTGGGGCCCTGCCCACGGCGGTGCGAACGAAGCCGTGCTGACCATGCTGGATGAAATCGGCGATGTCTCGAACATCGACAAGTTCATCGCCAAGGCCAAGGACAAGAACGATCCGTTCAAGCTGATGGGCTTCGGTCACCGCGTCTACAAGAACCGCGACCCGCGCGCCACCGTGATGAAACAGACCTGCGACGAAGTCCTGCGCGAGCTGGGCATCAAGAACGACCCGCAGCTGGAACTGGCCATGCGCCTGGAAGAGATCGCCCTGACCGATCCGTACTTCATCGAGCGCTCGCTGTACCCGAACGTCGACTTCTACTCGGGCATCATCCTGAAAGCGATCGGCATTCCGACCAGCATGTTCACCGTGATCTTCGCCCTGGCGCGCACCGTCGGCTGGATCTCGCACTGGAAGGAAATGCTTTCCAGCCCTTACAAGATCGGCCGCCCTCGCCAGCTGTACACCGGCTACGAGTCCCGCGACCTGGTCAAGCTGGAAGACCGCAAGTAAGCTTCGGCCGAATGCGAAAAAGGCTGCCTGATGGCAGCCTTTTTTATTGAGCGGACTTTATACAGTTACCGAGAAAATCTGATTTCTCGGTAACTGTAACGCTTCACTTGGCCTTTTCAGCCCGCTCCCTCAGTGCCTTCAACGTGTTGAACGGCGCCTCGACCACGAACCTGTTCGCCAGCCACGACGGCACGCTGCCACCCGGATTGGTGTGCAACTGGTAGGTGACCTCGGTCACATCGCCCTTGGGCACCAGTTTCCAGTAGCCATCGGCCGCAGCCACCCGAACGAAGCCCTTTTCATCCGGCTGGTACTTGGGATCGGCATTGATCTTGCGGGTCACGCTGCCATCAGCCTCCTGGACCGTGGTGATATGCAGGATCGAGTCCCGCGGAGTCACCGGCCATGGCGTGTTGAACTGCGCGTAGGTCCAGCTCTGGTCGCCCTCGTGCTTGAGCAGCTTCTGTGTCTTGCACTCGTGGATCCAGGCACAAGAGCCGGCCACGTCTTCCTGCAACCGGGTAATGGTCGCCAACGGCGCCTTGATCACCGTCTCACCTCGATAAGCCTTGTAGTCGGAACCCGGCACCGCACTGAGGGAAACCTTGATCCCCTCCTCATCCTTGGCGACTTTCCATTCCTCGGCAAACGCCATGCTCGACAAGGCAGTCAAACCCACGATTACTGCTACACGCTTCAACGATCTCATCCGCTTGTTTTCCTTGTTGTCGAAGATCAGCCTTCAGGCCGCAGTCATCTGCTCCCACCAACCGATGATCCTGATCGCCTCGTCGCGATCGCCGCCGCAGACTTCGATATCCGCCTTGAAACCCGAACACACCGCCGGACGCTCCGGCTTGCCGAACAGGTCGCACAGATTGACTGCGGAAAGATGAATGCAGCGCTCGCCGGCCGGCTTGCCGTCGGGCATGCCGGGAATGAACGAGCTGATCGAGGGCGCGATGCAGCAGGCGCCACAGCCTTCACGGCATTTCATGGAAATCAGAACCTCGGGGAAGCAAATGGTGCGGATGGAAGGATAGTAGCGACTAAAACAATCGTTTGAAATTGCCGACAGGATGAAATAACGCTGACTGGCCAGTTCTCGTCGTGAACGGCTACTGCTTGAATTCGAACTCGATGGCGGCGCCTTCGATCTCTTGCTGGCGGCTTTCATTGCGCAATTGCAGCTGCATCTCGTTGCTCAGCAGACGACCGTTGAGCTGAAACGGGCTTTGCACTTCCGGCTTTTCGCCGAACATCGCCGGCAGCAGCGGCTTGCGTACTTCCGCCTCGATCTGCTCCACCGGCTTCATGCCCTTCACCATATCCGGTGGCAGGCTGAGATCGAGCTTGGCCTTGGGCAGTGGCGCGGCAATGGCATCCGCTTTTTTCCGACTGGTGGTCTTGCTGGCCTTGACCGGCTTCTTCACCGTTTTTTGCGTGACAGCAGTCTTCTTGGCCGGCTGCGGCTTTGCCTTGCCGGCCTCGGCTTTCTGCACCGGCGCTTTCGCTTCGGCGAGCAACAGAGGGGCCGCCGCAGGGTCAGCCAGCGCCTGACCGGCCAACGGCACCGCGAGCAATCCCGCCAACAGCAGACTGGCACAACGCAATGGAGTCATAGGCAACGACAGAACACCCGAGGAAAGTCGCTATGGTCCCTGTTCCAGACATACCTGACAAGATGCAGATTACAGATAGCCAGTACCCGTCGCCGCTTCTTGACACAGTTGGTTCGCCAGCATGCCAAGGGTCATCAGCGCCCTCTCCGCCTCACGGTTCCAGGGAATGCCGCAATTGAGGCGAATGCAATGGTTGAACTGCTCGGTATTACTGAAGATCAGCCCCGGCGCGATACTGATGCCCTGCTGCAGTGCTCGCACATGCAACTCCTGGGTGTTGACCCGCCCCGGCAAACTGACCCAGAGGATGAAGCCACCGGTCGGCCGGGTCATCTGCGTGCCGTCGGGGAAGTACTGCTGCACCGCCAGCTGATAGGCGCTGAGGTTCTTGCGGTATTCCTGGCGAATGAAGCGCAAGTGGCGATCATAGCCGCCATTTTCCAGGTAGGACGCCACCCCCATCTGCGTCACGCTGCAGGCGGAATGGGTACTGAAGGTCTGCAAGCGCTGGATTTCCTGCTGGTAGCTTCCGGCCACCATCCAGCCAATGCGCACCCCGGGCGACAGGGTCTTGGAAAAGCTCGAACAGTAGATCACCCGACCAAGACGGTCATGGGCCTTGAGCGATTTGGTCTTGCCTTGCTCGAACATCAGCTCGCCGTAGATATCGTCTTCGATGATCTGGATGTTGAAGTCCGAGGCCAGGCGCAACAGTTGTTTCTGCCGGTCTTCCGGAATGGTGCCACCCAGCGGGTTGCTGAGGCGCGCGGTCAGCACCAGGGCCTTGATCGACCACTGGTTGGCCGCCAGTTGCAACGCTTCGAGGCTGATGCCGGTGGACGGATCACTGGGGATCTCGATCACCTTCAGGCCCAGCAGATCGGCCAGTTGCAGCAAGCCGTAGTAGGTCGGCGACTCGGCGGCGATCAGGTCGCCGGGGCGGGTCAGCACCCGCAGCGACATCTGCAGGGCATCGACGCAACCATGGGTGACCACCACTTCCGACGGATCGACCACCACCCCGGCATCGCGCATGCGAATCGCGATCTGCCGGCGCAGTGGCTCGAAGCCCGGACTGAACATGTAGCTGAACGCCCGCGGACTCTGGAACCGGGTGACCTTGGCCAGTTGCTGATGCAGTGCGCGCACCGGCAGGTAATCCACATGAGGCACCGCCGCGCCAAGCGGGAACACGCCATCGCGACGGGCTTCGGTCAATACCTGCTGAATGATGCTGGCACGGGTGACCAGGCCTGGTCGCTCGACACGGGCGATATCCGGTGTCGAGGCAGTCAGCGCCGGGGTCTGGTGGACGTAGTAGCCGGACTGCGGACGGGCGCGGATCAGCCCCTGGTCCTCAAGATTGGCGTAGGCCTGCAACACCGTGGCATGACTGACGTTGAGCTGCGAACTCATCTTGCGCACCGAAGGCACGCGCTCGCCCGGCTGGTAGACGCCACGCCGGATATCTTCGGCGAGCTGTTGGGCGATACGCTGATAAAGCAACAGGTTGGTCATGATCCACTCTCGACACGCACAGGCAATCTTGGTTGTTATAGTCCAGGCCAGCGAAGAATACCGTAACAGTTGCCAAGTGTACTGGAACAGATTGCGGATGAGACGACAATACAGTTGCATGACCGCGCTGCAAAGCGCTTCGTTGGAATAAGCAGAACGCTGACCATAAAAAAACCCGGCCTCTTTCGAGGGCCGGGTTGTTCATGCCGCCTGGCTCAGCGCTCCGCGCCAAGCCGGCCTTTTTCATCGGAAAAGACGATCTCGACGCGACGGTTCTGCGCCCTGCCCCGTTCCGAGGCATTCACCTCGACCGGATACTGGTCGCCATAGCCGATCACCTTGATGCGCTTCTCGTCGATACCGAGGTCCACCAGCATGTCGGCCACGGCCTGAGCCCGGTTACGTGACAGGGTGAGGTTGTCCTCAGGGTTGCCG
Source organism: Pseudomonas ulcerans (assembly GCF_036324125.1). Classification (NCBI taxonomy): domain Bacteria; kingdom Pseudomonadati; phylum Pseudomonadota; class Gammaproteobacteria; order Pseudomonadales; family Pseudomonadaceae; genus Pseudomonas; species Pseudomonas ulcerans. The sequence goes on along the minus strand of NZ_JAZDQN010000001.1, from coordinate 220,539 downwards.
GTGCTGTCGGTATAGCCCTCGATGCGCACCACGCGCTTCGGATTCAGCTGGAGGAACTGCACCAGCTTGAGCACGGTGCGGCTGGCCGAATTCTTCAGCTCAGCCTGGCCAGTATCGAACAGCACATCGCCGAGGGTCATCACCAGACCGCGATCGCCCTGGGTCGTGGCCAGGCTGACGATTTGCTCCTCCAGCCATTTGCCCTGCTGCTGCACGCTGCTCAGCTTGGCTTCGCGCAGGGCCAGTTGCAGGCGCTGGCGCTCCAGCTCCAGCTTGGTCTGGCGCTCCTGGTTGAGTACCAGGTTACTGTGCTCGCGGGCGATCTCGCTGTAGCGCTGGCTCAGGTAGGCGTAATGCCGCACATCGCTGCCGGTGCCCCAGTACGTGGCCAGGCGCTCGGCCTTGGCCAGCGACTCGCCGGCGCGAATGACATCCCGCGGCGCACTGCGCAGGACATTGGAGTCGTCCTTCACGGACTGGAAGCTGGTACTCGCCTGCTCCAGAGCCACTTCGCTGCGCTCGCTCGCGCAACCTTGCAAGCCTAGGACGCCGGCCAACGCCAGCAAGGCCAGAGATTTGCTCGAACTCACTGCTGTTCCCCCAGTTGCTTGCGCAGGCGATCCACCCGGGATTGCAGCAAGGTCAGTTGTTCTTGGCTCTTCAGGGTCAGCACCCTGGCTTCGGCCAGGCGTGCATCCAGCTCAGCCTGCTCGGCGCGCATGCGCGCGTCGCGGAACGACTCGCTGGCCATGTTGGAGCGGGCCCGTGCCAGCTTGTCTTCGGCCAGCTTCAGCTCGGCCACATCGTCGCTCGCGCCGACGGCCTTGGCCTGCTCCAGCGCCTGCTCGGTCAGGCGCATCTGTTCCTCGGGGGCCGGATCGCTGGCGCAACCGGCCAGGGCCAGCAACGCCAGAGCAATGAATAGCGGTTGAGTTCTCACACGGATTTCCTACTGTTTTGGGGCGTCGAGCGGTGCCTGCAACTGCGCCTGCCAGCGCTCTACATTGCGTTGCACGACCGCCTGGACTACGCCAGAGGCCGGCAATTCTGTCAGTTTTTTCGCCAACTGTCCGCGCAACCAGGCATCGTTGCAGGCGGAATTGTGCGACAGGGCCAGAAACAGCCCCGGATGATCCAGGGCCTGGCCGCGAGCAACCAGGTCATTGGCCATGCCCAGGCTCTGCGCCATGGCCATGCCGGCATAGCGCCCGGCCAGGACGTAGTCGACCTGGCCGAGCAACAGCTTCTGCATCGCCTGGGTCAGGTTGGGCACCACCGCCAGCTTGAGCTCGGCCTTGGTGAACGCTGCGAACTCCGGCGTCAAGCGGGCCTTTTCCGAGATCGCGCCCTGGTGCTTGTGCAGGTCGGCAAGGTTGTCATAGACGAGCGCGGAGTCGTGCCGGGTCCAGACCACGTATTCGTTCTGCACCACGGCCGGATGGATGTAGTCCATGGCGGTCAGTTCATCGATGGCCAGCGGCGCATCCACCAGCAGGTCCATGCGCCCGCTGCGCACCTCGGCCTGGGCATCACTGCGCTTGCCGCCGTACAGCACTTCGACCTTGAGTCCCAGCTCGGCGGCGACCTGCTGCAGCAGGTCGACATTGGCACCGATCAGGTGCCGGGGATCCTGCGGGTCACGCCAGGAGTAAGGCGGCGCGTCCGGGCTGCCGGTAGCCACCAGCCGCTCGCATTTGCCCACCGCCAGCGCCAGCGATGGCAAGCAGGCCAGCCCGAGCACGGCCAGCATTCCCTTTCTCATGCACCTACCCCTTTTCTCGACCCGCAGAAATCAAAAAGCCCGGTTGCCCGGGCCGTGCGACGATGGAATCCATCACTGCACGGCCCGCGACAACCGGGCCCTTTATAAGTGAAGCGACTGGATTAAACCAGCTTCTCCAGCTCAGGAACGGCTTCGAACAGATCCGCCACCAGGCCATAGTCGGCCACCTGGAAGATCGGTGCTTCTTCGTCCTTGTTGATCGCGACGATGACTTTCGAGTCCTTCATGCCGGCCAGGTGCTGGATCGCGCCGGAGATACCGACGGCGATGTACAGCTGTGGCGCAACGATCTTGCCGGTCTGGCCGACCTGCATGTCGTTCGGCACGAAGCCTGCGTCGACTGCGGCGCGGGAAGCGCCGACCGCCGCGCCCAGCTTGTCGGCCAGGGCGTACAGGTGCTTGAAGTTGTCGCCGTTCTGCATGCCGCGGCCGCCGGAAACGACGATCTTGGCAGCGGTCAGCTCTGGACGGTCGGACTTGGCCAGCTCTTCGCCAACGAAGGACGACTTGCCAGCGTCGTGCGCGGTAGCGACGGTTTCGACGGCAGCCGAACCACCTTCGGCGGCAACGGCGTCGAAGCCGGTGGCGCGAACGGTGATGACCTTGACCGCAGCGCTCGACTGCACGGTGGCAATGGCGTTGCCCGCGTAGATCGGACGCTTGAAGGTGTCAGCGGATTCGACCGAGATGATCTCGGAGATCTGGTCGACGTCCAGCAGCGCGGCAACGCGTGGCAGGACGTTCTTGCCGTTGGACGTGGCCGGTGCCAGCACGTGGCTGTAGGACTTGCCCAGCTCGGCTACCAGCGGTGCGACGTTTTCCGGCAGGAAGTGGGCGAAGGCAGCGTTGTCGGCAACCAGGACCTTGGCCACGCCGGCGATCTTGGCAGCGGCTTCGGCCACACCGCCGACGTTCTGGCCAGCGACCAGGACGTGGACATCGCCACCGATCTTGGCGGCAGCGGCAACGGTGTTCAGGGTAGCGGGTGCAACGGCACCGTTTTCGTGTTCAGCGATAACCAGGATAGTCATTTAGATTACCTTCGCCTCGTTCTTCAGTTTCTCGACCAGTTCAGCAACCGACTTGACCTTGATGCCCGCGCTGCGTGCAGCAGGCGCTTCGACTTTCAGGGTCTTGTTGGTCGAGGCGGTGGAAACGCCCAGCGCGTCTGGAGTGATGGTCTCCAGCGGCTTCTTCTTGGCCTTCATGATGTTCGGCAGCGACGCGTAGCGCGGCTCGTTGAGGCGCAGGTCGGTGGTGACGATCGCCGGCAGGTTCAGCGAAACGGTCTGCAGGCCGCCGTCGACCTCACGGGTGACGTTGGCCTTGTCGCCGGCGATCTCGACCTTGGAGGCGAAGGTGCCCTGGCCGAAACCGGTCAGTGCAGCCAGCATCTGGCCGGTCTGGTTGTTGTCGCTGTCGATGGCCTGCTTGCCGAGGATGACCAGCTGAGGCTGCTCTTTGTCGACAACGGCTTTCAGCAGCTTGGCGACGGCCAGGGAGTTCAGCTCTTCGGCGGACTCCACCAGCACGGCGCGGTCGGCACCCAGTGCCAGGGCGGTACGCAGTTGTTCCTGGGCAGTGGCAGGACCGACGGTAACGACGACGATCTCGCTGGCCACGCCTTTCTCTTTCAGGCGTACGGCTTCTTCGACGGCGATCTCGCAGAAGGGGTTCATGGACATTTTGACGTTGGCGAGGTCGACGCCGGAGTTGTCCGCCTTGACGCGAACCTTGACGTTGTAGTCGACCACTCGTTTGACAGCTACAAGAACCTTCATGGATTCCTCGTTACTCTCCGGTGAAAAGAATGTCGCCTGGGCCGAAGCCGGCGATTGCGCGTGGGTACAAGGGCACCTCTGAAAACATCACCTCAAAGGACGATCACGGCGAGACGAATTCAGACTGACTGAGCAGTCCCGATCCGACCCTTCATCGCAAAACCCCAAGGCCATTTCTTGTCGTGGCGTGTAAACTCCACTACACAGCGGGGTTTGGCATAACTGCCCTGCTCTTTGCCAGGTCTTTAGGGGTGCTCCTGCATCCGACGGTCAGCCTACGGCGAGCGTAAAACCGCCCGTATCTTGACCGTAACGCCCAATCCGGTCAATACGGCAAAACCGCCAGCTTCCAGCCGCGCCTCTTTGATTTTACTGGGCTGCGGCAAATTCAAACAAACGTTTGTATTGGACCGCGCAAGTGGTGTAGATATAATGCGCGGCCAAGAGAAAGCGGTGTAGTACGTCATCCTCCGAAGCTACAGAATCGCCCCCTTCGACGTGACCGCCTTGCACCCACTACAAAGAAAAACCTGATGAGCCTTGAGTAGGAGAGAACCTGTGGAACGCGAATACATGGAATTCGACGTGGTCGTCGTCGGCGCAGGCCCGGCGGGCCTGTCCGCCGCCTGCCGACTGAAGCAGAAGGCCGCCGAAGCCGGTAATGAAATCAGCGTCTGCGTGGTCGAGAAAGGCTCCGAGGTCGGTGCCCACATTCTCTCCGGCGCGGTCTTCGAGCCGCGCGCCCTGAACGAACTGTTCCCCGACTGGAAGGAACTCGGCGCGCCGCTGAACACCGAAGTGAAGCGCGACGACATCTACGTCCTGAAAAGCGCCGATAGCTCGACCAAGGTCCCCGACCTGTTCGTGCCCAAGACCATGCACAACCAGGGCAACTACATCATCTCCCTCGGCAACCTGTGCCGCTGGCTGGCCCAGCAGGCCGAGAACCTCGGCGTCGAGATCTACCCGGGCTTCGCCGCCCAGGAAGTGCTGTTCGACGACAACGGCGTTGTGCGCGGCATCATCACCGGCGACATGGGTGTCGATCGCGAAAGCAACCCGAAGGACGGCATGTACACCCCCGGCATGGAACTGCGCGGCAAGTACACCCTGTTCGCCGAAGGCTGCCGCGGTCACCTGGGCAAGCAACTGATCAAGCGCTTCAACCTGGACAGCGACGCTGACGCCCAGCACTACGGCATCGGCCTCAAGGAAATCTGGGAAATCGACCCGGCCAAGCATGAGCAAGGCCTGGTGGTGCATACCGCCGGCTGGCCGCTGGACGTGACCAGCAACGAGAACACCGGCGGTTCCTTCCTTTATCACCTGGAAAACAACCAAGTGGTGGTCGGCCTGATCGTCGACCTGTCCTACTCCAACGCCTACCTGTCGCCGTTCGACGAATTCCAGCGCCTCAAGCACCATCCGGTGCTCAAGCAGTACCTGGAAGGCGGCAAGCGCATCAGCTACGGCGCTCGCGCCATCTGCAAGGGCGGCCTGAACTCGCTGCCGAAGATGGTCTTCAACGGCGGCGCGCTGATCGGTTGCGACCTCGGCACCCTGAACTTCTCCAAGATCAAGGGCAGCCACACCGCGATGAAATCCGGCATGCTCGCCGCCGACGCCGTGGCCGACGCACTGATCGCCGGCAGCGAGGGTGGCGACACGCTCAACACCTACGTCGACGCCTTCAAGGCCAGCTGGCTGTACGAAGAACTGTTCGCCAGCCGCAACTTCGGCCCGGCCCTGCACAAGTTCGGCCCGCTGTTCGGTGGCGCGTTCAACTACATCGACCAGAACTGGTTCGGCGGCAAGCTGCCGTTCACCCTGCACGACACCAAGCCGGACTACGCCTGCCTCAAGCTGGCCGCCGACTCGAAGAAGATCGATTACCCGAAACCGGACGGCAAGCTCAGCTTCGACAAGCTCAGCTCGGTGTTCCTCTCCAGCACCAACCATGAAGAAGAACAACCGTGCCACCTGAAGCTGGCCGACGCCGGCATCCCGATCGGCACCAACCTGCCGCTGTACGACGAACCGGCGCAGCGCTACTGCCCGGCCGGCGTATACGAGGTGATCGCCCAGGAAGACGGCAGCAAGCGCTTCCAGATCAACGCGCAGAACTGCGTGCACTGCAAGACCTGTGACATCAAGGATCCTTCGCAGAACATCACCTGGGTGACCCCGGAAGGTGCGGGTGGACCGACCTACCCGAACATGTAAGTCGCCAGCCATGAAAAAAGCCCCTCTGCCGCAAGGCATGAGGGGCTTTTTACTGCCATTCGATCAGCTGTTGGCCTAAAGCCAGGTCTTCCTCGGTACTCAAGCGTTCCCGCGCGCCAAAGTACATCGCCGTCAGCACCCCGACAAACCCCATCAGCGCACAGAACCCCACGCACACCCACGGACTCCACGGCATCAGCGCGATCAACAGCAACGGCGTGGTGCTCGCCCACAGCGCATAGGCAACGTTGTAGGTAAAGGAAATCCCTGACACCCGGATCCGCGCCGGGAACAGCCCGACCATCACCGACGGCACCACACCCACCACCCCGCAGGCCAGGCCGGCCAGGGCGTAGGCCACGCCCACCGTGTCCCAGGCCGCCACCAGGCTGCCATACAGCGCGCCGATACCCAGCGGCAGCAGCAGCGAATAGAGGATCAGCGCCCGCCAGGCGCCGATCCGGTCCACCAGCATTCCGGCCAGCACGCACCCGATATTGAGGAAGACGATGCCGATGCTGCTGAGGGCAAAGGTGTGCCCGGCCGCCATGCCGAAGCGCTGCTGCATCACCGTCGGCGTGATCACCACCAGCACCACCACCGCCGAGGTGAGCACGCAGGTCAGCAGCGCCGCCGGGATCAGCGCGCGGCGATGCTCGCGCAATACGGCGCGCAGGGAAAACTCCACCGGCTTGTCGTTGCGCTGCGCGGCCAGTGCGAGGAATACCGGGGTCTCGCTGAGCCAGCGCCGCAGCCAGACGCCGATCACGCCGAACACCCCACCCAGCAGGAACGGATAACGCCAGGCGTAGGCGAGGATTTCCTCGGGGGTGTACAACCGGGCCAGCAAGGTCGCGGTCAGGGCACCCAGCAGGTAGCCGAAGGTCAGCCCCGCCTGGAGAAAGCCCAGGGCATAACCGCGACGCCCCACCGGTGCGTGCTCGGCGACGAAGGTCCAGGCGCTCGGCACCTCGCCGCCCACCGCCGCGCCCTGGAGGATGCGCAGGGCAAGCAGGATCAGCGGCGCGGCATAGCCGATCTCGGCATAGGTCGGCATCAGGCCGATCAGCAGGCACGGCAGGGCCATCATCAGGATGCTCAGGCTGAACACCTTCTTGCGTCCCAGGTGGTCGGCGAAGTGGGCCATGAGGATGCCGCCCAGCGGGCGCGCCAGGTAGCCGGTGACGAAAATCCCGAAGCTTTGCAGCAGGCGCAGCCACTCGGGCATTTCCGGCGGGAAGAACAGCTGGCTCAGGGTCAGGGCGAAGAACACGAAGATGATGAAGTCGTAGATTTCCAGCGCACCGCCCAGGGCCGCGAGGCCCAGGGTCTTGTGGTCGCCGCGCGAGAGCCGCGCGGAATCGTTGGCAGTCATAGGGGTTTCCGCAGGAATGAACGGGACCGCGCGCCGCCGGGCGCGCCTGAACGAGGGGCAGAGCATATCAAAATTGCGCGATGGCGCAGGCGCCTCAGGTAGGCCGGGAGAACACCGTGTGCCCGAGGTTCTGCCAGCGCTTGGCCGGCCCACGCGGCTTGCCCTGCGGATGGGGCAACTGGCCGATCACCCGCGGCGCGTCCACCAGCGCCATGAACGCGTGCAGGGTCTCGTCATCCGGCACCTTGGGCAGGCTGATGCTCACCGCCTGGCGCTGGCCAGGCGGCACTGCGGGCATCTTCAGGTGCTGCGATTCGTACAGCAGCGCATGCTGGATCTGCACATTGACCCGACAGAAGCGCTCCAGGTCGACGCCGGCATGGCTGGCCAGGTCGATATTGCCGATCAGCAGGTTGAAGGGCAGCAAGGCGTTCTGCACCAGGTGCTGCAGGTCTTCGAAGGACTGCACGGGAGCGATGCGGAAGTACCCCATGCCGTTGAGCATCTTCTCCAGTTGCAAGAGCTGCATCGGATGCGCATCGGCCAGCAGGATTCGCAAGGATTTGTCAGGCATCGTCGTTGACCAGGTGCGGTGGTTGTAGGGAACGATCCTTGGTCAAGACTGCCGCGCCGGGGCGCATTTCCTGGGAGCTTCCCTTGATAGTTGACGGGAAACCGGCGGAAATCAAGGCAGCGTCAAGAATTTGTTGAAGTAGCGGGTTGCCGCTTCGTTCCATCCGGAACGATATATCGAGCATCTGTAAATGGTTCTCACACGTATTTGAAGGTTTCGCCGTACCATGGCCACCCTCTCCGCCCGGGCGCGCGCCGCCCCGCGGGTAAATTAAGGCATTAGCCCCTCGTCTACCTGGGAGCCTCCCGTGCGCCGCGTTGCCGCCGCCCGGGCCGAATCCCTCTGGCTGGAACCCCGCATGAGACGTCCGACGTTCAAACGCCGCCTGCTGATCTGCACCCTCGGCGTCACCGCCCTTGGCGCACTGGTGGCCTGGAAGACCTTGCCGGGCAACGACCCGCTGAGCACGGTCGCGGTCACCCGCGGCGATATAGAAAGCAGCGTGACCGCCCTCGGTACCCTGCAGCCTCGCCGCTATGTCGATGTCGGCGCCCAGGCCTCGGGACAGATCCGCAAGCTGCACGTGGAACCCGGCGACCAGGTCCGCGAAGGTCAGTTGCTGGTGGAAATCGACCCCTCGACCCAGCAGGCCAGACTCGACGCCGGACGCTACTCCATCGACAACCTCAAGGCGCAACTGGCCGAGCAGCAAGCCCAGTACAAGCTCGCCGAGCAGCAGTACAAGCGCCAGCAAAGCCTCGCCGCTGGCGGCGCCACCCGCGAGGAAGACGTGCAGACCGCCCAGGCCCAGCTCAAGGTGACCCAGGCACGCATCGACATGTTCCGCGCGCAGATCCTCCAGGCCCAGGCCAGCCTGCGCAGCGACGAGGCGGAACTGGGCTACACGCGGATCTATGCGCCGATGTCCGGCACCGTGGTCGCGGTGGACGCCCGCGAGGGCCAGACCCTCAACGCCCAGCAACAGACCCCGCTGATCCTGCGCATCGCCAAGCTGTCGCCGATGACCGTCTGGGCCCAGGTGTCCGAGGCGGATATCGGCCATGTCAAACCGGGCATGCAGGCCTACTTCACCACCCTCGCCGGCGGCAAACGGCGCTGGGTCAGCACGGTGCGGCAGATCCTGCCGATCCCGCCCAAGCCCCTCGACCCGAGCATGCAGAGCAGCGGCGGCTCCACGAGCGGCAGCGGCGGCAGCACCGGCAAGGTGGTGCTCTACACCGTGCTGCTCGATGTGGACAACCCGGACAACAGCCTGATGGCGGAAATGACCGCCCAGATGTTCTTCGTCGCCGGCCAGGCCAGCGACGTGCTCACCGCGCCGCTGGCGGCCCTGGAGGATGACGGCGACCAAGCCGACCGGCGCCTGGCCCAGGTGGTCGGGCGCGACGGGCGCATCGAGCAGCGCCACGTGCGCACCGGTATCAGCGACCGCCTGCGGGTGCAGGTTCTCGACGGCCTGGCCGAAGGCGAGCACCTGCTGATCGGCGCACCTGTCGCCAGCGGGGGCTGAATGAGCACGCCCCTGATCGAACTGCGGGATATCCGCAAGTCCTACGGCGGCGTCGACACGCCGAAAGTCGAGGTGGTGCGCGGCATCGACCTGGCCATCCATCCCGGCGAATTCGTCGCCATCGTCGGCGCCTCCGGCTCCGGCAAGTCGACCCTGATGAACATCCTCGGCTGCCTCGACCGGCCCACCAGCGGCCAGTACCTGTTCGCCGGCAAGGACGTCGCCGAACTGGACGGCGACGAGCTCGCCTGGCTGCGCCGCGAGGCCTTCGGCTTCGTGTTCCAGGGCTACCACCTGATCGCCTCCGGATCGGCCCAGGAAAACGTCGAGATGCCGGCGATCTATGCCGGCATCCCGGCCGCCGAACGCCACGCCCGCGCCGCTGCCCTGCTGCAGCGCCTGGGCCTTGGCGAGCGCACCGGCAACCGCCCGCACCAGTTGTCCGGCGGCCAGCAGCAACGGGTGTCCATCGCCCGCGCGCTGATGAACGGCGGGCATATCATCCTCGCCGACGAACCCACCGGTGCCCTCGACAGCCACAGCGGCGCCGAGGTCATGGCGCTGCTCGACGAACTGGCCAGCCAGGGCCACGTGATCATCCTCATCACCCACGACCGCGAGGTCGCTGCCCGTGCGCAACGGGTCATCGAGATCCGCGACGGATTGGTGATCAGCGACTCGGCCAAGTACCAGGCACCACGCCAGGCCGTGCAGAAATCCGGCCCGCAGGCCGAGGAACTGCGCCAGCACCTGGACCGCGGCGCGACCCAGCGCGGCGCCTGGAAAGGCGAACTGCTGGAGGCCCTGCAGGCGGCCTGGCGGGTCATGTGGATCAATCGCTTCCGCACCGCGCTGACCCTGCTCGGCATCGTCATCGGCGTCGCCTCGGTGGTGGTCATGCTGGCCGTCGGCGAAGGCAGCAAGCGCCAGGTGGTGGCGCAGATGGCCGCGTTCGGCTCGAACATCCTCTACCTCAGCGGCAAGTCGGCCAGCCTCCATGCGCCTGCCGGCATCATCACCCTCGACGATGTCGAGGCGCTGTCCGGCCTGCCCCAGGTGAAGAAGATCATGCCGGTGATCGGCAGCGAACTGACCGTGCGCTTCGGCAACGCCAGCGGCAAGTTCTACGTCGGTGGCAACAACACCTTCTTCCCCGGGATCTTTAACTGGCCGGTGGCCGAGGGCAGCTTCTTCACCGACGCCGACGAACGCAACGCCGCCGCGGTGGCGGTCATCGGGCCCAAGGTCAAGGAGAAGCTGTTCGGCGAACGCAACCCCATCGGCCAGTACATCCTGATCGGCCAGGTGCCCTTCCAGGTCCTCGGCATCCTGGTGGCCAAGGGTGCCAGCTCGGGCGACAGCGACAGCGACGGACGCATCGTGGTGCCCTACTCCGCCGCCTCGATCCGCCTGTTCGGCAGCCGCGACCCGGAATACGTGACCATCGCCGCCGCCGACTCGGCCCGGGTGAAGGAAACCGAAGCGGCCATCGACCACCTGATGCGCAAGCTGCACCACGGCAAGCAGGACTACGAACTGACCAACTTCGCCGCGCTGATCCAGGCCGAGGCGCGCACGCAGAACACCCTGTCGCTGATGCTCGGCGCCATCGCCGCGATTTCCCTGCTGGTGGGTGGCATCGGGGTGATGAACATCATGCTCATGACCGTGCGCGAGCGCACCCGCGAGATCGGCATCCGCATGGCTACCGGTGCGCGCCAGCGCGACATCCTGCGCCAGTTCCTCACCGAGGCGGTGCTGCTGTCGATGGTCGGCGGCGTGACCGGCATCGTCCTCGCCGCGCTGGTCGGCGGCGGCCTGATGCTGGCGGACATCGCCGTGGCCTTCTCCTTGGGCGCCGTGCTCGGCGCCTTCACCTGCGCCGTGATGACCGGCGTGGTGTTCGGCTTCATGCCGGCCCGCAAGGCGGCCCGGCTGGATCCGGTCAAAGCCCTGACAAGCGAATAAACGATGAAAGTGCCCAGCCGTCTCAGCCTCCTGTCCCTCTGCGTGCTGCTCGCCGCGTGCTCCAGCCATGAACCGGACGCCGCCTTGCCGCCCGCCCCTGCACAGTGGCAGGGCCAGACCGTCCCCGCATCCATCGCCGACGGGCCCTGGTGGCAGGCCTTCGCCAGCCCGCAGTTGAATGCCCTGGTCGAACAGGCACGGGCCAACAGCTTCGACCTGGCGGCGGCCATGGCCCGGGTACGCCAGGCCCAGGCCAGCGCGGTGATCGCCGGCGCGCCGCTGTTGCCGGAAGTGAAATTCGGCCTCGACGCCAGTCGCCAGCGCCTGCTCCATGGCCGCGGCTACAACGGTATCGATGCCAGTGGCAGCGAGCGCACCTACAACTCCTACGGCACCCGCCTCAGCGCCAGCTATGAAGTGGACTTCTGGGGCGGCAAGGCCGCAGCCCGCGACAGCGCACTGCGCAGCCTCGACGCCAGCCGCTTCGATCGCCAGACCGTGGAGCTGACCCTGCTCAGCGGCGTGGCCAGCAGCTACCTGCAGAGCCTGGCGCTGGTGGAGCAGCTCGGCATTGCCCGGCTCAACCTGACCAACGCCCACGACGTGCTCAAGCTGGTACAGACCCGGCATGACGCAGGTTCCGCCACGGCACTGGAACTGGCTCAGCAGCGCAGCCTGGTGGCGGCGCAGGAGCGCCAGGTGCCATTGCTCGAACAGCAGTTGCAGGACACCCGCATCACCCTGGCCACCCTGCTCGGCGAACCGGTGCAGCAACTGCCGGCCATCCGCGAGGATTTCGCCGCCGTCCACTGGCCCCGGATCGGCACAGGCGTGCCCAGCGACCTGCTCAGCCGGCGGCCGGATATCGCCGCTGCCGAGGCACGCCTCTCGGCGGCCCGGGCCAATGTCCAGGTGGCCCGCGCGGCGATGCTGCCGAGCCTGACACTGGGCGCCGACCTCGGCTCGGGGGCGCAGGTGTTCGACCAGTTGCTGCGCAGTCCCTATTACAGCCTGACCGCAGGGCTGGCGGCACCGATCTTCGACAACGGCCGGCTCGCGGCCGAGCGGGACAAGGCGCGGGCCGGGCAGGAGGAACTGCTGGAGCTGTATCGCGGCAGCATCGTCGCCGGCTTCGGCGATGTGGAGAAAGCACTGAACGGCATCGATGGCGTGGATCGCCAGCGGCAGTGGCAGGACGAGGAAGTGCGCCAGGCGCGGACCGCCTTCGAACTCGCGGAGAACCGCTATCGGGCAGGGGCGGAGACCTTGCTCACGGTGCTGGAGACGCAGCGCACGCTGTACCAGGCGCAGGACCAGCAGGTGCAACTGCGGCTGGCGCGTGTGCAGGGAAGCGTGGCGTTGTACAAGGCGCTGGGTGGTGGCTGGCAGGTGGTTTCGCGCTAGGGGCCCTGCAACAGGGCCCTCAGGTAATTCCCTTCATCGACAGGTGCCGCGCATACCAGGGCCGCTGCGGCACCCGCTTCATCAGCGGCTCCAGCACGTCATCCTTGGCGAAGACGATGCGCAGCGCCAGCTTCATGGTTTCGATATCCATCTCCACCGACTTGCCCGGGAACATGCCCGGCGTGGTGCTGCAGCCATGGGTGGTCGGCCCCAGCCACGGGTCCCCGACCTCGTTCCAGCGCCCCGGCGCGAACCAGTCCACGCCATTGACCTGCAAACGCGTGACCTGCCCCGGGTTGTGTCGCTCCTGGGCGCGGTACCAGTCCTCGATGCGGTCGTCGATCCAGCCATGGAAGCCCCAGAACACCGGGCTGACATGGGAGGAAAACGGATCGCCGAGGAAGTCGTTCTCCGGCCCGTACCAGCGCGCGGCGAAGTCCGACGGATCGCGGGCGAAGGGCACCGGCGCGCCATTTGACGGGTCCCGCGGGACCGCGGCCCAGCACATGTGCAGCCAGTCATGCAGATTCATCTCCAGCTCCGAGCCCAGCTCGCCGAGAGTCATCCTCGAAAGGTACTGCGGGTCCTGGTACTGCGACTCCCAGACCTGGAAGTTGCTACAGAAAGTCTCCTGCGCCTTGATCACCGCGACCCACTGGGTGTAGTCGCTGTCCCCCGGCGCGCGCCAGGTCGGCGGCACGCTGTAGCCGTCGTGGTTGTCGAAATAGCGGGCGAAACCGTGGCGGTCGTATTCCACGTTTGGTTGCGGCAAGGGGAAATGCGGCCACGACGGCAGCGGCTGGAAGGTCCGGGCGGCCTGGAGCATGTGCCGATGCATGAACAGAAAGTCCACTCCGGAACCGTTGCGGTGCTTGCGCGGCCCCCGGGCGTCGCGCTCCTTGTCTCGCGGGCCGGGCTGCCAGCCGAGCCCGCGCAGCGAGGCGTGGCGTTCTTCGGAAAGGCGGTGCCATTTGTCCCGGGTCGCATGCCAGAGCTGGTGGAACAGGCGGTGCTCGGCACTGATCAGCCAGGCGCGCAGTTCCGGGGTGTAGGCGATGCGCTCGCGGGCCTCGGGGACCATCCGCTTGACCGCGACAAAATGGCTGTCCTGCAGCGGCAACGCCATGGAGCGGTCGAGGCGTTGCAGGCGACCGCTGAGGGTGCCGCTGCCGGCATTGCCGAACTCGCCCCAGACCTCGTCCAGGGTGGCGATGCATTCGAAGCCCGGGCCGCCCTGGTTGCTCAACAGGCGCCAGCGCACCTGGGCGGTGGAGGCGCCGACCAGGTCACCGAGCACGCGATAGCTGGCGGGGCCGGGTTGTTCGAGGTTCTCGCGGGTGCCGAGTACGCCGCGCAGGCCACGGCCCTTGGCCGCGATGTCGAGATAAAGCTGCGCGCCTTCGCGGGGCAGGTCCGGCAGGCCGCCGTCGGCGCCGGTGAAGCGAATGTCCCAGATGCCGCGCAGCTGGTTGCCCAGTTGCTGGCCGGCGATATCCGCCAGTTCGACGCTGGCTTCGCCGGGGGTGACGACGTCGTCCTCGGGGTCATGGGTCAGTTTCTGGTGGGCGTAGTACACCGCCGGCACCGCCGCGCTCGTCACTGCCAGACCTGCTATGAAACCGCGCCGCGATATCGTCATTCCCCACCCGTGCCAGCCATGGAAACTGCTTGTGTCCAAGCTAGAACGTTGGGTTGGCAAAGAAATTTAGGCAGAAAGACAGAATAGTGAATGCACCACCAAACCCTGTGGGAACCGGGTCAGGCGGACGCTTTCAGCGGCATCTGCAGCAACACCCGCAACCCGTCTCCCCGGCTCTCGAAATGCAACGAACAGGCACAGCGCTGCACGATGGCCTGGACGATCGCCAGCCCCAACCCGCTGCCTTCGCTCTGCCCGTTGCGCCAGAAGCGCTGGGTCAGGTGCTGCAGGTCCTGCTCGGCGATGCCGGGTCCATGGTCACGTACCAGGAAGCCGACACGCTGCTCTTCCACCTGCACCTCCAGTTCCACTGGCGCCTCGCCGCGGCTGTGGCGCAAGGCGTTGTCCAGCAGGTTGCGCAAAGCCGCCACCGCCAGCGCGCCGGGCATGTCCAGCAACACCTGGGCAGCCCGTGACGGGGCATTAAGGACGATTCGCTGGTTGTCGCCGGTGTCCTGGATCGCCTGGCGCGCCACCTGGTCGGCGCTGCACTGCACGCCGTCATCGAACGACAGGCTGCCCTCGACCCGCGCCAGCAGCAGCAACTGTTCCAGCGTGCGGTGCAGGCGATCGGCGCCCTCCTCGGCATGCGCCAGCGCCTGCTCGCGGACCAGGCCGTCGGTCATCCTCGCCACCTGCAGGTGGGTCTTGATCGCGGTCAGCGGGCTGCGCAGTTCGTGGGCCGCATCGCCGGTCAGGCGGCGCTCGCGTTCTATGGTCTGGCCGATACGCAGGAACAGCTGGTTCTGGGTATCCAGCAACGGCTGCAGCTCGCTGGGCACCGCCTTGATCTGCAACGGCTCCACCGAATCCGGGCTGCGCCGGCGCAAGGCCTCGCGCATCCAGTTCAACGGTGCCAGGCCCTTGCCGATGCCGATCCACAGCAGCGCCAGGCTGCCGAGCAACGCCACCAGCACCGGTGCCGAGGCGGCGAGGAGGATCGAGCGGTTCAGCGCCTCGCGCTCCAGGTGGCGGTCCGCCGTGGTGATACGGATGTCGTCATGGATGAAGGTGAAGCTGCGCCAGGGCGCGCCATCGATGATCTGGTCGTGGAAGCCGCCCTTGCCGTCGTCGAGGTGCTGGTCGGCGCTGTGATGGCTGCGGGCGAGGATCTCGCCGCGCAACGAGGTGACCTGGCAGGCCATGCCGTCCGGCACGCTCAACTGGTCGGCGCTCAGCCGCGTGCCTTCGCCCTGGCTGGTCAATGGCTGCGGCAACTGGTCGATCAATCCGGCGACCATCCGCGCCGACGCCACCAGGCGCTGGTCGAGGGAAAACATCATCTGCTGGCGCAGGTCGCGCAGCATCCAGGCGGCGGCCAGGGCCCAGATCAGGACGAAGGCGGTACCGAGGATCAGGCTCAGGCGCAGGCGCAGGCTCATCGCGCGGCTCCAGGCGGCAATTGCGCCGGGCCGAGACGGTAGCCGAGGCCGCGCACGGTCTCGACGATGCCATTGCCGAGCTTGCGCCGCAGGTGATGGATATGCACGTTGAGGGCGTTGCTTTCCACTTCGTCGCTGAAGCCGTAGACGCTGTCCTTCAATTGCTCGCTGGAGAGCACCCGCCCGGGGTTGTTGAGCAGGGCCTGGAGAAGCGCCTGCTCGCGCCGCGACAGGTCCACCGGCTTGCCGCCAAGGCTGACTTCGCAGTTGCTCGGGTCGAAGCTCAGCGGGCCATGCTCGATGATGTTGACGCAGCGCCCGGCCATGCGCCGCACCAGGGTGTGCAGGCGCGCGGCGAGTTCGCGCAGGTCGAAGGGCTTGAGCAGGTAGTCGTCGGCGCCGGCCTGCAGGCCGTCGACGCGGTCGGTCACGGCGTCGCGGGCGGTGAGGATCAGCACCGGCAGGCTGTGGCCCTGCTGGCGCAGGCGCTGCAGCAGCTTGAGGCCGTCCTCGTCGGGCAGGCCGAGGTCGAGCACCATCACGTCGAAATGCGCGGCCTGGAGCAACGCCCGCGCCGCGCTGGCATTGGCCACGCGGTCCACGTTCAGGCCCTGGGCGCTGAGCCCGGCAATGATGCCGCTGGCGATCAGGTCGTCGTCTTCACAGAGCAGTACATGCATGAGCGGATTCAGTCATCGGACAGGAAAACCGGCATTGGGCCAGAACAGGATTAACCCGGGATTATGCCCTCCCCCGCAGCCCGCGTCGCCTGCCGGCCGACGGCTTAACCCTGGGTTAATCCAGGCGGCTCAGCCTTGGCCTTCCATGAAATCCCAAGGCTTCGACATGCGTGCATTGATCCTGGCGTTCCTCTGCCTGTTCAGTTCCCTGAGCCAGGCGCAGCCCTTCGCCAATCCTTTCGCCCAGAGCGACTTCCTGCCGGTGGAGAAGGCCTTCGTCTTCACCAGCGAACGCCTCCCCGACGGCCAGACCCGCCTGCACTGGGCGATCAGCGACGGCTACTACCTGTACCAGAAGCGCCTGAAGTTCGATGGCCTGACGGCGGAGCAGATCCCGCCACTGCCGCCGGCCCAGGACCACCATGACGAATTCTTCGGCGACCAGCCGGTGTACCGCGGCCAGCTCGAACTGCTGCTGCCCGCCTCCGCCGCCGGCACCCTGCGCATGGGCTGGCAGGGCTGCGCCGATGCCGGCCTGTGCTATCCGCCGCAGACCTCGCTGGTCGAGCTGGGCGGCAGCGGCAACAGCGCCAGCACTGCGGGCCAGGCCGACGACCAGGCTCTGGCCGGCACCCTTCAGCAACGCCACCTCGGCTGGGGCCTGCTGGTGTTCTTCGGCCTCGGCCTGCTGCTGGCCTTCACCCCCTGCTCGCTGCCGATGCTGCCGATCCTCGCCGGACTGGTCATGGGCAACAACGCCAGCAGCCGGCGTGGCTGGGCCCTGGCCGGGGTCTACGTGCTGAGCATGGCGCTGGTCTACGCCGCCCTCGGGGTGGTTGCCGCGCTGCTCGGCGCCAATCTCCAGGCCTGGCTGCAACAGCCGTGGCTGCTGGGTAGCCTGGCGGCGCTGTTCGTGCTGCTGGCCCTGCCGATGTTCGGCGCCTTCGAACTGCAACTGCCGATGTTCCTGCGCGACCGCCTGGAGCGCGCCGGCAGCAAGACCCGCGGCGGCAACCTCGCCGGTGCCGCACTGCTCGGCGCCCTGTCCGGCCTGTTGATGGGCCCGTGCATGACCGCACCACTGGCCGGCGCGCTGCTGTACATCGCCCAGAGCGGCAATGCCGTGCACGGCGGACTGGTGCTGTTCAGCCTCGGCCTGGGCATGGGCCTGCCACTGTTGCTGCTGGTGACCCTGGGCAATCGCTACCTGCCCCGTCCGGGCGCCTGGATGAACCTGGTCAAGGGCTTCTTCGGCTTCGTCTTCCTCGCCATGGCCCTGTACACCCTGCGGGTGGTGCTGCCGCCGAGCCTGTGGCTGGGCCTCGCCGGCGCCTGGTTGCTGGCCCTGGCCTGGAGCGCGTGGCCGGCCCTGGGTCGCTGGCGTGCGGTGCAGCCGGTACTGTTGATCGGCGGGCTGTGGGGGACGCTGGCGATCGTGGGCGCCGCCGGAGGTGGCAGCGATCCGTGGAAGCCGCTGGCACCTTATGCCGGCGGCGCAACGGTGGCGTCGGTCGCCACCGCCCATGACGCCTTCACCACCGTGAACACCCCGCAAGCCTTGCAGGCCGAACTGGACGCCGCGCGCGCCCAGGGCCAGTGGGTATTCCTCGACTACTATGCGGACTGGTGCGTGTCCTGCAAGGTCATGGAAAAGCAGGTGTTCGCCCGTGCCGATGTACTCGCCGCACTGGCTGGCGTGCGCCTGGTGCGCCTCGACGTCACCGCCGATGCCGCGCCCGCCCGCGAACTGCTCAAGCGCTACCAGGTGCCGGGGCCGCCGAGCATGCTGTGGATCGGTCCAGATGGTGAAGAACGCCGCGCCCGCCGCCTGGTGGGCGAGGTGGACGCGCCCACCTTCCTGGAACACTGGAATGCCACCCGGAGCGAAGGCTGATGCTGACGGTGAATATCGGCCCGATCGCCCTGGCCCTCGACCACCTGTTGTTGCTCCTGGCCCTGGGCCTGGCAACCCTGGTGGGCTGGCGGGTCGCCAGGCGCGGCGGCGACAACCCCGAGCCCTCGCTGTTCAACCTGTTCATCCTCGGCCTGGTCTGCGCGCGGATCGGCTTCGTCATCGCCTACTGGCCGATGTACCGCGACGACCTGCTGCAGATCGTCGACATCCGCGATGGCGGCTTCCTGCCCTGGGTTGGCCTGCTCACCGTGCTGCTCGGCGCGCTGTGGACCGCCTGGCGCAAGCCGGCACGGCGCCGCCCGCTGGGCTGGGGCCTGGCCAGCGGCGCACTGTTCTGGCTGCTGACCAGCTGGGCCAGCCACCTTTATGAAGAAGGCACGCAACTGCCGTCGTTGAGCCTCAAGGACGCCCGCGGCCAGGAAGTCGTCCTCGACAGCCATCGCGGCAAGCCGCTGGTGATCAACCTGTGGGCCACCTGGTGCCCGCCATGCCGCCGCGAAATGCCGGTGCTGCAACAGGCGCAGCATGAATACCCGGGCGTCACCTTCCTCTTCGTCAACCAGGGCGAGACGCCGCAGATCGTCACCAACTTCCTCGCCACGACCGGTCTCAACCTGTCCCACGTGCTGTTCGACGCTGGCGGGCAACTGGCGGCGCAGGTCGGTTCGATGGCCCTGCCCACCACCCTGTTCTACGACGCCGACGGCCGCCTGGTGGGCAGCCACCTCGGCGAGCTGTCCCGTGCCAGCCTCTACCATGCGCTGCAGTCCTTCGATCAAGGCGTGCAGCCGCTCACTACTCCCACAAGGAATGCACCATGAGGATCCCTGTTTCCCTGGGCCTGGCCCTGGGCCTGCTCGCCAGCCCGCTGCTCCAGGCCGAGGAACTGCCGGCGGCGGTTCGCCAGATCGAAGCCAAGGGCGCGAAAGTCGTCGGCAGCTTCGATGCCCCCAACGGCCTGAAAGGCTATGCCGCGCAGTTCCAGAATCGCGGCGTGGCCCTTTACCTGACCCCGGACGGCAAGCATGTGCTGGTGGGCAGCCTGTTCGACGAAAAGGGCCAGGACCTCAGCGAGCCGCCGCTGGAAAAACTGGTCTACGCGCCGATGGCCAAGGAGGTCTGGGCGAAGATGGAAAAATCCGCCTGGATCGCCGACGGCAAGGCCGATGCGCCGCGCGTCGTATACCTGTTCAGCGATCCGAACTGCCCGTACTGCAACATGTTCTGGGAGCAGGCGCGACCGTGGGTCGAATCGGGCAAGGTGCAACTGCGCCACATCATGGTCGGCATCATCCGCGCCGACAGCCCGGGCAAGTCCGCCGCCCTGCTCGCCGCCAAGGACCCGCAACAGGCCCTGCTGGACCACGAGAAGGCCGGCAAGGCCAGCAAGCTCAAGCCGCTGGAAAGCATTCCGGCGGATGTCCAGGCCAAGCTCGCCGCCAACCAGGCACTGATGGACGAACTGGGCCTCTCCGCCACCCCGGCGATCTTCTACCTGGACGAGCAGCAACGCCTGCAGACCCAACAGGGTGCGCCGCGCCCCGAACTGCTCGGGCAGATCCTCGGCAAGCGCTGAACCTTCCTCCCGCCCGGCGCGGATTCAGCCACGCACCGGGTTTTCTTCGGCCGCCTCCCAGGCGGCCTTTTTTTGCCTTCAACACGCCATCCGGGCATTGGCACGGATTCGTCATTTGCCTGTGCGATAAGCATCGTGCCGGCCGCAAAACCGTGCGCCGGTGAGCTACGTCACAGTTCGCGGCTTAGATCAAAATCGCAGTACCCCTCATCAACTTTCGCATTTGACAATAATTATCATTAATACTAGTTTGTCGCACGTCGTCGCGAACGGCCCCGTAAGGCCATTCGCTATCCACTTAGAGAAAAGGTGATTTCCATGGCGGAACAACTATCCACAAGTAAGTGCGATTCACCGTTACTCCAAGCGTTCGTCGACAACCGTGGCATCCTCGTCAAGATCGCAGCGCGCATCACCGGCTGCCGTTCCCGGGCCGAGGATGTCGTGCAGGACGCTTTCTTTCGCCTCAATTCCGCGCCGCAGATCACCTCGTCGTTCAAGGCGCAACTGAGCTATCTGTTCCAGATCGTGCGCAACCTGGCCATCGACCACTACCGCAAGCAGGCGATGGAGCTGAAGTATTCGGGTAGCGAAGAGGAAGGCTTGAACGTGGTGATCCAGGGCGCCTCGCCCGAGGCCGCGCATATCAACTTCGCCACCCTCGAACACATCGCCGAGGCGCTCAGCGAACTGCCCCCGCGCACCCGCTATGCCTTCGAGATGTACCGCCTGCACGGCGTGCCGCAGAAGGACATCGCCAAGGAACTGGGTGTCTCCCCGACCCTGGTCAACTTCATGATCCGCGATGCCCTGGTGCACTGCCGCAAAGTGTCCAGCGCCCGCGGCGCCGGCCTGCCCCACTGAAACATGGCCAGCCGGGATATCCCCGGCCCGCTCAGTGGCTGTGCGCGCCGATCACCTGGATCCGGTAGGGCTGGAAGATCCTCAGCAACTCGCCATTGGCCCGCAGCTGGTCGAGCAGCGCGGCGAACTCTTCGCCGCTGATCTTCGCCTGCGGGCGCAACAGCGCGTAGTGGTGATAGAGCTGGTCGATGCGCTCCGACGCCAGCAACTCCCCGACACTCTCCGGATTGCGCACCAGGTAGTCGCTCAGGTACGAGCGGGTGACCAGGGCGATATCGGCACGCTCGCGCTGGACCATCAGCAGGTTGCTGTCGTGGGAATAGGTCAGGGTGGCGTTGAAGGTGCTGGCCAGGTAGCGCGGGTCGGGATTGAAGTCGGCGAAGGCGTAGTGATAACCGCTGAACAGGGCCAGGCGCTTGCCCTTCAGGTCATCGAAGTAATGCTGATCGCGATCGGCGGTGCGATGGGCGACGAAGATCTCGGCGTCCTCCAGGCCCATGTCGACGCTGACATGCGGGATGTTCTGCCAGCCCCAGTCGGGATTCTCGAAGATCGCCATGTCCACCCGGCCCTGCTCGAAGTCGCGAAAGCGCCGCGGAATCGAGGTGGGTACCAGGACGAAATGGAAACGGCCCTGCGCCTTGTTCAGCGCTTCGGCCAGTTGCGGCAGCAGGCCGGTGTCGGCGCCTTGCTCGGGTCGGACGGTGTAGGGCGGAAAGTGCGCCGCGCCAATCCTGATTTCGACGGCCTCGGTCGCAAAGGCCATGTCGGCCCACCAGGTCAGTGCGCAAAGCATTAACGAAGACAATACCCGCGGTGTGAACGCTGGAATCAAGGTGACACTCTCAAGGATTCGGACCCGGATCCGTTAAAGCTAGGCGTTTTCCCCAGGTAGTACAACCCGCCGCATGCGCCATTTTCGAGCATTGAGGCAAAATGCTATGGGATACCGCCGACGCCCGTGTTTGGCTACGCTTGAGCCACATCTTGTCAGGGATACAGTTATGGGCCATTGGTTGGTGATCGACCTGGAAGCTACCACCGATGACGGTGGCTGGCCGATCACGGATATGGAAATCATCGAAATCGGCGCCAGCCTGGTCAATCGCGAGGGGCGGGAAGTCGATCATTTCCAGCGTTTCGTCAAACCACGGCGGCGTCCGCAGCTCACGCCGTTCTGCCGCCAGCTGACCCACATCACCCAGGCCAACGTCGATGGCGCTCAGCCGTTCAACGAGGTCTGGGCGCAGTTCGAACGCTGGCTGGGGCACTACCAGCCACGCCTGGAAGGCTGGACCAGTTGGGGCGACTACGACCGCAAGCAATTGCTCCAGGAATGGCAGGCCAATGGCCTCGACAGCCTGCTGGCCCGGTTGCCCCACCTCAACCTCAAGCAGCGCTTCGCCAAGGCCCGCCACCTGCAGCGTCCGCTGGGCCTGAATGGCGCATTGCAACTGGCCGGCCTGCAGTTCAACGGACAGCAGCACCGGGCCCTTGAGGACGCGCGCAACACGGCGCGGCTGCTGCCGCTGACACTGCCGGTCCAGGGCACCTGAAAGCGGATGACGGGACCTGAAGGCTTGGGCATACTGGCCGGCCTTTTCGGTCCCTTTCTTTTCAGGAGTCGCCCATGTTCAAAGTCAACGAGTACTTCGATGGCACGGTCAAATCGATCGCTTTCGGCACCGCTGAAGGCCCGGCTACCGTCGGCGTGATGGCCCCGGGCGAATACGAGTTCGGCACCGCCCAGCGCGAGATCATGCATGTGGTCGCAGGCGCCCTGACCGTCAAGCTGCCGGACAGCGACAACTGGGAAACCTTCTCCGCGGGCAGCCAGTTCAATGTCCCGGCCAATGCCAAGTTCCAGTTGAAGGTGGCGGTGGATACCGCTTACCTGTGTGAATACCGCGACTGACTGCGACACCGCCATCCTTGTGGGAGCGGGTTCACCCGCGATTGCGATAGTGAACTCACCGACGCAATCGCGGGTAAACCCGCTCCCACAGGGTTCTTGGCTCACTTGAGGAATTGTGCAACCCGCAGTGCCGCCGTCTGCATATGATCCTCATGACTCAACCCTGAAGCCTTCAACGGCTTGAGGTCATGGTCCCCCGCCTCCCGCCAGCACAGTTCGATCGCTGGCGACAATTCATAACCTTCCACCGTCTCCCGATTGCCCAGTGCATCCCGCGTTCCCTGGACGATCAGGGTCGGCGTCTTCAATCCGGCCAGATGCGCCACCCGCGGCTTCTCCGGCTTGCCCGCCGCATAGAACGGATAGCCCAGGCACACCAGGGCGTCCGCACCCAGCTCATCCGCCAGCAGACTCGCCATCCTCCCACCCATGGACTTGCCGCCAATGGCCAGCGGCCCAGCGACCAATGGTCGCACCTCCCGCCACACCTCGCGCCAACTCTCCAGCAGCACCGCCTGCGGATTCGGCGGCCTTTTGCCACCACTGACGCGGCGCTCGGCCATATAGGGAAACTCGAAGCGCAGCACCGCCAACCCTTGCCCGGCAAGCCTTTGCGCCATGTCCTCCATGAACCCGCTGTCCATCGGCGCACCTGCGCCATGGGCCAGGATCAGGCAGCCCTTGAAGCCGCCATCTGCCTGATTTTGCGGGGCATTCCACAGCCACCCCCGCACGTTGGCCATTGCCGCCAATTGATCCCCGTCAATACCGGGAACCGCCCCATTAATCATGCTTGCCTCGCTGTTTAGCCTGCCTATAACCGTGGATGGGAACCCATACATGAACACAACCAGCAGTACCGCCTACAACTACAGGGTGGTCCGCCAATTCGCCATTATGACGGTGATATGGGGAATCGTCGGGATGGGGCTCGGCGTTTTCATCGCCGCGCAACTCGTCTGGCCGTCCCTTAACTTCGACCTTCCCTGGACCAGCTTCGGGCGCCTGCGCCCCCTGCATACCAACGCGGTGATCTTCGCCTTCGGTGGTTGCGCGCTGTTCGCCAGCTCCTACTACTCCGTGCAGCGCACCTGCCAGACCCAACTGTTCGCGCCCGCGCTCGCGGCGTTCACCTTCTGGGGCTGGCAACTGGTGATCCTGCTGGCGGCGATCACCTTGCCACTGGGCTACACCAGTTCCAAGGAATACGCCGAGCTGGAGTGGCCGATCGACATCCTGATCACCATCGTCTGGGTGGCCTACGCCGTGGTGTTCTTCGGTACGCTGATGAAGCGCACCACCAAGCACATCTACGTCGGCAACTGGTTCTTCGGTGCCTTCATCATCACCGTGGCGATCCTGCACATCGTCAACAACATGGAACTGCCGGTCAGCTTGACCAAGTCCTACTCGCTGTACAGCGGCGCCACCGACGCCATGGTGCAGTGGTGGTACGGCCACAACGCCGTGGGCTTCTTCCTCACCGCCGGCTTCCTGGGGATGATGTACTACTTCGTGCCCAAGCAGGCCGAACGTCCCGTCTACTCCTATCGCCTGTCCATCGTGCACTTCTGGGCGCTGATCACCCTGTACATCTGGGCAGGTCCCCACCACCTGCACTACACCGCCCTGCCCGACTGGGCCCAGTCCCTCGGCATGATCATGTCCCTGGTGCTGCTGGCGCCAAGCTGGGGCGGCATGATCAACGGCATGATGACCCTCTCCGGTGCCTGGCATAAGCTGCGCTCCGACCCGATCCTGCGCTTCCTGGTGGTATCCCTGGCGTTCTACGGCATGTCGACCTTCGAAGGTCCGATGATGGCGATCAAGACCGTCAACGCCCTGTCCCACTACACCGACTGGACCATCGGCCACGTACACGCCGGCGCCCTCGGCTGGGTCGCGATGATCTCCATCGGCGCGCTGTACCACATGATCCCGAAAGTCTTCGGCAAGGCGCAGATGCACAGCATCGGCCTGATCAACGCGCACTTCTGGCTCGCCACCATCGGCACCGTGCTCTACATCGCCTCGATGTGGGTCAACGGTATCGCCCAGGGCCTGATGTGGCGTGCGGTCAACGCCGACGGCACCCTGACCTACTCGTTCGTGGAAACCCTGGTGGCCAGCCACCCAGGCTTCATCGTGCGCTTCGTCGGTGGTGCGATCTTCCTGACCGGCATGCTGCTGATGGCCTGGAACACCTGGCGCACCGTGCGTGCCCCGGCTCCGGCAACCGCAGACGCAACCGCGCAGCTGGCCTGAGGACTAGGACATGAAACACGAAGCCATTGAAAAGAACGTCTTCCTGCTGGTGCTGCTGATGGTCTTCGCCGTCAGCATCGGCGGCCTGACCCAGATCGTCCCGCTGTTCTTCCAGGACGTCACCAACAAGCCGGTCGAAGGCATGAAGCCCTACACCGCGCTGCAACTGGAAGGCCGCGATATCTACATCCGCGAAGGCTGCGTCGGCTGCCACTCGCAGATGATCCGTCCGTTCCGCGCCGAGACCGAGCGCTACGGCCACTACTCGGTGGCCGGCGAAAGCGTGTGGGACCACCCGTTCCTCTGGGGTTCCAAACGTACCGGTCCTGACTTGGCCCGCGTGGGCGCCCGCTACTCCGACGACTGGCACCGTGCGCACCTGTACAACCCGCGCAACGTGGTACCGGAGTCGAAGATGCCGGCGTACCCATGGCTGGTCGCCCAACAGGTGGATACCAGCCACACCGAAGCCAAGCTCAAGGCCATGCGCACCCTCGGCGTGCCCTACACCGACGACGACATCAGTGGTGCCGTCGCCTCGGTCAAGGGCAAGACCGAAATGGACGCCCTGGTCGCCTACCTCCAGGTGCTTGGCACCGCGATCAAGAACAAGAGGTAAGCGCCATGGATTTCAGTCTGGATATCGGCCAGTTGCGCGGCCTCGGCACCCTGGTGGTGGCGATCGCCTTCATCGGCCTGTCGCTCTGGGTCTTCAACCGTCGCCGTGACCGTGAATTCGCCGAGGCGGCCCTGCTGCCCTTCGCCGACGAGCGCCTGCCGGGCGCTGAGAAAGACAAAGACTTGAGGAGTAAGGGGCAATGACCACCTTCTGGAGTACGTACATCAGCGTACTGACCATCGGCAGCCTGATCGGCCTGACCTGGTTGCTGCTGTCCACCCGCAAGGGCGAGACACCCGGCAGCACCGACCAGACCATGGGTCACGCCTTCGATGGCATCGAGGAATACGACAACCCGCTGCCGCGCTGGTGGTTCTGGCTGTTCGTCGGCACCCTGGTGTTCGCCGCCGGCTACCTGGTGCTCTACCCGGGCCTGGGTAACTGGAAAGGCCTGCTGCCTGGCTACGAGAATGGCTGGACCGGTGCCAACGAATGGCAAAAGGAAATGGAACGCGCCGATGCCAAGTACGGCCCGATCTTCGCCAAGTTCGCCGCCATGCCGGTGGAAGAAGTGGCCAAGGATCCGCAGGCGCTGAAGATGGGCGGTCGCCTCTTCGCCTCCAACTGCGCGGTGTGCCACGGTTCCGACGCCAAGGGCTCCTACGGCTTCCCCAACCTGACCGACAAGGACTGGCGCTGGGGCGGCGAGGCGGAAACCATCAAGACCACCATCATGCTCGGTCGTCACGGCGTGATGCCGGCCTGGTCGGAAGTCATCGGTGAGCAGGGCGTGGCCGACGTGGCCGCCTTCGTCCTGAGCAAACTGGATGGTCGCAGCCTGCCGGAAGGCACCAAGGCCGACCCGGCCAACGGCGAGAAGCTCTTCGCCGCCAACTGCGTGGCCTGCCACGGTCCGGAAGGCAAGGGCACCCCGGCGATGGGCGCACCGAACCTGACCCACCCGCAGGCGTTCATCTACGGTTCGAGCTTCGCCCAGCTGCAGCAGACCATCCGCTACGGTCGTCAAGGCCAGATGCCTGCCCAGCAGGACATCCAGGGCAACGACAAGGTCCACCTGCTCGCCGCCTACGTCTATAGCCTTTCGCAGGAAGGCGACAAGACTTCTGCACAGTAAGACTTCGATCCAACTGAGGATTGACTGATACCGCCGCATCCGAACAGATGCGGCGGTGTTTTTTTGCTCCTGCGACAGGTTGTCGCACCCCTTCCCCACCCCTCCTTGCAGCCCCTCCGAACGGGACTAAGCTTGTTGCCACATGTGGCTGGAAGCGATGTCGCGCATGCACCCCTGTCGGTTCGACTCATGCCATCGTGCCAGCGCAAAGGCTGATGATTGCCGCCTTCGCTGCCGTTTCGAAGAAAAACCCGCCCCCGGGTTCGTACTCGATCGGAGCGTTTTCTAGCGCGCACTCCACGCCAAAAATGGTGCACATAAATAAATAATAATTGTGTACAATTTGCGCGGTAGAGATTTCGGAAAGGCCTTGGAACAGGCTTTGGCGGGCTGTGGGACGGGTCCCCTTGCGTTGCAATACCCACACTGTCTGTAGATACTTGCGCCGATTTTCTACCTACAAAAACACTTAAAAACCGTGGAACCTTGGAAATGAGCACAGCAATCAGTCCGACTGCTTATAACTATAAGGTCGTCCGCCAGTTCGCCATCATGACGGTGGTCTGGGGGATCCTTGGCATGGGCCTCGGTGTCTTCATCGCCTCGCAACTGGTCTGGCCGCACCTGAACCTTGACCTGCCGTGGACGAGCTTTGGACGCCTGCGCCCCCTGCACACCAACCTGGTGATCTTCGCCTTCGGCGGTTGTGCACTGTTCGCCACCTCCTACTACGTCGTGCAGCGAACCTGCCAGACCCGACTGATCTCCGACAGCCTCGCGGCCTTCACCTTCTGGGGTTGGCAAGCGGTCATCGTCGGCGCGCTGATCACCCTGCCCATGGGTTACACCACTACCAAGGAATACGCCGAGCTGGAATGGCCGATCGCCATTTTGCTGGCCATCGTCTGGGTGACCTACGCAGTTGTATTCTTCGGCACCATCGTCAAGCGCAAGACCAAGCACATCTATGTCGGCAACTGGTTCTACGGTGCCTTCATCCTGGTCACCGCGATGCTGCACATCGTCAACCACATGTCGCTGCCGGTGAGCCTGTTCAAGTCGTACTCGGCCTACTCCGGCGCCACCGACGCGATGATCCAGTGGTGGTACGGCCACAACGCCGTGGGCTTCTTCCTGACCACCGGCTTCCTCGGGATGATGTACTACTTCGTGCCCAAGCAGGCCGAGCGGCCGATCTACTCGTACCGCCTGTCCATCGTCCACTTCTGGGCGCTGATCACCCTGTACATCTGGGCAGGCCCCCACCACCTGCACTACACCGCACTGCCGGACTGGGCCCAGTCCCTCGGCATGGTGATGTCGATCATCCTCCTGGCCCCGAGCTGGGGCGGCATGATCAACGGCATGATGACCCTCTCGGGCGCCTGGCATAAGCTGCGCACCGACCCGATCCTGCGCTTCCTGGTGGTATCGCTGGCGTTCTACGGCATGTCGACCTTCGAAGGCCCGATGATGGCCATCAAGACCGTCAACTCGCTGTCCCACTACACCGACTGGACCATCGGCCACGTGCACGCCGGTGCCCTCGGCTGGGTGGCGATGATCTCCATCGGCGCCGTGTACCACATGATTCCGAAACTCTACGGCCGCGCGCAGATGCACAGCGTCGGCCTGATCAACGCGCACTTCTGGCTCGCCACCATCGGCACCGTGCTCTACATCGCCTCGATGTGGGTCAACGGCATCACCCAGGGCCTGATGTGGCGTGCGATCAACGATGACGGCACCCTCACCTACTCCTTCGTCGAAGCCCTGCAAGCCAGCCACCCCGGCTACATCGTCCGCGCCCTGGGCGGTGCGTTCTTCGCCTCGGGCATGCTGCTGATGGCCTGGAACGTCCTGCACACCGTGCGCGCGGCGAACCCGGTCGAAGCCAAGGCCGCCGAACAGATCGTCGTCGTGGGAGCGCACTGATGAAACATGAAGTAGTCGAGAAGAATATCGGCCTGCTGGCCTTCTTCATGGTCATCGCCGTGAGCATCGGCGGCCTGACCCAGATCGTCCCGCTGTTCTTCCAGGACGTCACCAACAAGCCGGTGGAAGGCATGAAGCCGCGCACCGCACTGGAACTGGAAGGCCGCGACGTCTACATCCGCGAGGGCTGCGTGGGTTGCCACTCGCAGATGATCCGTCCGTTCCGCGCCGAGACCGAGCGCTACGGGCACTACTCGGTCGCCGGTGAAAGCGTCTGGGACCACCCGTTCCTCTGGGGTTCCAAGCGTACCGGCCCGGACCTGGCGCGGGTCGGCGGTCGTTACTCCGACGACTGGCACCGTGCACACCTGTACAACCCGCGCAACGTCGTTCCCGAGTCGAAGATGCCGGCCTACCCGTGGCTGGTGGAAAACAAGCTCGATGGCAAGGACACCGCCAAGAAGATGGAAGTCCTGCGCACCCTGGGCGTGCCGTACACCGACGCGGACATCGCCGGTGCCCGCGACGCGGTCAAGGGCAAGACTGAAATGGACGCCCTGGTCGCGTACCTCCAGGGCCTCGGCACCATCATCAAAAGCAAACGGTGACTGCGATGGATATCGGGATGATTCGAGGCCTGGGCACCGTCGTGGTGATGGTGGCCTTCGTCGGCCTGGCGTTGTGGGTGTTCAGTTCTCGGCGCAAGTCCGAGTTCGACGAAGCGACCATGCTGCCCTTCGCGGATGATCCCGAGGCCAGCAAGCACGTCGAGCAAGCGCAAGCGAACGCGTCTAGGAGTAACAACGAATGACTACCTTCTGGAGTCTGTACGTCACCGTTCTGAGTCTGGGCACCATCTTCGCCCTGACCTGGCTGCTGCTGTCCACCCGCAAGGGCCAGCGCAGCGAAACCACCGAGGAAACCGTCGGCCATGCCTTCGACGGCATCGAGGAATACGACAACCCGCTGCCGAAGTGGTGGTTCATGCTGTTCGTCGGCACCATCATCTTCGCCCTGGGCTACCTGGCGCTGTACCCGGGCCTGGGCAACTGGAAGGGCATCCTGCCGGGCTACCAGTACCTGGACACCGAGAAGAAAGTCGACTTCGCCAACGGCCAGGCCGGCTGGACCGGCGTTCACGAGTGGGAAAAGGAAATGGCCCGGGCTGATGCGAAGTTCGGTCCGATCTTCGCCAAGTTCGCGGCCATGCCGATCGAAGAAGTGGCCAAGGATCCGCAGGCACTGAAGATGGGCGGTCGCCTGTTCGCCTCCAACTGCTCGGTCTGCCACGGTTCCGATGCCAAGGGCTCCTACGGTTTCCCCAACCTCACCGACAACGACTGGCGCTGGGGCGGCGAGCCGGAAACCATCAAGCAGACCATCATGGCCGGTCGCCATGGCGTGATGCCGGCGTGGGCCGAAGTGATCGGCGAGCAGGGCGTGGCGGATGTCGCCGCGTACGTGCTCACCAACCTCGATGGCCGCACCCTGCCGGAAGGCACCAAGGCCGACCCGGCCGCCGGGCAGAAGATCTTCGCCGCCAACTGCGTGGCCTGCCACGGTCCGGAAGGCAAGGGCACCCCGGCGATGGGCGCACCGAACCTGACCCACCCGCAGGCGTTCATCTACGGTTCCAGCTTCGCCCAGCTGCAGCAGACCATCCGCTACGGCCGCCAGGGCCAGATGCCGGCGCAGCAGGAAATCCAGGGCAACGACAAGGTCCACCTGCTGGCGGCCTACGTCTACAGCCTGTCGCACAAGGATGAAAAACCGGCCGAGGCGCAGTAAGGCCCGGCGGTAGAAAAAGGCCCCGTCAGTGCAGACTGGTGGGGCCTTTTTTCTTGCAGAGGATTCAAAGGTGTACGCGCCTCCTGTGGGAGCGGGTTCACCCGCGATTGCGGTAGTGATTCCACCGACGTAATCGCGGGTAAACCCGCTCCCACAAGGTTCGCGTCAATCCGGCAGGTTTTGTGCCCTAACAGGCCCCCACATGACCTGGATCAATTGACACCGCCAATACAGCATTGTTGGCTTCCAACCAACGCGACCCAGTGTCGCACCCACGTCCTGGGCGGCCTGCACAGGCGTATGATGCGGACAGATCAGCAACACTTCTGACTGCGGTCGGCATGCACTGGCCGCGGCGTTTTTCCACTGCCGTGGGACTGTAACGATGAGCAAGCAGATTCCTGTACAAGACATCACCCCGCCTGCCAAGAACAAGAAAGACACGGGCGTCGACCTCTATGCCGCCCGGGAGAAGATCTACACCCGGGCCTTCACCGGCCTGTTCCGCAACCTGCGCATGGCCGGTGGCGCCTTCCTCTTTCTGTTGTACTTCGGGACTGTCTGGCTCAACTGGGGCGGTCACCAGGCGGTCTGGTGGAACCTGCCGGAGCGCAAGTTCTACATCTTCGGCGCGACCATCTGGCCGCAGGACTTCATCCTCCTGTCCGGCATCCTGATCGTCGCCGCCTTCGGCCTGTTCTTCATCACCGTGTTCGCCGGCCGCGTCTGGTGCGGCTACACCTGCCCGCAAAGCGTGTGGACCTGGATCTTCATGTGGTGCGAAAAGGTCACCGAAGGCGACCGCAACCAGCGCATGAAACTGGACAAGGCGCCGATGAGCGCCAACAAGTTCGCGCGCAAGTTCACCAAGCACAGCCTGTGGCTGCTGATCGGCTTCGTCACCGGCCTGACCTTCGTCGGCTACTTCTCGCCGATCCGCGACCTGATGGTCGACTTCTTCACCGGCCAGGCCGACGGCTGGGCCTACTTCTGGGTCGGCTTCTTCACCCTCGCCACCTACGGCAACGCCGGCTGGCTGCGCGAACAGGTGTGTGTGTACATGTGCCCCTACGCGCGCTTCCAGAGCGTGATGTTCGACAAGGACACCCTGATCGTCTCCTACGACCCGCGTCGCGGTGAAACCCGTGGCCCGCGCAAGAAGGACATGGACTACAAGGCCAAGGGTCTCGGCGACTGCATCGACTGCACCATGTGCGTCCAGGTCTGCCCTACCGGCATCGACATCCGCGACGGCCTGCAGATCGAGTGCATCGGCTGCGCCGCGTGCATCGACGCCTGCGACAGCATCATGGACAAGATGAACTACCCCCGTGGCCTGATCAGCTACACCACCGAGCACAACCTGTCCGGGCAGAAGACCCACATGATGCGGCCGCGGCTGATCGGCTACTTCGTCGTCCTGCTGGTGATGATCGGCCTGCTCGCCAGTGCCTTCTTCATGCGCTCGCTGGTGGGCTTCGACGTCAGCAAGGACCGCGTGCTGTATCGCGAGAACGCCCAGGGCTGGATCGAGAACGTGTACAGCCTGAAGGTGATGAACAAGGACCAGCACGACCACGTCTACGTGCTCGAAGCCAAGGGCCTGCCGAACCTGCGCCTGGACGGCGCCAGGGAAATCCGCGTGGCTGCCGGCGATATCGTCAGCCTGCCGGTGCAGTTGTCGGTGTCGCCCGAGCAGTTGCCGTCGACCACCAACGAAGTCATCTTCATTCTCCGCGATGCCGACGACAGCGGCTCCGAGGTTGAAGCCAAGAGCCGCTTCATCGGCCCGCAAATCCGTTAAGAGAACATGCCCATGCCTGCAACGAACACTGTTCACAGCGTCTGGTACAAGAACCTTTGGCCGTGGATCATCATCGGCATCCTCGCCACGTCGGTGACCCTGAGCCTGACCATGGTCAGCATCGCGGTGAACAACCCGGACAACCTGGTCAATGACAACTACTACGAGGCCGGCAAGGGCATCAACCGCTCGCTGGACCGCGAGTTGCTGGGCCAGACCCTGAAGCTCAAGGCCAGCGTGCATCTGGACGAAGTCACCGGCGAGGTGGAACTGCGCCTGACCGGGGACAGCCAGCCGCAGGCGCTGGAGCTGAACCTGATCTCGCCGACCCAGCCGCAGAAGGATCGCAAGATTGCCCTGGCCCTCACTGGCGACGGCCGCTATGTCGGGCAGTTGCCGGATCGCGTGGAAGGCCGGCGCTTCGTCGAGCTGCTGGGCACCGAGCAGGGCCAGACCTGGCGCCTGTTCGAAGAGGAAGAGGTGGCCCACGATGTGACCTTGATGCTCGGGGATGAGGAACTGAAAGGGGCCGAGCACCTGGACAAATAGTCACCTCGGCCCCCTGTGGGAGCGGGTTCACCCGCGATTGCGATAGTGAATTCAACACCGTAATCGCGGGTGAACCCGCTCCCACAGTGGTCCGTGGCGAACCTTCGAAAGACCTGCGATAAGACAGTCATGACCACCCCCACGCCTTGCTACCACTGCGCCCTGCCCGTCCCCGCCGGCAGCTCGTTCACCGCCGTCGTCCTCGGCGAACCCCGCGCCTTCTGCTGCCCCGGCTGCCAGGCCGTGGCCGAGGCCATCGTCGCCGGCAAGCTGGAGAGCTACTACCAGCACCGCAGCGAAGCCAGCGCCAACCCCGAAGCCCTGCCCAGGCAACTGCAGGACGAACTGGCCCTGTATGACCGCGCCGACGTCCAGCAACCCTTCGTCCGCCATGAAGGCGAGCTCGCCGAAACCACCCTGCTGATCGAGGGCATCAGCTGCGCCGCCTGCGGCTGGCTGATCGAGAAACACCTGCGCGCCCTGCCCGGCGTCGCCGAAGCACGGCTGAACCTGTCCAACCATCGCCTGCTGGTGAGCTGGGCCGACAGCCAACTGCCGCTGTCGCGCCTGCTCGCCGAACTGCGCCAGATCGGCTACGCCGCCCACCCCTACCAGGCCGACCGCGCCGCCGAGCAACTGGCCAGCGAAAACCGCACCGCCCTGCGCCAGCTCGGCGTCGCTGGCCTGCTGTGGTTCCAGGCGATGATGGCGACCATGGCCACCTGGCCGGAATTCAATATCGACCTCAGCGCCGAAATGCACACCATCCTGCGCTGGGTGGCGATGTTCCTCACCACGCCCATCGTCTTCTACAGCTGCGCGCCGTTCTTCAAGGGCGCCGCCCGCGACCTGCGCACCCGCCACCTGACCATGGACGTCTCGGTCTCCCTGGCCATCGGCCTGGCCTACATCGCCGGGATCTGGACCGCCATCACCGGCAGTGGCGAGCTGTACTTCGACGCCGTGGGCATGTTCGCCCTGTTCCTGCTGGCCGGCCGCTACCTGGAACGCCGCGCCCGCGAGCGCACGGCGGCGGCCACCGCGCAACTGGTCAACCTGCTGCCGGCCTCGTGCCTGCGCCTGGACGCCGCCGGCAACGCCGAACGCATCCTCCTGCGCGAACTGCAGGTCGGCGACCGCGTCCAGGTCCAGCCCGGCGCCGTGCTGCCGGCGGACGGACGCATCGTCGAGGGCCGGTCGAGCATCGACGAATCCCTGCTCACCGGCGAATACCTGCCCCATCCGCGGCAGGCCGGCGACCTGGTCACCGCCGGCACCCTCAACGTGGAAAGCGTGCTCAGCGTGGAGGTCCTGGCCCTGGGCCAGGACACCCGGCTGTCTGCCATCGTGCGCCTGCTGGAGCGGGCGCAGTCGGAAAAACCACGCCTGGCGGAAATCGCTGACCGCGCCTCGCAATGGTTCCTGCTGTTCAGCCTGGTCGCCGCCCTCGGTATCGGCCTGCTGTGGTGGCAGATCGACGCGGGCCGGGCGTTCTGGATCGTCCTGGCCATGCTCGTGGCCACCTGCCCCTGCGCCCTGTCCCTGGCCACGCCGACCGCCCTCACCGCCGCCACCGGCACCCTGCACAGCCTCGGCCTGCTGCTGACCCGTGGCCATGTGCTGGAAGGCCTGAACCAGATCGACACGGTGATCTTCGACAAGACCGGCACCCTCACCGAAGGCCGCCTGACCCTGCGCGCCATCCGCCCGCTGGCCGGGCTCGACGCCGACCAGTGCCTGCGCCTGGCCGCCGCCCTGGAAAATCGCTCCGAACACCCCATCGCCCGCGCCTTCGGCCGCACCGTGGCGGTCGCCGAAGCGGTGCAGAGCACGCCGGGCCTCGGCCTCGACGGCCGGGTGGACGAGCGCCAGCTGCGTATCGGCCAGCCGGCCTTCGTCTGCCAGCTCAGCGGCGCCGACCTGCCGGCGATGCCGGACGAACCCGGCCAGTGGCTGCTGCTCGGCGACACCCAGGGCCCGCTGGCCTGGTTCGTCCTCGACGACCGCCTGCGCCACGACGCCGCCGACCTGCTCGACGCCTGCCGCGCCCGCGGCTGGCAGACCCTGCTGCTGTCCGGCGACAGCTCGCCGATGGTCGCCAGCGTCGCCGCTGAGCTGAAGATCGACCAGGCCATCGGCGGCCTGCGCCCGGACGACAAGCTGCAACGCCTGAAAGCCCTGCAGGCTGAGGGCCGCAAGGTGCTGATGCTGGGCGACGGGGTCAACGACGTGCCGGTGCTGGCCGCCGCCGACATCAGCATCGCCATGGGCTCGGCCACCGACCTGGCCAAGACCAGCGCCGACGCCGTGCTGCTGTCCAACCGCCTCGACACCCTGGTACAGGCCTTCAGCCTGGCCCGGCGCACGCGCCGGATCATCATCGAGAACCTGTGCTGGGCAGCGCTGTACAATGGCCTCATGCTGCCGTTCGCCGCCCTCGGCTGGATCACTCCGGTGTGGGCCGCGGTCGGCATGTCGGTCAGTTCGCTGATCGTGGTGCTCAACGCCCTGCGCCTGACCCGGCTGCGCGGCACGGCGGCGCAAGCGGCGCCCGCCACCCGGCAACCCGCCACGGCCTGAGGAGACAACATGCCCGCGCTCTACGTGATGATTCCCGCCGCCCTGGTCCTGGTCGGCATCGCCGTGTACATCTTCTTCTGGGCGGTGGACAGCGGCCAGTACGACGACCTCGACGGCCCCGCCCACAGCATCCTGTTCGACGACCAGGACCCGAACCACCAGGCCGCCGTGAAAGGCCAGGACAAACCCGAAGACGACCAGCCAGAGCCCCCTGCCCGTGGTTGAACTGTCGCCCCTGCTGGGTTCCGCACTGATCCTCGGCCTGCTCGGCGGCGGTCATTGCCTGGGCATGTGCGGCGGCCTGATGGGCGCCCTGACCCTGGCCATCCCGCCGGAGCAGCGCGGCCGCCGCCTGCGCCTGCTGATCGCCTACAACCTCGGCCGCATCCTCAGCTATGCCAGCGCCGGGCTGTTGCTCGGCCTCGCCGGCTGGGCCCTGGCCGGCAGCCCGCTGGCTACAGGACTGCGTGTGCTGGCGGCGCTGTTGCTGATCTGCATGGGCCTGTACCTGGCCGGCTGGTGGAGCGGCCTGACCCGTGTGGAAAGCCTCGGGCGCGGCCTGTGGAGACACATCCAGCCCGTGGCCACGCGCCTGCTGCCGGTGTCCAGCCTGCCCCGCGCCCTGCTCCTTGGCGCCCTGTGGGGCTGGCTGCCCTGCGGCCTGGTCTACAGCACCCTGCTCTGGGCCTCCAGCCAGGGCAACGCGCTGCACAGCGCCCTGCTGATGCTGGCCTTCGGCATCGGTACCTGGCCGATCCTGCTGGCCACGGGCCTGGCCGCCGAGCGCGTCACCGCCCTGTTGCGCCGGCGTGGCGTGCGCATCGCCGGCGGCCTGCTGGTGATCCTGTTCGGCCTGTGGACCCTGCCGGGACCACACCAGCACTGGCTGATGGGTCACTGAAGCGCGCTTGATGCAAATCAACACAGATGTACGTGGCGCTCCCTAGACTCCGGACACTGCCGCAATTCCCGGGAATGCCACCATGCACGATGCCCTCCAATGGGACGCCGCCCTGATCCGTCGCTACGATCTGGCCGGCCCGCGCTACACCTCCTATCCGACCGCGGTGCAACTGCACAGCGAGATCGGCTCCTTCGACCTTCTCCACGCCCTGCGTGACAGCCGCCGCGCGGCGCGTCCGTTGTCCCTCTACGTGCACGTGCCGTTCTGCGCCAACATCTGCTACTACTGCGCCTGCAACAAGGTCATCACCAAGGACCGCGCCCGCGCCCAGCCCTACCTGCAGCGCCTGCAACAGGAAATCCAGCAGATCGCCTGCCATCTCGACCCCGGGCAGACGGTCGAGCAACTGCACTTCGGCGGCGGCACCCCGACCTTCCTCAGCCACGTCGAACTGCGCGAGCTGATGGCCCACCTGCGCCAGCACTTCAACCTGCTGGACGACGATTCCGGCGACTACGGCATCGAGATCGACCCACGCGAGGCCGACTGGTCGACCATGGGCCTGCTCCGCGAGCTGGGCTTCAACCGCGTCAGCCTCGGCGTGCAGGACCTCGACCCGGCCGTGCAGCGGGCGATCAACCGCCTGCAGAGCCTGGAACAGACCCGCACCATCATCGAGGCCGCGCGCACCCTGCAATTCCGCTCGATCAACCTCGACCTGATCTACGGCCTGCCCAAGCAGACCCCGGAAGGCTTCGCCCGCACCGTCGACGAAGTGATCAAGCTGCAGCCCGACCGCCTCTCGGTGTTCAACTACGCGCACCTGCCCGAGCGCTTCATGCCCCAGCGGCGCATCGACGCCAGCGACCTGCCGGCCCCGGCGATGAAGCTGGAGATGCTCCACGCCACCATCGAGCAACTGACTGGCGCCGGCTACCGCTACATCGGCATGGACCACTTCGCCCTGCCCGACGACGAACTGGCCATCGCCCAGGAAGAAGGCACCCTGCAACGCAACTTCCAGGGCTACACCACCCACGGCCATTGCGACCTGATCGGCCTGGGCGTGTCCTCCATCAGCCAGATCGGCGACCTGTACTGCCAGAACAGCAGCGACCTGGCCGAGTACCAGAATGCCCTCGACGCCGCGCAACTGGCCACCAGCCGCGGGCTGATCTGCAACCAGGACGACCGCATCCGCCGGGCGGTGATCCAGGACCTGATCTGTCATTTCGAGTTGAGTTTCGAGCGTATCGAAAGCCTGTTCAGCCTCGACTTTCGCGGCTACTTCAAGGACCTGTGGCCAGCGCTGGAAGGCATGGCCAAGGACGGCCTGATCGAGCTGCGCAGCGACGGCATCAGCGTGCTGCCGGCCGGCCGCCTGCTGGTGCGCTCGGTGTGCATGGTGTTCGACGCCTACCTGGACCTGAACAATCGCCAGCGCTTCTCGCGGGTGATCTAAGGGGTCAGGAACTTCATAGCTTTGGTCACCTGGTCGGGGCTCAGGCTGGCCTGGCTCATGGCCCGGACCAGGCCGAAGTTGAGGGTGTTGAGCGAGGCGGACAAGGCGCTGACCCGGGCCTGCAGGGCCGCGGTCTTCTTCTGCATTTGCACCGGATCGAGGGAACGGTCCCGCATCAACGCCTGGAGCTGGCGGTTGGCCTCGGCCAGTTCCTTCTGCAGTTTGCGAATCATCTTGAGCAACTGACGAACGGACTCCGGCAGCCCGCTTTCGTCGATATCGCTATCCGCCTGGTGTTTGCTGGAGATTTCCAGGCCTTTGAGGGACAGGTTGACGCGAATCCCTTCGGCGGGCGTCGCAGTCTTGCCCGAGGCCTCTGTCACGGGGCTGGAGCGAGTATCGGACGGATTGGCAGGAAGCGTCTGGCTAGTCGTTTTACTGTCGACGGTCAACATGGCCGGGCCTGCCCTGGGAGATGATTCATGACGTTTTATCGGCGTCAAAGCCGCGAACTTGAGCGAAAGCCGCACCAACACAGAGCAAGCTGGCCTACAGTAGCCCGGCTGGGTTACCCTTGCGTTCTATGTGTGCTTTCCCACAAGGATCGATGAAATGTCTGAGCCAGTTAAACTGCGCCCTCACAACCAGGCTCATTGCAAGGATTGCAGCCTGGCGCCACTGTGCCTGCCGCTGTCGCTGAACCTGGAAGACATGGATGCACTGGATGAAATCGTCAAACGCGGGCGACCCCTGAAGAAAGGCGAGTTTCTGTTCCGGCAGGGCGACAACTTCGGCTCTGTCTACGCGGTGCGCTCCGGCGCCCTGAAAACCTTCAGCCTGAGCGACGGTGGCGAAGAGCAGATCACCGGCTTCCACCTGCCCAGCGAGCTGGTCGGCCTGTCCGGCATGGACACCGAGACCTACCCGGTGTCGGCCCAGGCCCAGGAAACCACCTCGGTATGCGAGATTCCCTTCGAGCGCCTGGACGAGCTCTCGGTACAGTTGCCACAGCTGCGTCGCCAGTTGATGCGGGTGATGAGCCGGGAAATCCGTGACGACCAGCAGATGATGCTGCTGCTGTCGAAGAAGACCGCCGACGAGCGCATTGCTACCTTCCTGGTCAACCTGTCGGCGCGTTTCCGTGCCCGCGGCTACTCGGCCAACCAGTTCCGCCTGAGCATGTCGCGCAATGAGATCGGCAACTACCTGGGCCTCGCGGTGGAAACCGTGTCCCGCGTGTTCACCCGCTTCCAGCAGAACGGCCTGATCGAGGCCGAGGGCAAGGAAGTGCGGATCGTCGACCCGATCCAGCTTTGCGCGCTGGCCGGTGGTGCGCTGGAAGCCTGACTTCTGCGTTAAACGGGTATACTGACTGGCGTTTTGCCCACCAGGATACCCGTTCCATGCCCAGCGAAAGCTTTGATCTGAAATCCCTCATCCGCCCGGTCGTGGACTTCCCCAAGCCCGGCGTCATCTTCCGTGACATCACCCCGCTGTTCCAGTCGCCCCGGGGCCTGCGCCATGTCATGGACCAATTCATCGAACGCTACGTCGAGGCCGAGTTCAGCCATATCGGCGCGATGGATGCCCGTGGTTTCCTGATCGGCTCGATCATCGCCCATGAGCTGAACAAGCCGCTGATCCTGTTCCGCAAGCAGGGCAAGCTGCCGGCGGACGTGCTCAGCCAGGGGTATCAGACCGAATACGGCGAAGCGTTCCTGGAAGTGCATGCCGACAGCCTGTGCGAAGGCGACCAGGTGCTGATCTTCGATGACCTGATCGCGACCGGCGGAACCCTGCTGGCCGCGGTGAACCTGGTGCGGCGCATGGGTGCGGCGGTGTATGAAGCGGCGGCGATCATCGACCTGCCGG
This sequence comes from Pseudomonas ulcerans, assembly GCF_036324125.1. Lineage (NCBI taxonomy): Bacteria > Pseudomonadati > Pseudomonadota > Gammaproteobacteria > Pseudomonadales > Pseudomonadaceae > Pseudomonas > Pseudomonas ulcerans. Next base: position 180,956 of record NZ_JAZDQN010000001.1, on the reverse strand, counting down.
AGCTGGGCGGCTCGCAGAAACTGCGCGAGGCGCAGGTGCCGACCTTCTGCCTGACCGAGTTTTCGCTGAGCGAATACTGAAACACAGGATTCCTCTGTGGGAGCGGGTTCACCCGCGATGGCGTCAGTGGATTCACCATCGTCATCGCGGGTGAACCCGCTCCCACAGGGATCCAGGCACTAAAGCGAGATCGGCTTGCGCCCCGCAAACGAGTGAGCCAGGGTCCCGCCATCTACCAACTCCAGCTCCCCACCCAGCGGCACGCCATGGGCGATGCGCGACGCCACCAGCCCCTTCTCCACCAGCAACTGCGCGATGTAGTGCGCGGTCGCCTCGCCTTCCACCGTCGGGTTGGTCGCCAGGATCACCTCGGCAAAGGTCCCCTGCTCGTCGATCCGTGCCATGAGCTGCGGAATGCCGATGGCCTCGGGTCCCAGCCCATCCAGCGGCGACAGATGCCCCTTGAGCACGAAATAGCGCCCGCGATACCCCGTCTGCTCCACGGCATACACATCCATCGGCCCTTCCACCACGCACAACAGCGTGTCGTCCCGCCGCGGATCGGCGCACTGCGGGCACAGTTCCTGCTCGGTCAGGGTGCGGCACTGGCGGCAATGCCCTACCCCGTCCATGGCCCTGGTCAACGCCTCGGCCAGGCGGGTGCCGCCGCTGCGGTCGCGCTCCAGCAACTGCAGGGCCATGCGCTGGGCGGTTTTCTGACCCACGCCCGGCAAGGTGCGCAGGGCGTCGATCAACTGGCGGATCAGGGGGCTGAAACTCATGGTAATGGGCCTGGCAAATCAACGAATGGTGAGAAACGACGGTGGGAGCGACAGCCTCGCGGCCGTGCTCCCACCGGTGTGCAGCGGATACCGTCTTAGAACGGCATCTTGAAGCCTGGCGGCAGTTGCATGCCGGCAGTCATGCCGCCCATCTTTTCCTGGCTGCTCTGCTCGACCTTGCGCACGGCGTCGTTGACGGCGGCGGCGATCAGGTCTTCGAGCACTTCCTTGTCTTCCTGCATCAGGCTGTCGTCCAGGCTGATGCGCTTGACGTCATGACGACCGGTCATGACCACGCTGACCAGGCCGGCGCCGGATTGACCGGTCACTTCGGCGTTGGCCAGTTCTTCCTGCATCTTGGCCATCTTTTCCTGCATCTGCTGCGCCTGCTTCATCAGGCCGGCCATGCCACCTTTCATCATGAGAATCACCTCGGTAGTTGTTGAACGCACCGCACACAGGGCGCGGCGCTGGATATACGGTTATTCGCCCTGGGTCACCACGGCATCGACAGGTTCAATAGTATCGTGGCGCACGCTGGCACCGAACTTCTGGATCATCTGCTGGATGAACGGGTCGTTCTCGATCGACTCCTCCGCCTCGCGCTGGCGGTTGGCCCGCTTGCGCGCCGCCGCCTGGGCCGGGGTTTCCTGCTCGGGGCGGATCAGCTCGATGCTCAGGTTGAGGGTGCGGCCCAGGTGCTGGTTCAGCGCGTCGTTCAGGCGCCGCTGCTGGGTGGCGTTGAACAGTGCGCTGTGGTTCGGGTCCAGGTGCAGCAGCCAGTTGTCGCCCTCGGCGCTGATCAGCGTGCAGTTGGCGGCGATGCTGCCGGTCATGCCGGAAATCGGCAGGTGCGGGAACAGCTCCAGCCATTGCAGGGCCAGGCCGGTGGCCGGCTGCGCAGCAGGCTCGGGTTCCGGCTCGGCGGCCGGCTCGTCGCTGAGTTCGGCGGCATGCTCGGTGGCCAGTTCGTCCAGGTAGCTGAAGCCGGCCGGATCGAGGTCGCTCGGGTAGTAGTCGTCATCCGGCGGCGGCTCGTCGTCGCGATCCATGCCGGCGGGGCTGTAGCCGTGGTCGTCCAGCGGTGGTTCTTCACGCGGGGCGGCAGGCTGCGCGGCGACCGGGGCGGGCTCGGGCTGCGCCGGGGCGACGGGCGCGGGGACCGGGTCTTCCCAGGGCAGGTCGATCACTTCCTCGACGGGCTCGGGCGCGGCTTCGACCACAGGCTCGGGCTCGGGCTCGGGCTCAGGTTCCGGCTCCGGTGCAGGAGGCGCCTCGACGACCGGAGCTGGAGCTGGAGCTGGAGCTGGAGCTGGAGCTGCCACAGGCTGGGCAACTGGCGCGGCGACCGCAACCGGGGCCACCGGTGCCGGGGAATCAGTCGTGGCCTGGCTGATCCCCACTGGCTTTAGCGTCGTGCCCGGGGCATCGCCGCTGTCTGCTGGGCGGAAGGCCAGCATGCGCAGCAACACCATCTCGAAGCCGCCACGGGGATCCGGCGCCAGCGGCAGGTCGCGACGGCCGATCAGGCCCATCTGGTAGTAGAACTGCACGTCCTCGGCCGGCAAGGCCTGGGCCAGCGCCAGCACCTTGTCACGGTCGCCCTGGCCGTTGTCCACCGCTTCCGGCAGGGCTTGGGCGATGGCCACGCGGTGCAGCACATTGAGCATTTCCGACAGCACGCCGTTCCAGTCCGGCCCCTGCTCGGCCAGATGGCGCACGGCTTCGAGCAGCGCCCGGGCATCGCCTTCCAGCAAGGCCTGGAGCACGCCGTAGACCTGGCCGTGATCGAGGGTGCCGAGCATGGCGCGGACATCGGCGGCGAGCACCTTGCCCTCACCGAAGGCGATGGCCTGGTCGGTGAGGCTCATGGCATCGCGCATCGAACCGTCGGCGGCGCGGCCGAGCAGCCACAGGGCGTCGTCCTCGAACGGCACATTCTCGACGCCGAGCACATGGGTCAGGTGCTCGACCACGCGCTCGGGGGTCATGTTCTTCAGGGAAAACTGCAGGCAGCGGGACAGAATGGTCGCCGGCAGTTTCTGCGGGTCGGTGGTGGCGAGGATGAACTTTACATAGGGCGGCGGCTCTTCCAGGGTCTTCAGCAAAGCGTTGAAGGAATGGCTGGAAAGCATGTGCACTTCGTCGATCAGGTAGACCTTGAAGCGCCCGCGGCTTGGCGCGTACTGCACGTTGTCGAGCAGTTCGCGGGTGTCCTCGACCTTGGTCCGGCTCGCGGCGTCGATCTCGATCAGGTCGACGAAACGGCCCTCGTCGATCTCCCGGCATACCGAACAGGTGCCGCAGGGGGTCGAGGTGATGCCGGTTTCGCAGTTGACGCACTTGGCGATGATCCGCGCGATGGTGGTCTTGCCCACGCCGCGGGTACCGGTGAACAGATAGGCATGGTGCAGGCGCTGGTTGTCCAGTGCGTTGATCAGGGCCTTGAGCACATGGGTCTGGCCGACCATTTCGCGGAACGAGCGCGGACGCCATTTACGTGCAAGGACCTGATAACTCATGAAAAACGTCGCAACCTGAACGAGCGGGGATAAGCCGCTAATGCTAGCGGAGCGGGGGCAAAATTGCATCCTGCCATTCGTGTGCGCCGCGAACCCTGCAGGAGCGGGTTCACCCGCGATTGCCATGGTGAATTCACTACAGCAATCGCGGGTAAACCCGCTCCTACAGGGTCCGCGGTGCTTTTCAAGTGAGGTGCGCAGCAGCCCAGGCCGACAGGTACAGCCCACAACCGAACACCGCATGGGTCAGCAAACTCCGCGCCCGATTCCGCCACGGCGTCGGCGTTCTACTGGCAAACAACCCCGCCCCCATGGCCGGCTGCATCACGCACAGCGGCGCCAGCACGGTGGCGATCCCGAAGATCAGTGCCGGCCCCGGTGTCGGCGCCTGCAACCACCGCTCCCCGGCCAGCAGCACCAATCCGGCCGCGAACAGCAGGCCGATCGCGTAATGCAGCACCCAGCCCCAGGCCAGCTCATGGGCAACCGGCGCGCTTTTGGCAATGCCCTGGTGATACACCCGCCCGCGCAACAGATGCCCGGCCCAGCGCCCGAGCATGGCGTAGTTCAGCGTGGTGACGCCCAGCCGCTTGAGCAACAGCGTCCACAGGTCCATCACCAGCGTGGCGCCAACCCCGATCAACACAATGGAAAACATGGCAAAACCCCTCGGCACATTGACGAAAAACCAACTTGCCGAGCACGATAGAAGTTGAAGTCAACTTCAAGTCAAGGGTACGAACATGGACATCGCCGACGTCGCCAAACGCACCGGAGTACCGTCCTCGACGCTGCGCTACTACCAGAAGATCGGCCTGCTCCAGTCACTCGCCGGCGCGGGTCAGCGCCGCCAGTTCGCGGCAGATGTGCAAGACCGCCTGGCGCTGATCGCCCTGGGCCAGGCGGCGGGTTTCTCCCTGGAGGATGTGGGCACGATGCTGGTCAACCTGCAGGTGGACCGGCAGAAACTGCTGGACCGGGCCGACGAGATCGACGCCCAGGTCAAGCGCCTGCAGGCGATGAGCAAGGGCCTGCGGCATGCAGCAGAGTGCCCGGAAGAGGATCATCTGGCCTGCCCGACGTTTCGCCGGTTGATGAAAGTATCGTTGTTGAAGCGCTGACGTCAGGGACTTCAACAGCTAACGGCTGTGCTGGTCATCCTCACGAGTAACGGACGACAAGGCCCGCGTCACGTCGGGAGCATCGATCGCCTTGCGCAGTACAAAGGCGCCCGCAGCGATCACGTTCTCCACCGGACCGCTGCCTTTGACGTCTTCGGAGGCCAGTACCTTACCCTGATCATCGACAACGGCCAGGCCCACGTCGAAATCGAAACGGACGTTGAAATAGGCGTCCATCTTCCACTCGCGCAACGTGAGGACCAGCAACTTCTGCCCGGCCGGGGCCGTGACGCTGCCATTGCCCGGCGCAGCGGTCACATGCGCCTTGGCCAGTCCGGTACGCACGGCCTGGGCGAGGTCATCGGCCAGCGGCAAGCCCGACGTGGTATTCACGTTCCACGGGTTGTAATAGAGGCCACGGATGCGCCCGACGAAGGTCGGTTTCTTTTCAAGGGCCAGAACGTAGGGCCGCTGATCAACCACCTGCACTTGCACCGGTGTTGTCGAGCGCACTTTCAGTGGCGGGCTGGCCAGGCGGTAATCGATGGTCTGGCCGATGGCACAACCGCCCAGGGTGACCAGGGCGGCAGCAAGTACGAGGAATCTCAGGAACGGCATTTTCAAAGTCCATTTGATCGGGGCGGCGATTGTACGCTGCGGCCAGCCTGGACGCGGAAAAATGCAGTGAAGGGGAGGCTTCCGCCTGCATGCCACCAATGAATGATCGACCTCGACGAAGATCCCGCCGCTGCGCGGCAGGCAGGTCTTGCGCACCGGCCGCAACAGTCAGGGCTGGTAGCACGGCGCTGACTATACTCACCCGCGCGCTCCCGCACCCGAATCGAGGAACTGCAACATGAAGACGCTCTCATTCATCGCCTCACTGGCGCTTCTGGTCTCGTGTTCCGCCCAGTCGGCCGACCAGAATGACGGCAACAACACGGCCTCGGACAAGGCCGCCGTCAGCGCGTGCAAAAGCGCCCTGGCGCTGAAGAAATCGGTCAATGCGGTGTATGTGCTGCCCATCAGCCATGTGCGGGCGGGCGATGGCTACGAAGTCTTCCTGAGCCATGATGGCGAGCAATGGCTGTGCATGACTGATGGCTACAACAATGTCAGCCAGTTGGAAAAACGGGGCTGAAACGTGTTTCCAGCCCCCTACTCTCCGCAGCGCCAGACCGGCTCCGACAGGTGCTCATGGAAAAAGTCCGAGAGCGCCCTGATCTTCGCCGGCCGCGTTCGCGCCGAGGGCGTCACGAAGTACAAACCTCCCCGCGTCATGCTCCACTCTGGAAGGAGCCTCTCAAGACGCCCGTCAGCCAGGTACTCGCTGGCGATGAACTCGGGCAGTTCCGAGATGGCGAGCCCTTCCAGCAGCACCGGCAGCAGCGCATCCGAGTTGGTGACCCGCAGCGGCCCGCTGGGCACCACGTCCTCTTCCGCCCCCGACGCATCGGTAAAGCGCCACACCTGACTGCGGGCGCGGTAGGCATAGCTGAGACACGGCGCATCCACCAGGTCCCTCGGATGCTGCGGACGGCCGTGCTGCTCCAGATACGCCGGCGATGCCACCAGCACCTGCGAGACGGCGCAGAGCCGCCTGGCGACCAGCGAGGAATCGGGCAACGCCGCAATCCGCAGCGCCGCATCGAAACCCTCTGCCACCAGGTCCACCGAGGCATCGGACAGGTGCAGATCGATGGACAGTCCGGGGTACTGGCGAATCAGCTTCGGCAGCAAGGGCGCCACCCACCTCAACCCAAACGACATCGGCACCGCCAGCCGCACCTGCCCACGGGGCTGCACCGACAACTCCATGGCCTCCCCTTCGACCTCCTCGGCCTGGCGATAGATCTCGCTCGCCTTGCCGACCATGCTGTGCCCGAACTCGGTCAACGACAGTTGCCGTGACGTGCGGTTGAACAGCCGCCCGCCCAGGCGCTCTTCAAGCCGGGCGACAGCCCGTGAAACCGTAGGCACCGAGACGCCCATGACCCGCGCCGCCGCCGCGAACGACCCTTCTTCCGCCACCTTGGCGAACATCGCCAGCCCTTCAAAATCCGGAAGTTTGCTCATTTCATTTCTGCAACGATGACTTTCAAACGATTCTATTTTGGATTTCCCTGATCGTCGATACGCTTCTCCCACCGAAACAGACAACCTCTTGGAGAAGCAACATGAACGGCAAACTTGAAGGCAAGATCGCAATCGTCACCGGCGGCACCAGCGGCATCGGCCTGGCCACCGCCAGACTCTTCGCCACTGAAGGCGCCACCGTCTACGTCACCGGCCGGCGCCAGGCCGAACTGGACGCCGCCGTGGCACAGATCGGCAACGCCACCGGCGTGCAGGTCGACTCTTCGAAGCTGGAGCAACTGGACGCCTTCTACCAACGGGTAAAGGCTGAACACGGCCGCATCGACGTGCTGTTCGCCAACGCCGGCGGCGGCTCGATGCTGCCGCTGGGCGAGATCACCGAGGCGCATTACCACGACACCTTCGACCGCAACGTGAAGGGCACGCTGTTCACCGTGCAGCAGGCGCTGCCGCTGCTGGCGCAGAACGCCTCGGTGATCCTCACCGGCTCCACCGCAGGCAGCTCCGGCACCCCGGCATTCAGTGTGTACGCCGCCTCCAAGGCCGCCGTGCGCGCCTTCGCCCGCAACTGGATCCTCGATCTGAAAGACCGCAACGTGCGGGTCAACACCATCAGCCCGGGCGCCACCCGCACCCCGGGCCTGGTGGAACTGGCAGGTCCCGATGCCGCGCAGCAGCAAGGCCTGCTGGATTACCTGGCTTCGCAGATTCCGCTGGGTCGCGTCGGCGAGCCGGAAGAAATCGCCAAGGCCGCGCTGTTCCTGGCGTCCAGCGATGCCAGCTTCGTCAATGGCGCGGAGCTGTTCGTGGATGGTGGCCAGGCGCAGATCTGAACTCAAGACGAGCAGCCCGCCGGGCTGCTCGTTGCGACCCCGGACGCAAGCGTGATAAATGCAGTCGCTACGAACAGCAACCAGGACGGCCCGGACCCGCGATGAGGATTATCGATACCGAACGCAGAAGCTTTATTCCGCTGAGAATCGCTTACTTGGCAGTGACGGTGATCGTGCTGGTCGTCACGGCGATATTCCTGCTTGATAAAGGCTTCTGGGGCGTCCTGGCGTTCTTCTGTGTGAATACGCCTTTGCTGGTCATCTCCGTCTACTGGAAAGACGACAAGTTGAAGCGCTTCAATGAAACGGTGAACGAGCTGTCCCAGATTCTCTGGCCGTTCAGCTGACCATCGAGTGTGGCTTCCCAGCGAAGGCATGGGTATCTACACAACTTTTGCCAAGTACAGGTCCGGCGGAGAGCGCGATTTCTGTAGGAGCGGATTCATCCGCGATCGGCGGCGAAGCCGTCGCAAAACCTGAGTCCCGAATCTTTCTGGCACACCGAGAGCACTAGAAATGACGAGAAAAGGGCAGATCCATTTCCACCAGCCGCATCCCGCCGGGAAATGGACCTGCCCCTTCTTCAGCTCAAGCGAGGAAGTCAGCGAACGCCTTGTCCTGCTCCAGCACCACCGGCAACTTCTCGAACAACCCATCCAGATCGACGCCTTCGAACAACGGCCCGCCCAACGCATTGCGCGCCTCGACGCCCGGCCCGCCGTGCTGCTCCAGCGCATCACAGATTTCCATGGCCTGGGCGATGATCCGCGCATAGGGCTGCCCGTCCGGCGCCTGGTGCGGCTGTGCCTGGTAGCGGATGGCCGACTGGATGGTCTGCGGCAGGTTCCAGCGCTTGCCCAGTTCCGCGCCGACTTCCGGGTAGCCGAAGCCCAGTTGCTGGGTTTCGCTGGCGGCGCGGCTGGTGGTGCCGCTGGCGCCCTTGATCCGCGCAGCGTACTCCGGTGCACCGGTCTGGATCAGCAGCTCGCCGATGTCGTGCATCACCCCGCAGGTGAACGCCACCTCACCGTCCAGCCCGGCCTGGCGGGCCAGCAGGCGGCTGATACTGGCGACCTGGAAGCTGCGCCCCCAGAACAGCTTCAGGTCGAAGCCCGGCGCCGACTTGAACGCCCCAGTCACCGCCGACGCCAGCACCAGGGTGCGCAGCACGTTGAAGCCCAGGCGCATGGCCGCGTCCTCGATGCTCGCCGACTCCCGCGCCCCCTTGAAGCGCGCCGAGTTGGCCAGGCGCAGCACCTTGGCCGCGATCACCGGATCGCGCTCGATATTGCGCGCCACCTTCTCGACGCTTTCGTTGGGGTTGTCGAACTGCTGGGCCAGTTCCAGGGCGACCTGGGGGATGCTGGGAAGACTGTGTAATTCCGCGAACAACTTATCGATATCCATGGCAAAGCACTCCTGCGTCCGTTGGAGAGCTTTTACGATAGGCAATATTTTCGGGAGTGCACGGTGTTGCCGACGACTGAGGCAAAGGACCGCTCGTTGCTCGGTGGGCGGCCAGAGTCCGGGGGAGCCATTCACCTGGAAGGCCGCCTGAAACGACCCTCAGCCACGCCATAACTTGTTGCATTTGGCGCTGAAACTTCCCACATCTCCGACTTTCTTGTAGGCAATTTCCCAAGCATACTCCCCCACCCCGCTTGGCGGTTGCGCCTCATGGAAACGGTACCTACTCTTCGCCGGTCGTTGCCAAATCGACGACACGGATTAGCAGTCCGTTGAAATGATGAATCACCAGCAACCTTCTATGGCGGCTGTACGTGTGGGCACCTTCGGGTGCGCCGGATTTGCTCATTTCACCGGTCTGCTAACCCGCGTACAGTCGCCACCCATCGTTTAGCAGCGAGGCGAGTGGCGAATTTCATTGATGAAATGAGGAAACACCGCCATGAAAAAGCTCGTCCCCGATCCGCCCGCAACCCTCTGCATCAGCCCTGACCTGTCTCATGAAGAAGCCATCCGCAGGGCTGAGGAATACCTGAAGAAAGCACTCCACCTCGCCGGCTCGTTACCCGACCCGATTGAAGAGCGATACCAGATCATGCAAAGCGATGCGCTGCTGGACTTGCGGATCGCCAAGGCATTTCTGAGTGTCGCACTGTCTCCTTCAACGGAAGCGGTGCCGGTATGAACGAAGGCCGCGGGGTTTGACTCCGCGGCCTTCTTGTCGCGTTGATAAGGGAAAACGCAGAAATGGGGACCTATCAGTTTCCAATTCGCCCCTTTTCAGCCAACTTTTACTTATAAATCAGGTCGCGACTGCAGCGTTATGATGCCAGGCATTTATCTCAGAGATAATTCCCCACTGACCACTCCGAGCAAGATATGCAGGATGGTATGTTCTGAAGCTCAGAACCGGAAGCTTGGGATGCCAGAGCATGGACGTTTTTTCAACCTCATAATCCTCAAACCCCACAAGTTCAACACCGGGGAAAATTGAGTACAGATGAGAATTGTAATTTGGACCTGTAAAAAACATTACAGACGTCGGAGCAAGCGCTTCAATCTCGGCAAGCAAAAGAGCAGAACCCGCATCACGCAACAGCGCAGCCTCTTCGGCACTCGCATTTTCGTAAACGCTGCCGTTGTCCAGCGCCATTCTAAAAAGATTGGTCCATAGAACGGCTGTTTCCGGGCCGTCAATCTCTTCGCCCAAAGCGGTTCGAACGCTACGATAAGCCCGCCAGAAAGGGCTGTTGTAATTTCCAGGCTGGTGTCGAGCAAACTCGAACGCCTGATATCCAGCAGTCAGCGCTTGAACGCTGTTATGCGTTTTTTGAAAATCCAGAAAATTTTCAATTGGAACTTCAAGCCCTGGAAAAAACTCTCCGGGGTACCACTCCCATCCCAGCGTTTCTTGCCCAACCACCAGAACACGTTTTTTAGCGTTTACCCACTTATCTGAAACACTCAGCAGCAGCGGCGGCGATGCCCTGACAGCAAGATGCTCTGGCAGTGACACATTATTTTTAAAGTTCTCATAAAGAGAATTCAATGAACCCTGAACGTTATCCCTCACACCCATCATTACTTCCTCTCAACACGATTCTTCAAATGTTCTGATGCCGCATGCAGCGTTGCGATTGACGCTACTCCAGCCAGCATCCGCTGCGCGGCGGCCGGGTTTGCAGAATGAACGAAAATCTGCGGTGGCTCAAAGCCATGTAGAGCGACTGCATGCTCAATCCAAACGATTACGTCATAGCCGGTTCCATGCCGATCATCACCCAGATCATGATCAAGGCTCACCGCCTCAACCTGGCCGGTGCGAAGCAGGCTGATAACCTCATCCGGCCAGTAAGCACGCAGCCAGCCCTCCGGGGTGGGGCGGTTATCGTCCAGGAAAATCTTCATCTCGCTCATCCATCAAATACAGGAATCAGCGGAAGCCCTTTGAGGGGGCGATTTGCGTCAGTTCAGATGGATTTTTTTGCTCGGATTTTCAGCTCACGGTCGTCCTTTGGAGAAAGGTGAAGAAAACGGGGTGTGTCTCCAGTCACCTCCACCGCTGAAAAACAAATCGGTCTCCTTTTCGCCGCAGAGGGCACTCACCTGAAAGCATGTCCGAAACGCCCCTACTCCTCGCCACAACTTGTAGCATTTAGCGCAGAAACTTCCCGCATCTCCGACTTTCTTGTAGGCAATTTCCCAAGCATACTCCCCCACCCCGCCTGGCGGTTGCGCCCCATGGAAACGGCTCCTACTCTTCGCCGGCCGTTGAAAAACAACGGTCGGATCTAGCAGTCCGAAATATGGTCGCAACAGCTCGCTTGTCATGGCGGCTGTGCGTGTGGGCACCTTCGGGTGCGCCGGTTTCCATATTTCCGGTCTGCTAACCCACGTACAGTCGCCACCCACTCGTTTAGCAGCGATCGGTGGTGAACTCACCAAATATGGAGATTCACCATGAAAAAGCTCGTCCCCGATCCACCCGCGACCCTCTGCATCAGCCCCGGCCTGTCTCATGAAGACGCCATCCGCAGGGCTGAGGAATACCTGAAGAAAGCACTCCACCTCGCCGGCTCGTTACCCGACCCGGTTGAAGAGCGATACCAGATCATGCAAAGCGATGCGCTGCTGGACTTGCGCATCGCCAAGGCGTTCCTGAGTGTCGCACTGTCTCCTTCGACGGAAGCGGTGCCAGTGTGAACGAAGGCCGCGGGGTTTGACTCCGCGGCCTTCTTGATCCTTTCTGCATACGTCACGCAACCATGAGCGGTAAAGGAGATGATGGCATTTAGCCTTTTCGCGAGATAAGCTCAGGCTTCACGACACTCAAGGAAGGCTATGAACAAGTTCGTTGCTGTTATCGGCATGTGTTTCCTCCTCGGCGCTTGCGCCACTTCCCATTTCAGCGCAGGCCGTGATTTCTCATCGGCAAACGTGGCCAGCATCAGCAAAGGCAAGACCACGACGGCAGAGTTAAAAGCACTTTTCGGTGAGCCCTACACCAAAAGCGCGGTGAGCGACACGGACGAGAAGTGGATCTACATGTACACCAGTGGCTCTGCTCACGCTCAGAGCTATGTGGTGACAATGAAGGTCAACACCACTGGCACGCAAAAGACCCTAGACGTTTTGATTCGTAATGATGTGGTCGTCAACTACACGTTCAGTGAAGGGCCTGCGCCGGGTACCAGCACCGCGACCTATTGATGGTGGAAAAGGGGAGCCGTAAATCTGCTCCCATTTTCCACAGAATACCCCCCACTGGGGAACCTATTGATAGCCCGACTCCACACATGACAGAGACTATCAGATGAATGTGTTCGTTTTCCAAAGCGTTCCAGAGCGGTTCGATCTCCGAAAAGCTGTGCAGCCTGGGCAGACTGATACTTGGTATGCCACGCGCTATCGAAACGAAATGCAGCCGGGAGATCTAGTATTTTTCTGGATGGCTGGTGATGAGCACTTTCGTGGTCTGTACGGATGGGGATTACTTACTTCTAGTCCATACCTGAAAAGCGGTTGGGACAGCCACGGAGTTGATGTAAGGTACGAGGCGAAGTTTGCCAAGCCCATCCTGGCCAAGACTATCCGTAACGACGAAGTTCTTGCGGAAATGCTGATTTTTCGAGCCCCTCAAGCAACTAATTTCCTCTTATCCGCACATCAAGCGAAGCGATTGATCCGCGTCATTCATAGTCGAGGTGAGGAAGCACCAGATTTTGGGGAGATTGACGCATGACACCACCTAAGGCGCCCGAAAGTCGGAATTCGACAATTGATACGATCAAGACCCCTTTGAGCTTTTTAGTACTCGGGTTCTTAGTCGTAGATGGAACAGTAGCGTCTCTTGCGTTGGCCTTGCCTGAATTTCGCCATCTCCTTGTGTGGACCGTAATAATTTCAATTCCGCTTTTTGTTATTACTGTTGTGGGTTTGGCGATTTGGCGACCAGAGGCCTTGCGCGGGGACCGCCCGCTGCACGAAACCCAAGCAAATCAATTTGCAAGTGACCTGTACTTAGCACTCGACGGTTCGCTTAGAAACCTTGAGCCACTGGAACGCGCCGAGGCATGGCTAACTGTTGCAGATGTAGTAACAAGCGGAAGCCAGGTGGACGCCAGCTATTCCCGGTTCTGTGTAACAGTCGCTACGAGACTTAAAACTCTCGCCAACTTAAAAAGTCGGCCGATCAATACAAGAGGCCCTATTGATTCTTAGTGACGTGGAGATGAAACTGAAAAGCCAACAAGGAAAGGGCACGGACCGATAGTTATTGCCTTTTGCGGGAGGGGTGCGCTCGAAAGGGCAGACAACCAAGCTTTTACCTTCGTTATCCAATAATCAGCTCTTGGTAACCAGTATTTTTCCTGGCATCTCCAGGCCGCCAACTTCAGGCTCTTGAGCATGTTTTGCGGAGTTCCCCAGGTCGCTTGAATAGTCGCATTCGCCTTCAAAAAATATGTGGTCGAAAGATAAGCGGTGTGAATGGCGACATCAAAAAAAACGCTCCATCCACCTCACGACTATTCATTGTTAAACCGAGGTTTGATAGCGCTCAACAGAATAGGCTAGGCGGTCTTAAAAAGTACTTTATCACAGAAGAAATCCAGCTTAAAAACACGTAAACAGGAGTTCATGAAATGGAATTAATAGATAAATTTGGTTTTACCCAAGAGGATGCTCTTCTAATAGTGGCGTCAGTTGCGAACAATGCCGTAAATTTATTGCTAGGTGCAGGTGGTAGCTATGGAGCGACCGGGGGAGACGGTGTTTCTCTCAAAGGCGGCATTGACCTTGCAAAGGAACTCAATGCAAATTTTAAACTTGGCTTAGACAAAAGCGAAGAAGAAAATTTGCCACTTGTATATGGTGACATAAAAAGCTCCGACAAAACCAAAGCGCCCCTCAATTCATTCTTACGCTCACGCTTTACCGGATGCCAACCATCATGGCAAAAAAAATTACATGATTTTCGATGGAAACGGATCTGGACCTTTGAATATAGATGACATAATCGAGCAATCAAAGGAAAGAGGCAAAAATCCAAAACTAGAATCTTATGTTTGGTGCGACCTATATCGCCCAAGACCACTTGACAACAATGTTCTCCAAGTTATTTATCTACATGGAAAGGCATCCAACCTCAACGACCAGCCAGACCATCTAATTTTCTCACTTAAAGAGTATGCCTCCAAGAACGAAAGCTCACCAGGGTGGCACGCCGAGTTCAGATCAGAGTGGGTAAAAAAGCCATTCATTGTTTGCGGAGCTCGCCTCCAAGAAGAATTTGATTTAATCACTGTTCTAGAGTTTGGGAATTTGTCTAGGGAGCGCGGCGGCTGCCCCTCAGTGATAGTACTCAGCAGCATGACTGAAGGCCAGCGCAACCGCTTTATTCGACAAGGACTTATACCTGTACAATCGCTAGGCAGCGATTTTTTTGAAAGTTTACACGCCGATGTATTAGAGTACCAATCACAGTTCCATGCTGAGTCTCCTCAAACTCGCGCCGCAAGAGAAGAGATTCGAGCAAAATTCAAAAAACTCTCTATCGAAGAGCTCCCCCCTAAAAAACTCCTAGACTTTTACTCCTCCGCCGAAACTCAGTGGCCTCATATTCTTCAAAAATTAGACGCAACGCTAAGCGGCAGCGTAGATAGCACAGCATGGCTAACCAATCAGTCCAAAAGCAATGTCCGTATAGCCCTATATCACGGAGGATCTGTTAGCGGCAAGTCTTCATCAGCTCTACGCACAGCTTACAACCTGCTCGAGCGAGGATATGAAATTTACCAATTCAGAGGAGAAGAACGATTCAAAGAGCAAGATCTAGTTGAATACAGCAAGACAGGAAAAGTTGTTTTCTTGTTTGATGACTGCGCAGATCTATCCAATTCAATCAAAGCAGTTATAAACAATGCAAAAGAAAAAAACATCACAATCAAGATAATCGCAACCTGCGACAGCTATCGACTTCGTGCAGTAAGGGCGGACATAATCGAGGCCGACCGATTGGAGATCCCACTTCAACCACTGCCCAAGAAAGACTTTCTGAGCATATTTATCAAAAGAAGCGAAAAGGGGCGACTAGGAACAAGAAGCGGTCTCTCACTCAGCCGAGCCTGGAAAGAGTTCGACCGAAACTACAATAGTCAGTTACTTGAATGGCTTGAGAGTCTGGAAAACGCACACTCTTACCGGACGGCGATCACTGATATGCTCGAGAATCCAGGATCGCTGCCAAGAGGAGCAATTCCATTGATAGTGGCTGCAGCTGCTGTCCATCGACTTGGCTATTCATTACCATTCGACATCGCTGATAGCTTTGTCTCTACCGGAAATGCGGAAAAGCTCTTTGATGAGGACAGCCCAATAAATCAAATTGGATATATGGACAGCAACGGTCTGAGACTCCGAAGCAGCGCTTTCTCAGAGTATGTATGGAAACTGATAACCACAGAACAAAAATACTCTATAAGCATTGCAATTGTAAAAGGCCTAGCCCCCCTCGTAGTCCCCCAAAGCATAGCACGTAGATCCTTGGCATATCTGATTGTTCGCGGACTCATGGATCACGACCTAATTAAAAGAGACCTAGGAAAAATAGCTGACAAGTGGTATGCCGAGTTAGAGTCCGTATGCGGCTGGAACGCACGATTTTGGGAGCAGCGCGCACTTCTCGCGAGCAGCAATGATCAAGAGAGCTTGGCATACTCATACGCGAAAAAAGCTGTTTCTGTTCTTGAGCACGACTCATTCCCCCACACAACGCTGGGAAAAGTTTGCGTCAAAATCGGAGTATCTAGAAAAGATCAAGTTGGTGTATCTCGTTTCTGGGAGGGGGTAGATGAGCTAAAAATATCTAGAGATCTTTCTGCTAGCAACGGTTTGGAATGGGAGCACCCATACATTACTTTCTTCACCTATGCTCTGCGAGCCGTCGTTTCGCCTCACTTTGAACAGGAGCGTGAAAAACTATCAGCTCACTGGAATATATGGATGAAAGCTGCCAAGCATTCAGAAACCCTCGTTTTTGATGACGAAGGACGCTCACAACTCGAAGAGTTCCAGCGACAGTGGCTTAGCAGAACAGTAACTGTTAGCTAACCGTACCGCCGTGAGCAAAACGCTCACGGCGACACCACCCTCATGGTAGTCTCCAAACCAATTACCCCCAGCTTCGAGATCCTGGCTCATAAAAAACCAATCACCTCCAAGAAACAGCGAATAACATTACCCCATGCAGCATAGAGAAAAGGGGACACGGAGAAAAGGAGACGACGAGAAAAGGGAAAAGTGGACAAAGTTATTTTCAAACCACTCCCTCAAAATAAATCTTCCCCTTTTTCACCTTTGCTCTTTTTTGCAGCCCGAACTGCAAACCAAGACACTAGGAAAACCTCAATCATTGGATAAATACGTTACGAAACCTCTGAGCATCGTGGTGTGCAACCCAGTCAAGCACCTTATAAGGCACATAAAGCCTCCGCCTAGCTCGGGAAATAGCGATGTAGACTGCGCAAATACGCTGATCGAATTCATACACGTCCTTGAATTTCAAAGTTGTAAGCAATCCAGGAGTAAGAAGCACATCGTCGAACTCCATACCTCCAGCATCTTCGGCCCTCATCAACATGCAGCTTTTCCCAATTTGACCTACCAGAGCACCCATTCGGGTTACATCTGCCACCCTGAAGCCTTTCTCCAGCTCGGCCTCTACCCACAGAAACGAATCGTCAAACTGGTTGGCATCCCGCACTTGCTGCCAATTCATCCACTCATTGAAATATGGATGCGATGCTTCTTTGCCCTGCTGGTGAAAGCGTGGATTGAACAATCCGATAGCCGTGATCATAAAGCGCCAAAGGTTACTCTGCGCTTGGCTGGAGTAGAAGCTGAACGGGCACTCTAGATCGCGCAACTGCATTGCCCACTTCATGGTGTCCCACAAAGACGCCGTTAGGATGATGCAACCCTCTGGCGGCATGAAGCCTTCGGGATACTCTTCAATACCCACATCAGCATGTCGGGATCCCTCGAAAGAATCCTTGGTTTTCTGCGAATGACGGGAAATCAGCGGGTTGACCAAGTCTTCAATATTACGGCCAGATCGCACAGAGAAACCGACTGTGCTCTGACGAACAGACTGCAGCCGGGCTGCAACGTCGTTGTCTCCGTGTTGGTACTCATCCCCCAGAGTGACTACCACCTGGCGCCCGCGCTCCAGGATTTGCAGTAATGACGCAGGGACATCTTGGCTTTCATCGATTAGCACATGCGAATAGCGAGGCGATACAGAGCAACCTGCCAAGCTTGCGCGCTTAATCATCAGTAAAACTTCAATTCCAGTGTGGCGCGCCCACTCCGGGTTAGCTTGAAGATATGTCCAGATTCGACTTGAGTACTCCAACAATATCATGGTGTCGGCATCGGACAGAGATTGGTGCAACTGAGGTGTGTGCTTGGCCGACAGCGTGTAGTCCCGTGAACGGCAATAAAGCTGGAGCATTTTCAAGCAGATATCTATCGTCGCCAATGGATCGTGTGATCCTAGACCGATGATATTCAGTTCTTGGGCGACCTTTTGCTTGCTCGCCCCTGATCCCGCAATCGCAGGACGAGCGATCTTTCGCTGGTACAAGACCCATACAAACTTGCGAAAAGTGCTGCAGGTCAGCTCTGAGGTATTGCTCTTCATGCGCTTGCGCAGGGTCGCCAGCTTTTTCTCAGTACGAGCCAGCACCAACGTCTGCTCCGGCCTCAAACATTCGACCAGAGCTCCTATCAAGTGGCTTTTTCCGATGCCGGCGTAACCTTGAACATGCAGATGCTCGTCGAGGTTAGCCCTGAAGGTTCGGACCAGGTGATCCTGTGCACTGCTTAACCAGCGCTCGTCATGGCCAGGCGTTACCATCTGGCGACGGAAAGGATGATGATGGCGGGCGTGACGGTGTTTGAACTCGACATCCCACTTTCCGCTGGACAGCAGATATTCCTGGGCGACGATTTCGTCGGCCATCAAGAAGCGCAGCTTCGATTTCTTGATCGCCTCTATGCCGAAATACAGCTTATTAGGGTCGAACAGACGCTTTGCTTCTGACAGCAGTCCTGGATTCGTCGGACTTGTGTTGTCCACCGACCAAGCGAGAAGCTTGACGAGGACTCGCTCCGCCGCCGCCGCAGTGAGGCTTGTTTCGTCGCTCTGCGCCAGATTTTGGATGACCAGCAACGCCGCTAGCTCGGGATCTGTCAGGATGTCGAGAGCATCCGGAGAGGCTTTGAGCAAACGGGTGCAGGTTTCCTCCGTGATCGGAAGGAACAGGTGGGTAGAGAGATCAAAATGTTCCGGCTGCATACAACCTCATGGCCATGATGGACCGCATTCTAGGACCCGCCTTCTTCAAACTCATCGTCGCGATCAAGGTAGTCGAGCTCCCGAATACCTGACGATCTAAGCAATAGCTCTGCGCGCTTGACCTCGTTCGGGTTTGGCAAAATGTTACGATCGTCCCTTAGCCACTTCAGTTCGGTCAACCTTGCTCGAATCGAGGCAGAAGGTACGCCCAAAGCGACACTTAGATCAGAGACGACCTTGTTCGCAGCGAGGATGTTCTCTTCTTGGTGGTCGACATAAATCCATCCGCGACCACGCCATTTGAGGTCGTAGTGATCTAAAAGCGGTTTCAAATAACGCGCCAGAACCTTCTCTTCCGACCATTGAGCACCCAATGCTTCATCGCACGAGCTATCAGATTCGCCCATACCAGCTCTCCTTAGAGGTAACTGCGAAAATTCGGAGAGTACCTTAGATCAGCCAATGACTGCTTGGGATGGGGCATCATCACTTTCTACACCGGTCGATGCATTCTGAAAAAAGGACCGGAGAAGGAAGGTGTCAAAGAACCAGACGGAAAATTAAAAGAGAGACTTGGGTAGGCGAAGGACCGAATACTTAGCAAGGCGTAATACTCAGATCTGCTTGGACACTAGCCTACTTCTGGATGCTTTGGGGAAGAGTTCCTTGAATTATCAAGGATCTAAAATGGAGGCGGCCCCACCAGCCACACCCCGGCACACAATGTTCCCGCTGTGGCTGCTCCCTTCCGGGCCTGACCAGGTTGACGGGTAATCGTTGCGGGGGGACCGATGGGGCCACCATTACGCAGCTCGTCAGGTGACGAGCCGCGCCATTGTACCGGTCTGCGGCAGAGTTACAACCTTTGGGTGAGAAAAAATCATCATTTCTCAAGGACTTGTCCCATTGGGGATGGGTATCTGCACATCTTTGGTGTGGGGCAACGTGGTCGGCGGCGCAGTCGTCGTAAATCCTGAGTCCCCGGGTTTGCCTGATACACCGAAGAGGCAGGTTTTGGGGCCGCTTTGCGGCCCTTCGCGAGCAAGCTCGCTCCCACGATCAGTGACGGCTCTCTGCTCGACAGCGCAGCCTGAAAGGCTGGGCGCCCCCCCACAGTTCATCGCGGGTGTCCGGCTATTTGCGTGCGGCAGGAAGATGTGTAGATACCCATGCCCTTCGGGCATGGGTTGCTGAGCGACAGGCCGCAGTGATTACTTCGGTGAATTCGCTACCGCTATCGCTGCATGGGTATCTACACATCTTCCGGTTTACCCAAACTACCGATGCGGCGCGGTCCAGGTAGGAGCTGCGTCAGCTGCGAAGGACCGCGCAGCGGTCCCAAAGCCATCCCGCACGGGCCTCTGACCCAGCCGCATCATGGATTCACAGCGCCCGATCTGCCGCGTTTCTCCAGGCCCATTGGATAGACAGGAGTTGGGACCGCTGCGCGGTCCTTCGCAGCTGACGCAGCTCCTACCCTGAGCGCGTCGACCATCGCTCGAGATGTGTAGATACCTATGGCTATCGCTGGCGCTGTCCACAAGATCGCGGCCGCCCTGTCGGAACGTCAGATGGCGATCCCCTGCCCCGCCAGAAACTCGACGAAGGCATCCTCATCCAGCACCTTGACCCCCAGCTCGTTGGCCTTGGTCAGCTTGGAACCAGCCCCCGGCCCCGCCACCACGCAGTGGGTCTTGCCGGACACCGAGCCGGCCACTTTCGCACCGAGGCTTTCCAGCTTGTCCTTGGCCAGATCGCGATTCATGCGCTCCAGGGTGCCGGTGAGTACCCAGGTTTGCCCGGCCAGCGGCAGGCCTTCGGCGGTCTTTTTCTCGCTGGCCCAGTGCATGCCGAACTCCAGCAACTGCGCTTCGATGGCGCGGGCGAGGTCGCGGTTGGCTTCGACCAGGAAGAACTCACGCACCGCTTCGGCCTGCTTGGCCGCCAGGGCCTGGCGCAGGTCGATGCCGTCGGCTTCGATGATCTTGTCCAGCGTGCCGAGCTTGGCTACCAGTTTTTCCGCACCGGTCGGGCCAACCGAGGCAATGTCGAGCTTGGCGATCATGCCGGCCAGGGTGGTGCTGGCGGCGAATTCGGCAGCAAGTTCGCCTTCGTCCTGCAACTGCATGCCGCAGTCGAGCAGTTGCTGGATGACGCTGCGGTTGTGCTCGTCTTCGAAGAAGTTGTGGATCTCGTAGGCGACTTCCAGGCCGATGTCCGGCAGGTAGGTGAGCACCTGCGGCAGGGCCTTCATCACCCGTTGCAGCGAGCCGAGCGAGCGGGCCAGGACCTTGGCGGTTTCCTCGCCCACGTCAGGGATGCCGAGGGCGTAGATGAAGCGCGCCAGGCCCGGACGCTTGCTGGCTTCGATGGCGGCCAGGAGCTTGTTGCTGGAGACCTCGGCGAAGCCTTCGAGCTCGACCACCTGTTCGTAGGTGAGGCGATAGAGGTCGGCCGGCGAGGCGATAAGCTTTTCGTCCACCAGTTGCTCGACGCTCTTCTCACCCAGACCTTCGATGTCCATGGCACGACGCGAGACGTAATGGATGATCGCCTGCTTGAGCTGCGCGGCGCACGCCAGGCGGCCGACGCAGCGGTACACGGCGCCTTCGCTGACGGTTTCCTTGCCCTTGCTGCGCTTGACCAGTTGGGTGCGCTCGACCTGGGAGCCGCACACCGGGCATTCGGTGGGGATCTGCACCGGGCGCACGGCCTCGGGGTCGCGGCGCTCCAGCACCACTTGCATCACTTGCGGGATGACGTCGCCGGCGCGGCGAATGATCACGGTGTCGCCGATCATCACGCCCAGGCGGGCGACTTCGTCCATGTTGTGCAGGGTGGCGTTGGCCACGGTGACACCAGCGACCTTGACCGGCTTGAGCCGCGCCACCGGGGTGACGGCGCCGGTGCGGCCGACCTGGAATTCGACGTCGAGCACTTCGGTGAGCTCTTCCATCGCCGGGAACTTGTGGGCGATAGCCCAGCGCGGTTCGCGGGCGCGGAAGCCGAGTTCGCGCTGCGAGGCGAGGCTGTTGACCTTGAACACCACGCCGTCGATCTCGTACGGCAGGTCGTTACGCCGGGCGCCGATGTCGTGGTAGTAGGCTAGGCATTCCTCGATGCCGGCGGCGTGCTTGAGCTCGCGGCTGATGGGCATGCCCCAGGCCTTGAGCTGCTGGAGTATGCCGATATGGGTGTCGCCGACCGGCGCGGATACCTGGCCGATGCCGTAGCAGCAGAATTCCAGCGGGCGGCTGGCGGTGATCTTCGAGTCCAGCTGGCGCAGGCTGCCGGCGGCGGCGTTGCGCGGGTTGGCGAAGGTCTTGCCGCCGATTTCGGCCTGGGAGGCGTTGAGTTTGTCGAAGCCGGCCTTGCTCATGAAGACTTCGCCGCGCACTTCCAGCACTTCCGGCCAGCCTTCGCCGTGGAGCTTGAGGGGGACGTTGCGGATGGTGCGGACGTTGACGCTGATGTCTTCGCCCGTGGTGCCGTCGCCGCGGGTGGCGCCCTGGACGAGCTGGCCGTTGCGGTACAGCAGGCTTACGGCGAGGCCGTCGAGCTTGGGTTCGCAGCTGTAGTCGACCGCCTGGCCGCCGCCGAAGAGGTCGCCGGCCGGGAGGTCGAGGCCTTCGGTGACGCGGCGGTCGAATTCGCGCAGGTCGTCTTCTTCGAAGGCGTTGCCGAGGCTGAGCATGGGGATTTCGTGGCGCACCTGGGTGAAGGCCGCCAGGGCCGCGCCGCCGACGCGGCGGGTCGGCGAGTCCTCGGTGACCAGGTCCGGGTGCTCGGCTTCCAGGGCCTGCAGCTCGCGGAACAGGCGGTCGTACTCGGCGTCCGGCACGCTGGGCTCGTCGAGGACGTAGTAGCGGTAGTTGTGCTGGTCGAGTTCGGCACGCAGTTCGAGGATTCGGGTTTCGGCGTTCATGGTTCGGGGTCTCTTGCGGAGCGGAAGAGCGGCCGGGTGGAGGGTCAGTTGGGCGGCGCGGGCCCTGTAGGAGCGGGTTTACCCGCGATTGCGGTGGTGAATTCACTATTGCAATCGCGGGTGAACCCGCTCCTACAGGGTCCGGTGGTGGGCTCACTACCTCTGTAAGCACAAGGGCCGCTTAGCGGCCCCTGTGGTTTCAACTGACTGGCATCGGCCAGGCTGTTCTTAGCGTTTCTGGGTCAGGGCGCGGCGTTCGAATTCGACGATGCGCTGACGGTAGTGTTCGATCGTCTGGGCGGTCAGCACGCTGCGCTGGTCGTCCTTCAGCTCGCCATCCAGTTCGTGGGCCAGCTTGCGGGCGGCAGCCACCATCACGTCGAAGGCCTGCTTCGGATGACGCGGGCCCGGCAGGCCGAGGAAGAAGCTCACGGCGCGGGTGCTGAAGTGGTCGATGTCGTCCAGGTCGAACACGCCCGGCTTCACGGCGTTGGCCATGGAGAACAGGACTTCGCCATTGCCGGCCATGCTTTCGTGGCGATGGAAGATGTCCATCTCGCCGAAACGCAGGCCGCTTTCAAGGATGTTCTGCAGCAGGGCCGGGCCCTTGAAGCCGCTTTCGTCGCGGGAAATCACGCTGATCACCAGCACTTCCTCGACCGGTGGCAGCTCCTTGCCTTCGGCAGCGGTGCCGTAGCCGGTGGTCGTGGTGGTGCGCGGTTTTTCCGCCGGGAAGTCGTCGTCTTCGTCGGCGAACAGGTCAGGCTCGCGCGGTTCGGCGCTGAGGTTGAGGTCGCCCTGTTGCGGCTCGTTGCCACGCTTGCCGCGCTTGTTGTTCTTGCCCGGCTTGGGCTCGCGCACCGGCGCGCTCATGGACGGCAGGTCGTCCTCGTCGAGCTGCGGTTCCTGGTGCGTCTCCAGCACGCGGGACGGGCCGAGCACTTCGGCATTGTTTTCTTCGTCGGGAAGATTGGAGAAACTGCGATCCAGACGGAATTTCAACTTGCCCTTGCCACCGCGCATGCGGCGCCAGCCGTCGAAGAGAATACCGGCTATGACAATGATGCCGATGACGATCAGCCATTCGCGCAGACCGATTTCCATGTAATCCCGTGCCTCTGTAAAAAATGCTGAAAAATAAAAGGGTTAAAACCCTTTAAAACGTGGCGCCAACTCTATGTTCTGACTGACGTTTTACCCACGTACGAAAAATTGACATTAAGCTAGCACGACCAAAGATAACTTTACACCGTCTGTCACGACTGACAGGCCATTTGCTCGAAGATCGTGCGTTTTTTCCTGTTTCAGGCGTCGACCATGGCCATCGCCTCCTCCACATCCACCGCCACCAGCCGCGAGCAGCCTGGCTCGTGCATGGTCACCCCCATCAACTGATCGGCCATTTCCATGGCGATCTTGTTGTGGGTGATATAGATGAACTGAACCGTCTGACTCATCTCTTTCACCAGTCGCGCATATCGGCCGACGTTGGCGTCGTCCAGTGGCGCATCGACTTCGTCGAGCATGCAGAACGGCGCGGGATTCAACTTGAAGATGGCAAATACCAGGGCCAGTGCCGTCAGCGCTTTTTCACCGCCGGAGAGCAAATGAATGGTGCTGTTCTTCTTGCCCGGCGGGCGCGCCATGATCGTCACCCCTGTATCGAGTAGATCTTCGCCCGTCAGTTCCAAGTAAGCGCTGCCACCACCGAAAACTTTCGGGAAAAGTGCCTGTAATCCGGCATTTATCTGATCGAAGGTATCCTTGAAGCGGTTGCGGGTTTCCTTGTCGATCTTGCGGATGACGTTTTCCAGGGTGTCCAGGGCTTCCACCAGGTCGGCGTCCTGGGCATCGAGGTAGCGCTTGCGCTCGGACTGCTGCTGGTATTCCTCGATGGCCGCGAGGTTGATCGCGCCGAGGCGCTGGATGCGGGCGTCGAGGCGTTCCAGCTCGGCCTCCGCTTCCGTCTCGCTGGCTTGCTCGGTAAGGGTGGCGAGCACGCCGTCGAGGTCGTAGCCGTCGGCGTGCAACTGTTCGTGCAGGGTCTTGCGGCGCACGCTGAGGCCCTGCCATTCCAGGCGATGGCTTTCCAGCTGGCCGCGCAGCAGTTGCGATTGCTGCTCGGCCTGGCTGCGACGTTTCTCGGCGTCGCGCAGTTCGCGGTCGGCGTCTTCCATGTGCAGGCGCGCCTGACGCATTTCCTCGTCGACGCTCATGCGCTTTTCCAGCAGCTCTTCGAGCTTGAGGCGCAGTTCTTCCAGCGGGGCCTCGCCCTCCTCCAGGTTCAGCGTCAGTTGCTCGCGCTTCTCGGTCAGGCGCTCGGATTGCAGCTCCAGGCGCTCCAGGGCCTGGCGCGTGGAATCGTGCTGGGCGCGCAGCGAGCCGAGGCGCACGGCGAGCTGGTGGGCGTGGTCCTTGTGCTGGCGGGCTTCCTGGCGGACACGGTCGAGGTGCTCGCGCAGGCCGTCGCGCTTGGCCAGCAGCAGTTCGCGCTGCTCGGTGTCCTGGGCCATCAGTTCCAGGGCTTCCTGCAGGACCAGGCGCGACTCGCCCAGTTGTTCCTGCTCGACGGCGCGCTGTTCGGCAGCTTCGGTCAGTTCGTCTTCAAGGCGCTGGCGGCGCAGGCTGAGCTGTTCGGCGCGGGCCTTGCCGGCGGACAGTCTGGCCTTGAGCTCGCCCTGCTGGCGGGCTTCGTCCTGGGCACGGCGACGCAGTTGTTCGCGGCTGTCTTCCAGTTGCCGTTGCTGCTCGCGGGCATCGGCAAGCTGCTCGTCGAGCCGGGCCAGGCGGGCTTGCTGTTCTTCCTGCTCCAGGCCGAGGCGTTCCAGCTCCTGGCCGCGCGCCAGCACGCCGCCCTGGGCATCGCTGGCACGGCTGACCCGCAGGAAATGCCGGCCGACCCAGTAGCCGTCACGACTGACCAGGCTTTCGCCCTCGCCCAGCTGAGCGCGCTGGGCCAGGGCCTGGTCGAGGGTCTCCACCGGTCGCACCCGGCCCAGCCATGGCGCCAGGTCCACGGCACCCTCGACCTTGTCCAGCAGGCTGCCGGGCAGGCGCGGTGCGCCGGCGACGACATCCAGCAGGCGCAGTTCGCCCTGGTCGAAGCCGTCGAAGCCCAGGCCGTCGAAACCATCCACCAGCACCGCCTGCAGGTCGGCGCCAAGCACGGTTTCCACCGCCAGCTCCCAGCCCGCCTCGACCCGCAGGCCCTCGGCCAGGCGTGGGCGCTGTTCCAGGCCTTGCTCGCGCAGCCATTCGGCAGCTCCGCTACCGGGCTCCAGCGCAGCCTGTTGCAGGGCCTCCAGCGAGGCCAGGCGGCCGCCCAGGCGTTGCAACTCGCCCTGGGCCTGCTGCTGCGCCTGGGTCGCCTGCTGCAGTTGCTCGCGCAGCGTGTCGAGACGCTCCGCAGCCTGTTGTTCTTCCAGGTGCAGGTCTTCCAGCACCATCTCGCTGCCGGCCACCTGTTCGGCCAGTTCGAGGATCGCCGCGTCTTCCGGATCGGCGCTGAGCTGGTCGCGTTCCTCGCCGAGCTTGCGCTGGCGCTCGGCCAGGCGCTCCAGGCTGTGCTCCAGCTGCTGGATCCGCGACTGCTGCACCTCGGCCTGGCGCCGTGGCTCGGCGGAGCGCGCGTTGAAGCTGTCCCACTGCTCCTGCCAGCCATGCATGGTGGTCTCGGCGTCTTCCAGGGTCGCCGCGGCTTCCTCGGACGAGGCCAGGGTCATTTCCTGTTCCGGTTCGAGCATTTCCAGCTCTTCGGACAGGGTCGCCAGCAAGGTGCGGTCGTGACCCAGGTGGGATTCGGTTTCCTGGCGCGAGCGCTCGGCTTCCTTGAGATCGTCCTGCAACTGGCGCAAGCGCTGCTGGCCGTGCTGGATGCTCTGCTCGATACGGGCGATATCGCCGCCCACCGAATAGAAGCGGCCCTGCACCTGGTTGAAGCGCTCGGACAGTTCGTGATGGCCGTCGCGCAGGCGCTCGATGCTGGCGTCGGCGTTGCGCTGGTCGGCCACCAGCGCCTCGAAGGACACTTCCTGGTCGCCGATCACGCTCTCGCGCTGACGCACCTGCTCATCCAGGGCACGCCAGCGCAGGGCCGACAGCTGCGCCTTGAGCTGGCGTTCCTCGGCCTTGTATTCCTTGTATTTCTCCGCCGCCTGGGCCTGGCGGTGCAGACGTTCGAGCTGGCGTTCCAGCTCTTCGCGCAGGTCGGTCAGGCGCTCGAGGTTTTCCTGGGTGCGGCGGATGCGGTTCTCGGTCTCGCGGCGGCGCTCCTTGTACTTGGAGATGCCCGCGGCTTCCTCGATGAAGTTGCGCAGCTCCTCGGGCTTGGCTTCGATCAGCTTGGAGATCATGCCCTGCTCGATGATCGAGTAGCTGCGCGGGCCCAGGCCGGTGCCGAGGAAGATATCGGTGATATCGCGGCGCCGGCACTTGGTGCCGTTGAGGTAGTAGGTGTTCTGTGCGTCGCGGGTGACCTTGCGCCGGATGGATATCTCGGCGTAGGCGGCGTATTCGCCCACCAGGGTGTTGTCGCTGTTGTCGAACACCAGCTCGATGCTCGCCTGGCTCACCGGCTTGCGGCTGGTGGAGCCGTTGAAGATGACGTCGGTCATCGACTCGCCGCGCAGGTTCTTCGCCGAGCTTTCGCCCATCACCCAGCGCACCGCGTCGATGATGTTGGATTTGCCGCAGCCGTTGGGCCCGACCACGGCGGCCATGTTGCTGGGGAAATTGACGGTGGTCGGGTCGACGAACGACTTGAAGCCCGCCAGGCGGATGCACTTGAGGCGCATGGTCAGTCAGTCACCAGCGCGGCCAGCACCAGCTCGCAACTGCGCGTGCAGTACTCGCCGAGCACCTCGCGGATCTGCGCCAGGTCGCGGGCGATCACCGCCTGCAGCAGGCGGGCGAACAGTTGCAGGAAATCTTCCATCTGCGCCTTGCGCCGCTCCAGGGCCAGGTAGTGGGCGCGGCTCATCGCCGGTTGCAGGTTTTCCACGGTTTCCTGCAGGTAGGGGTTGTCGGCGAACGGATAGGCGGCGCGCATCACCGCGAAGCTTTCCTCGACGAAGGTCTTGATGTCCTGGCGCTCGCAGGCGGCCTGCAGGCGCTGCTGGATGGCGAGGAACGGGGCCAGGTCGGCCGCAGTCTTGTGGCCGGTGGCCACCGAGTTGCCGAGCAGGATGTACAGCTCGCCCATCAGGGCGCAGAGGCTGCGCAGGTTGTGCTCGTTGAGCTCGGTCACATGGGCACCACGGCGCGGCAGGATGGTCACCAGGTGACGCCGTTCGAGGATCAGCAGGGCCTCGCGCACCGAGCCGCGGCTGACATTCAGCGCCTGGGTGACCTTCTGTTCCTGGATACGCTCGGCAGGCTTGAGGACCCCACCGATGATCTGCTCGGCCAGGTGATGGGCAATTTGCTCGGAGAGGCTGTCCGGCGCCTTGAACGTCATGGTTTTCCTTCGAAATCGATTAACGGCTAAAAACGCGGAAGTGTACCGCAAATGCCCTGCTGCCAGCATGAAAGGCGCCGTCGACTAATGCGACCGGGTTGTGTCTGGGCGACTTTTCGTACTGGCACGGCTTCCCGCCGCGTACGCCCCACTCCCCGCGAAGGTTTCGCTCAAGGCTAGTCGAATCCTGGGCATGTTGCTTGCAGAGATTCGGTCAGTATTCGAGGCGTTCTCCTACACTTAAAGACAGCGCTTCGGAGCTGACTGCGGAAATTTTCCTGACCTTTGGGTCAGAAAATCATTGACCGGAAAGTCAAGGCTTAATACATTCCGCCTCAGTCCGCTCAACAACAATAATTTCGCTCTTGTGAGGCCCTTCCGTGATCCAGTTTCTCTTGAACCAGGAATTGCGCAGTGAGCATGCCCTGGACCCCAACATGACGGTGCTTGAGTATCTGCGCGAGCATCTGGGAAAAACCGGTACCAAGGAGGGCTGCGCCAGTGGTGACTGTGGCGCCTGCTCCGTGGTGGTCGCCGAACTGACCGAGGAAGACGGCAAGGACAGCCTGCGCTATCGCAGCCTGAACTCCTGCCTGACCTTCGTTTCCTCCCTGCACGGCAAGCAGCTGATCAGCGTCGAAGGCCTGAAGCACCAGGGCAAGCTGCACAGCGTGCAGCAGGCACTGGCTGATTGCCATGGCTCGCAGTGCGGCTTCTGCACCCCGGGCTTCGTCATGTCGCTGTTTGCCCTGCAAAAGAACAGCGATGCACCGGATCTGCACAAGGCCCAGGAAGCCCTGGCCGGCAACCTGTGCCGCTGCACCGGCTACCGGCCGATCCTCGCCGCCGCCGACCAGGCCTGCTGCCAGGCCAAGCCCGACCAGTTCGACGCCGCCCAGGCGCAGACCATCCAGCGCCTGAAGGCCATCGCCCCGAGCGAAACCGGTGAGCTCAACAGCGGCGACAAGCGCTGCCTGGTGCCGCTGACCGTGGCCGACCTGGCCGACCTCTACGGCTCGCACCCGGAAGCCCGCCTGCTCGCCGGCGGCACCGACCTGGCCCTGGAAGTGACCCAGTTCCACCGCACCCTGCCGGTGATGATCTACGTGGGCAACGTCGCCGAGCTCAAGCGTATCGAGCACTTCGACGACCGCATCGAGATCGGCGCCGCCACCCCGCTGACCGACTGCTACGACGCCCTCAGCGCCGAGTACCCGGACTTCGGCGAGCTGCTGCACCGCTTCGCCTCGCTGCAGATCCGCAACCAGGGCACCCTCGGCGGCAACATCGGCAACGCTTCGCCGATCGGCGACTCGCCGCCCCTGCTGATCGCCCTCGGCGCGCAGATCGTGCTGCGCAAGGGCAACGACACCCGCACCCTGAAGCTGGAAGACTATTTCATCGACTACCGCGTCACCGCGCGCCAGGAGAGCGAGTTCATCGAGCGCATCATCGTGCCGAAGGCCCGTGAGCACTGGGCGTTCCGCGCCTACAAGGTGTCCAAGCGCCTGGACGACGATATTTCCGCAGTGTGCGCGGCGTTCAACCTGCGCATCGAGAACGGTGTGATCGAACAGGCCCGCGTCGCCTTCGGCGGCATGGCGGCAATCCCCAAGCGCGCCCATGCCTGCGAAGCCGCGCTGCTCGACAAGCCGTTCAACCAGGCCACCCTGGAAAAGGCCTGCCAGGCTCTGGCCCAGGACTTCACCCCGCTCTCGGACTTCCGCGCAAGCAAGGAATACCGCCTGCTGGGCGCGCAGAACCTGCTGCGCAAGTACTTCGTCGAACTGCAAACACCGCACATCGAGACCCGAGTGACCGCTTATGTCTAACCATCATCACGTCGCCAAGAGCCAGGCGGAACTGGCCGAGCTGTTCAGCCAGGACCTGACCACCGGGGTCGGTCGCAGCGTCAAGCACGACAGCGCCGACAAGCAGGTGTCCGGTGAGGCGGTGTACATCGACGACCGCCTGGAATTCCCCAACCAGCTGCACGTCTACGCGCGCACTGCCGACCGCGCCCATGCGCGCATCCTCAAGGTCGATACCAGCCCGTGCTACGCCTTCGAGGGCGTGCGCATCGCCATCACCCACGAGGACATTCCCGGCCTGAAGGACATCGGCCCGGTGGTCGCCGGCGACCCGCTGCTGGCCATCGACAAGGTGGAGTTCTTCGGCCAGCCGGTGGTGGCCGTGGCCGCCCGCGACCTGGACACCGCGCGCCGTGCGGCGATGGCGGCGATCATCGAGTACGAAGACCTGGAGCCGGTGCTCGATGTGGTCGAAGCCTTCCGCAAGAAGCATTTCGTGCTGGACAGCCACACCCACCAGCGCGGCGACTCGGTCAGCGCCCTGGCCAGCGCCCCGCACCGCCTGCAAGGCACCTTGCATATCGGCGGCCAGGAACACTTCTACCTGGAGACCCAGGTGTCCTCGGTGATGCCCACCGAAGACGGCGGCATGATCGTCTACTGCTCCACGCAGAACCCCACCGAAGTACAGAAGCTGGTGGCCGAAGTGCTCGACGTGCCGATGAACAAGATCGTCCTCGACATGCGTCGCATGGGCGGCGGCTTCGGCGGCAAGGAAACCCAGGCGGCCAGCCCGGCCTGCCTGTGCGCGGTGATCGCGCGCCTCACCGGGCAGCCGACCAAGATGCGCCTGCCACGGGTCGAGGACATGACCATGACCGGCAAGCGTCACCCGTTCTATGTCGAGTACGACGTCGGCTTCGACGACAACGGCCGCCTGCACGGGATCAATTTCGACCTGGCCGGCAACTGCGGTTATTCGCCTGACCTGTCCGGCTCCATCGTCGACCGCGCCATGTTCCACTCCGACAACGCCTACTACCTGGGCGATGCCACCGTGCATGGCCACCGCTGCAAGACCAACACCGCGTCGAACACCGCCTATCGCGGCTTCGGCGGCCCGCAGGGCATGGTCGCCATCGAGGAAGTGATGGACCGCATCGCCCGCCACCTGGCGCTCGATCCGCTGGCGGTGCGCAAGGCCAACTACTACGGCAAGACCGACCGCAACGTCACCCACTACTACCAGACCGTCGAGCACAACATGCTCGAAGAGATGACCGCCGAGCTGGAGGCCAGTGCCGACTACGCCGAGCGCCGCGAGTCGATCCGTCGCTTCAACGCCAACAGCCCGATCCTGAAGAAAGGCCTGTCGCTGACCCCGGTGAAGTTCGGCATCTCGTTCACCGCCACCTTCCTCAACCAGGCCGGTGCGCTGATCCATATCTACACCGACGGCAGCATCCACCTGAACCACGGCGGCACCGAGATGGGCCAGGGCCTGAACACCAAGGTGGCACAGGTGGTGGCGCAGGTGTTCCAGGTGGACATCGACCGCATCCAGATCACCGCGACCAACACCGACAAGGTGCCCAACACCTCGCCGACGGCGGCGTCCAGCGGCGCCGACCTGAACGGCAAGGCGGCGCAGAACGCGGCCGAGATCATCAAGAAGCGCCTGGTGGAGTTCGCCGCGCGGCACTACAAGGTCACCGAGGAAGACGTCGAGTTCCGCAACAACCATGTGCGCATCCGCGAAGAGATCATCACCTTCGAATCGCTGATCCAGCAGGCGTATTTCGCCCAGGTATCGCTGTCGAGCACCGGCTTCTACCGCACGCCGAAGATCTTCTACGACCGCAACCAGGCCCGTGGCCGGCCGTTCTACTACTTCGCCTTCGGCGCGGCGTGCTGCGAGGTGATCGTCGACACCCTGACCGGCGAGTACAAGATGCTGCGCACCGACATCCTGCATGACGTGGGCGCCTCGCTGAACCCGGCCATCGACATCGGCCAGGTCGAGGGCGGCTTCGTCCAGGGCATGGGCTGGCTGACCACCGAGGAACTGGTGTGGAACGCCAAGGGCAAGCTGATGACCAACGGCCCGGCCAGCTACAAGATCCCGGCGGTGGCGGACATGCCGATCGACCTGCGGGTGAAACTGGTGGAAAACCGCAAGAACCCGGAAGACACGGTGTTCCATTCCAAGGCCGTGGGTGAGCCGCCGTTCATGCTGGGGATCGCCGCGTGGTGCGCGATCAAGGATGCGGTGGCGAGCCTGGCGGATTATCGCGAGCAGCCGGACATCGATGCCCCGGCGACGCCGGAGCGGGTGTTGTGGGGTTGCGAGCAGATGAGGAAGGTGGTGGCAGCGCGGCAGGCCTCGGTCGAGGTTGAGGCTGTGACCGAATAAGGGACTCATCGAGTTAGCAGGGACCTTGTAGGAGCGGGTTCACCCGCGATAGCGGTGGTGGATTCACCGACCCGATCGCGGGTAAACCCGCTCCTACAGGGGGACTGTGCCAACCTCCATACCGAGGACATCAATCATGCACCAATGGATCAACGCCCTCGCCGACCTGCAAGCCCAGGGCGAACCCTGCGTCCTGGTGACCATCATCGAGGAGCGCGGCTCGACCCCGCGCAATGCCGGTTCGAAGATGGTGGTCAGCGCCTTTCAGCTGTTCGACACCATCGGCGGCGGCCACCTGGAATACAAGGCCATGCACATCGCCCGGCAGATGCTCGCCGAGGGCCGCGAGTCGCCGCACCTGGAGCGCTTCAGCCTCGGCGCCAGCCTCGGCCAGTGCTGCGGCGGCGCCACCGTGCTGCTGTTCGAACCCATGGGCGCGGTGCAGGCGCAGATCGCCGTGTTCGGCGCGGGCCATGTCGGCCGCGCTCTGGTACCCTTGCTCGCCGCCCTGCCCTGCCGGGTGCGCTGGATCGATTCCCGCGAGCAGGAATTCCCCGAGACCCTGCCCGCCGGCGTCAGCAAGATCATCGCCGACGAGCCGGTGGACGAGGTCGACGAACTGCCGCCAGGCAGCTACTGCATCGTCATGACCCACAACCACCAGCTCGACCTCGAACTCACCGCCGCCATCCTCAAGCGCAACGACTTCACCTGGTTCGGCCTGATCGGCTCGAAGACCAAGCGTGCCAAGTTCGAACATCGCCTGCGCGACCGCGGCTTCGACGCCGAGCGCATGCAGCGCATGCGTTGCCCCATGGGCCTGGCCGAGGTGAAAGGCAAGCTGCCGATCGAGATCGCCGTGTCCATCGCCGCCGAGATCATCGCCACCTACAACGCCAGCTTCGGCCAGCACAACCCGGCCGTGAACGCTGAACCCATCGCCCAGTTGCTGCCGCCCTCCCGGCGCAGCCACGCCATTTGAATTTGACGAGACCCTCATGAGCGCAACCCGCAAAGCCTACCGCTCCGCCATCTTGCACAGCATCGCCGACCCCGCCGACGTGGGTGTGGAAAACTCCTTCGAGTATTTCGAGGACGGCCTGCTGGTAGTGGACAACGGCCAGATCAGCCGCGTCGGCCACGCCAGCGACCTGCTGCCGACCCTGCCCGCCGACATCGAGGTGGTGCACTACCAGGACAAGCTGATCACCCCGGGCTTCATCGACACCCATATCCACTTCCCGCAGACCGGCATGATCGGCTCCTACGGCGAGCAACTGCTGGACTGGCTGAACACCTACACCTTCCCTTGCGAGAAGCAGTTTGCCGACAAGGCCCATGCCGACAAGGTGGCGAAGATCTTCGTCGAGGAACTGCTGCGCAACGGCACCACCACCGCGCTGGTCTTCGGCAGCGTGCACCCAGAGTCGGTGAATGCCTTCTTCGAGGAAGCCGAGCGCCTGGACCTGCGGATGATCGCCGGCAAGGTGATGATGGACCGCAACGCCCCGGACTACCTGACCGACACCGCCGAATCCGGCTACGCCGAGAGCAAGGCGCTGATCGAGCGCTGGCACGGCAAGGGCCGCCTGCACTACGCGGTGACCCCGCGCTTCGCCCCCACCAGCACCCCGGAACAGCTGCAACTGGCCGGGCAACTGCTGGGCGAGTACGACGGCCTGTACATGCACACCCACCTGAGCGAGAACCTCAAGGAGATCGAGTGGGTGAAATCGCTGTTCCCCGAGCAGAACGGCTACCTCGACGTGTACGACCACTTCAGGCTCCTGGGCGAGCGCTCGGTGTTCGCCCATGGCGTGCACCTGTGCGACGCCGAATGCCAGCGCCTGGCGGAGACCGGCTCGGCCGTGGCGTTCTGCCCGACCTCGAACCTGTTCCTCGGCAGCGGGCTGTTCAACCTGCCCCAGGCCGAGCAGTTCAAGGTCAAGGTCGGCCTGGGCACCGACGTCGGTGCCGGCACCAGCTTCTCGCTGCTGAACACGCTGAACGAGGCGTACAAGGTGATGCAGCTGCAGGGCGCGCGCCTGCATCCGTTCAAGTCGCTGTACCTGGCCACCCTCGGCGGTGCGCGGGCGCTGAGCCTGGATGACAAGATCGGCAGCCTGAAGGCCGGCAACGATGCGGACTTCGTGGTGCTGGACTACAAGGCCACGCCGCTGCTGGACTACCGCCTGCAGCAGTCCAACAGCATCGAGGAGACGCTGTTCGTGCTGACCACCCTGGGTGACGATCGCACCATCAGCCAGACCTTCGCCGCCGGCAACTGCGTACACCAACGCTAAGGCTTGGCAGCGAACACCCCGCGATACAGCGCGCCGCCGATCACCGCCCCGATCAGCGGCGCTACCCAGAACAGCCACAATTGCTGGATCGCCCAGCCGCCCACCAGCAAGGCCGGGCCGGTGCTGCGCGCGGGGTTGACCGAGGTGTTGGTCACCGGGATCGAGATCAGGTGGATCAGGGTCAGGGCAAGGCCGATGGCGATAGGCGCGAAACCGGCCGGCGCCCGCGGGTCGGTGGCGCCCATGATGATCAGGACGAACATCGCCGTCATCACCACTTCGCTGGTGAATCCCGCCGCCATCGAATAACCCTGGGGCGAATGCTCGCCATAGCCGTTGGAGGCCAGCCCCGAGGACAGCTCGAACCCGGCCTTGCCACTGGCGATGGAATAGATCACCGCCGCCGCGACGATGGCGCCGATCACCTGGGCGACGATATAGGGCAACAGCTCCCGCGCCGGAAAGCGCCCGCCCACGGCGAGCCCGACGGACACCGCGGGATTGAGATGACAACCGGAGATATGACCGATGGCGAAGGCCATGGTCAGGACCGTCAGGCCGAAGGCGATGGACACGCCCACCAGGCCAATACCCACCAGGTTGGTGCCGGTCGGAAACGACGCCGCCAGCACCGCGCTGCCACAACCACCCAACACCAGCCAGAATGTCCCTATCAGTTCTGCCGCCATGCGTTTACCCAAGGGGGTCGACATCTGTCAGTCCTCAAGAAAGTGGTACGCCGAAAGCGCAAGCCCAACTGCCTTGATGAAGGTTTGCGGACATGTAGCAGGAATCAATCTAGCAGAGCGGCAAACGCCCGCCAGCCGGGGTTACAAACGAAGCGGGGCCGTTGCGCCAGCACCATGATGGTGGCAGCGCAACGGCCCCGCTTGCGGCATTGGAGGGTCAGTTCTTGGCCGAGACCGCGCCGCCGCGTTTCTTGCTCTGCAGCAGGTGCGAGAACACCGCGTGCAGGTCGTCCGAGGCACTTTCCTCGTCGAGGTTGAGCTTGCTGTCGATATGGTCCATGTGGTGCATCATCAGGTCCACCGCCTTGGCCGCGTCGCGGGCCTCGATGGCGTCGATCAGCTGCATGTGCTCGTCGTAGGAGCAGTGCGAGCGGTTGCCGCTTTCGTACTGGGCGATGATCAGTGAGGTCTGCGACACCAGGCTGCGCTGGAAGCTGATCAGCGGCGCATTGCCAGCGGCTTCGGCAAGCTTGAGGTGGAACTCGCCGGAAAGGCGGATACCGGCGCCGCGATCACCACGGGAGAAGCTGTCGCGCTCTTCGCGGACCATCTCGCGCAGTTCGTTGAGCTGCTCGGCGGTAGCGTGCTGCACGGCCAGCTCGGTGATCGCCCGCTCCACCATGCGCCGCGAGAAGAACACCTGGCGCGCTTCCTCGACGGTGGGGCTGGCCACCACCGCGCCGCGGTTGGGCCGCAGCAGCACCACGCTTTCATGGGCCAGGCGCGACAGCGCGCGGCGGATGATGGTGCGGCTGACGCCGAAGATCTCGCCCAGCGCTTCCTCACTCAACTTGGTACCCGGCGCCAATCGTTGTTCGAGAATGGCCTCGAAGATATGCGCGTAGACGATGTCATCCTGGGTGCCGCTGCGGCCACCGGTCTTGCCGGCCCGCGGGGCTTTCTTGAGGGGTTGTAGCTGTTCGTTCATGGGCACTCGCGCACGAAGATTCACCTATCGGACCTCGACTGTAATACCAGCCAGTGGGGCGATGGCAAGTCCTGGGTAGAAAAATAACGGCTGAAGGTATTGCCGCATTGTACACAGCAAACGGCATTTCTGCAGGCAGGCGTATTCGATATAGCGTCTTCGACCGCTAATTTGCGCACATCTAATAAAACAGTATTTGCATTCTTTGTATACAAACGCATAATCCACGAGCAGCAACCTGACCCAAAAGTCAACTTACGGTCCGGATGCCTTGCCAACCCCTTCCCTCGCAGAGCCCCGAGTGACTAGCGCAGGACCAGCTCTGAAAAAACAAGAAAGACTTGAGGAGTAACTCGCTGTGGAAAGCCGCAAATCCGAAGCACCTACGCTGGATCTCGCGCCACCGCTCGAAACGAGCTGGATGGAACGGATTTTCAAACTCAAGCAACACGGCACCACCATCAAGACCGAGATGATCGCCGGCCTGACGACCTTCATCACCATGGCCTAC
Source organism: Pseudomonas ulcerans (assembly GCF_036324125.1). Classification (NCBI taxonomy): domain Bacteria; kingdom Pseudomonadati; phylum Pseudomonadota; class Gammaproteobacteria; order Pseudomonadales; family Pseudomonadaceae; genus Pseudomonas; species Pseudomonas ulcerans. The sequence continues at coordinate 144,681 of NZ_JAZDQN010000001.1, read as the reverse complement.
ATCATCTTCGTCAACCCCAACATCATGGCCGATGCCGGCATCGATCACGGGGCGGCCTTCGTCGCCACCTGCATCGCCGCCGCCCTCGGCTGCCTGTTGATGGGGTTGTACGCCAACTGGCCGGTCGGGCTCGCGCCTGGCATGGGCCTCAACGCCTTCTTCACCTATACCGTGGTGGGAACCATGGGCTACACCTGGGAAGCCGCGCTGGGTGCGGTGTTCGTGTCCGGGGTGCTGTTCATGTTCCTTACCCTGTCCCGCGTGCGCGAATGGCTGCTCAACAGCATCCCGGTCAGCCTTCGCCATGCCATGGGCGCCGGCGTCGGATTGTTTCTCGGACTGATCGGCCTGAAAACCGCGGGTATCGTCGTCGACAGCCCGGCCACCCTGATCAAGCTGGGTCACCTGAACACCGCGGGCCCGCTGCTGGCGGCGCTGTGCTTCCTGATGATCGCGGTGCTCAGCTACCACCGGGTGTTCGGCGCGATCCTCATCAGCATCATCACCGTGACCCTGGCCGGTTGGGGCCTGGGCCTGGTGGAGTACGGCGGAGTGTTCTCGCTGCCGCCGAGCCTGGCGCCGACCTGGATGGCCATGGATGTCGCCGGGGTGTTCAACGTAAGCATGATCGCGGTGGTCCTGGCCTTCCTCTTCGTGCACATGTTCGACACCGCCGGCACCCTGATGGGCGTGGCCCAGCGGGCCAACCTGGTGAATGCCGACGGGCGCATCGAGAACCTGTCGCGGGCGTTGAAGGCCGACAGTGCGTCGAGCGTGTTCGGTGCGGTGGTGGGCGTGCCGCCGGTGACCAGCTATGTGGAGAGTGCCGCAGGCGTGGCCGCCGGTGGGCGTACCGGCCTGACGGCGGTGGTGGTGGGCCTGCTGTTCGTCGCGGCGATGTTCTTCGCCCCGCTGGCGGGGATGATTCCAGCCTATGCCACGGCGGGTGCGCTGATCTACGTGGCGATGCTGATGATGGGCAGCATGGCCCATATCGAGTGGGATGACGCCACCGACAGCATTCCGGCGATCGTCACGGTGATCATGATGCCGCTGACCTTCTCGGTGGCGGACGGGATTGCCCTGGGCTTCATCAGCTTCGTGGTCCTGAAGGCCTTCACCGGCAAGCACAAGGAAATTTCCGCGAGCCTGTGGGTGCTGTGCGCGATCTTCATCGCCAAGTTCATCTTCCTCTGACCACCCCTCGCCCCTTGTCGCCAGGCAAGGGGCGCCTCGCCTCTACTGAAACCTCGCCTGATCGCTCGGCAGATACTCGAACACCGCGTCGCTATATCCGCGCACCGGCAAGGTGATCCTGATGATCGGCAGCATGATGCCGGACTTGTCGAAGTAGTTGCGCTGATCGATCTGCGCCCCTTCCAGTCCATCCGGTTTGTTGTAGTAAAACGCCTCGATAGGCCATTGCTCGGACTTCACGTCGGCGGCAGGGTTGTCCGCCAGCAATTCATTCTGATCGTTCGAACCCGAGTAAGGCACTTCCCGAGTCAACTGCAGCATTTGCCTGAAGGCATAGGCCGAGTGATTGCTTGACGTATGCAGCAAACTGAAACCGCACTGGCGCTGTTGCAACGGACCGCTCGCCGGTGCGCTCAGGTACTTGTTGCGATACTGCGCGGCGCTGAATACCTGCTCCTCGAAGCAAGGCCCGGAGGCGTCATGGTGCTCATGCTGACCACACCCCTTGGCTCCCCGATGCCCCGTGGCACCGCTGATGGGAAAGGCACACAGGAAATTCAGCTGGAATTTGTAACCGGGTGCCAGCTGCCCGGGATAGGCGATGTAGCCCTTGCTGCCGATGGTCATGGGCAAGGATGCCGTGCGGATCAGATAGGAAAAGGTCATGCCGCGCCCGGCCGCTACCGTGGCCGGATTCGGCTCCCAGGTGTTGTAGGCGGTCGAGGTGCTGGTGCCGCGCAACAGCACACCGGCGCAGTGATGCAGCGCCAGCCATTCAGCGCCGCAATTTTCCCGTTCATCGCTGTAACGCCGGGTCAGTTCGGCGACCGTTGCCGCACCCAGTTCGGCCAGTGATGACGAATAGTTGTACCCCGCAGCGTTGGACGACGGGACACTCGATAGCAGCAGCAAAAGCGTCCAGGCAACATCCCCGCGACCGATCATGAACACCTCCAGCAACAGGCAGCGCACGCGCCGATAAGCAACCTCAGGGTTGGGCGAATGTCACCTGGTCGTCCTCGATATAGTCGAAAGCCGCATCGCGCCCATCACGCACGGGCAAGGTGATCCTGATGATCGGCACCATGATCCCGGACTTGTCGAAGAAATTCCGCTGGTCGATCTGCGCACCAGGCAAACCTGCGGCTGCCGTGTAGAAAATGGCTTCAATGGGCCATTGCGCGGCGCTGGTACCTTCCGGCGGGTTATCGACCATCACTTCGTTCTGGCCATTCACTTGCAGCCGGGGCAGCAGATTGGTCACCCGCAGCATCTGCTCGAAGGCATCCGCCACGGGTTGCCCCGCGCCCTCCCGCAGGTTGAACGCACATTGCCCCTGTTGAGGGTAGGCAAGGTCGGGCGAGCGTAGGTAATGCCCGAGGAAGCGCTCCGCAGTGGTGATTCCTTGCCCATCGCAGGGCTCCGATCCTGCGTGCAGAAGATGTTTCCCGCAGCCCTTGCCGTCACGCTTGTCGGTTGCGCCATCCACCGGGAATCCACATAGAACATTCAGTGCAATCCGCCCCGCAGGCACATGGCTACCGGGATAGATGACAACTCCCTTGGCATGCTTGTAGAGCATCTCGATCGGCCCCAGCACGCTCAGGTAGGAGAAACTCATGCCCCGCCCGGCCGCTACCGTCGCCGGGTTCGGCTCCCAGGTATTGAACTCGGTGGAACTGCTCGTGGTTCGCAGCAGGATGCCGGCACACAGGTGGGCCGCTTGCGATCGCGTTCCGCAATCGGTACGGCGGTCGTGATAACGCTGGTCGAGTCGTTTCGCCACCTCGACGCCCAGCGTCGCCCGGGGCAACGGGTAATCCTGGTAAGCGGCATGGCACCCACCCCAGAGCGCAGACAGGACAAGCCCCAGGAACAGGTTCATCGAGGCAGTCATGGCGACCCCCGCTTGGCTTCGCAGATGGCCCGATGATAGGAGGATGGAATCGCCAATGTAACTGACAGAAATAATAGGTACTGGCGGGCGTCCGCCGGGCCTTGCAAAAAACCGGGGCGAAAAAAAGCCCGCCAGTGTGAGCGGGCCAAAGATCTACGAAGATTCTTCTAGCGACCAACTAGCTTCCGCGATAGGTCGAGTAACTGTAAGGCGAGATCAGCAGCGGAACATGGTAGTGATCCTGCTTGTCGTTGATGCCGAAACGCAGCACCACGACGTCGAGGAACGCCGGCTCCGGCAGTTGCACGCCACGGGCGCGGTAGTAGTCGCCGGCGCTGAACTGCAGCTGGTAGACGCCACTGCGGTAGTCGTCGCCCTGCAGCAGCGGCGCGTCGACGCGGCCATCGCTGTTGGTCAGGGCAGTGGTCACCAGTTCCAGCTGCTGGCCTTCGACCCGGTACAGCTCGACCTTGATCGAACTGCCAGGGCAGCCATGCGCGGCATCCAGTACATGCGTGGTCAAACGTCCCATTGCTTGCTCGCCTCTTGTTCACTCTATGGGCAAAAAATACCCGCCTGCACCAGAGAGAAACACGGCAGCGGGCGGCTGTGGAAGCATTAAGACACTTTCACGAAAAATTGTACACAATTTTTCTTGCGATTTTCCGATTCAGCGCTAGCCGCCCCTGGAAATACGCCATTAGTCGCAAAGCCAGAGCCCATATAGACGTCATCGTCATTAGCTGACCAATCAGGCAGGTTTCTTGCACACCCTCCTATAGACGAAGGGTGAAAGAAAAGGGAAAAAACAGGCTTACAAATCGTAAATAAAGTTGTATACAATCAACCCATCGTCGTGGCCCCACGCAATCTCGCGCACGCCACCACCCTCCGTTTTGACGAACAAGAAGGAAGACTGCAGTGAGCGCTGACTACCCTCGCGACCTGATCGGTTACGGCAACACCCCTCCCCATCCGCACTGGCCGGGGAATGCCCGCGTCGCTTTGTCGTTCGTGCTCAACTACGAAGAGGGTGGCGAGCGCAACATCCTCCACGGTGACAAGGAATCCGAAGCCTTCCTCTCCGAGATGGTCGCCGCCCAGCCGCTGCAGGGCGCGCGCAACATGAGCATGGAATCGCTCTACGAATACGGCAGCCGCGCCGGCGTCTGGCGCCTGCTCAAGCTGTTCAAGGACACTGGCGTGCCGCTGACCATCTTCGCCGTGGCCATGGCCGCCCAGCGCCATCCGGACGTGATCCGCGCCATGGTCGAGGCCGGCCACGAGATCTGCAGCCACGGCTACCGCTGGATCGACTACCAGTACATGGACGAGGCGCAGGAACGCGAGCACATGCTCGAAGCCATCCGCATCCTCACCGAACTCACCGGTGAACGCCCGCTGGGCTGGTACACCGGCCGCACCGGCCCGAACACCCGGCGCCTGGTGATGGAGGAAGGCGGCTTCCTCTACGACAGCGACACCTACGACGACGACCTGCCCTACTGGGAGCCGAACAACCCGACCGGCAAGCCGCACCTGGTAATCCCCTACACCCTCGACACCAACGACATGCGCTTCACCCAGGTCCAGGGCTTCAACTGCGGCGAGCAGTTCTTCCAGTACCTGAAGGACGCCTTCGACGTGCTCTACGAGGAAGGCGCCGAGGCACCGAAGATGCTCTCCATCGGCCTGCACTGCCGCCTGGTCGGCCGTCCGGCACGCCTGGCCGCGCTCAAGCGCTTCGTCGACTACGCCAAGAGCCACGACCAGGTCTGGTTCGCCCGTCGCGTCGACATCGCCCGCCACTGGCACGCCACCCACCCTTTCCAAGCCGAGACCGCGAAATGACCGCCTTCAAGACCCTGACCCCTTCGACCCTGGACCGCGCCGCGTTCGTCGAGGCCTTCGCCGACATCTACGAGCACTCGCCGTGGGTCGCCGAGAAAGCCTACGACCTGGGTCAACTGGCGGAAGTGGATCAGATCGAGAACCTGCACCAGCGCATGAGCGACATCCTCCTCAGCGCCGATCACGCCGCCCAGCTGGCGCTGATCAACGCTCACCCGGACCTCGCCGGCAAGGCCGCGATCCAGGGCGAGCTGACCGAGTCGAGCACCAACGAGCAGGCCGGCGCCGGCATCCACCAGTGCACCGCCGAAGAGTTCGCCCGCTTCACCGAACTCAACGATGCCTACAAGGCCAGATTCAAGTTCCCGTTCATCATGGCGGTGAAGGGCAGCAACCGGCACCAGATCCTCGCCTCCTTCGAAACCCGCATCCATAACGATGCCGAGACCGAGTTCAAGGAAGCCCTGGCGCAGATCAACCTGATCGCCCTGTTCCGCCTGCTGCAACTGTAAGACCCGCGCCGGCACGGCCGGCGCCCCATAGCCTGACAACAACACAGAATTCAGAGAATAAAAGCATGCGTACTCTTGTGATCGAGCCCCTGACCAAAGAAGCCTTCGCCCCGTTCGGTGACGTGATCGAAACCGATGGCAGCGACCACTTCATGATCAACAACGGCTCGACCATGCGCTTCCACAAGCTGGCGACGGTCGAGACCGCGCAGCCGGAAGACAAGGCGATCATCAGCATCTTCCGCGCCGACGCGCTGGACATGCCGCTGACCGTACGCATGCTGGAACGCCATCCGCTGGGCAGCCAGGCTTTCATCCCGCTGCTCGGCAACCCCTTTCTGATCGTGGTCGCGCCAGTTGGCGATGCACCTGTATCAGGTCACGTCCGTGCCTTCATGAGCAATGGCAGGCAGGGCGTCAATTACCATCGCGGCGTCTGGCACCACCCGGTGCTGACGATCGAAAAGCGGGATGACTTCCTGGTGGTTGATCGCAGTGGTTCCGGCAACAACTGCGACGAGCATTTCTTTACCGAGGATGAGCAACTGATCCTCAATCCCCACCAATAAGAGAAGGCTGGCCACCGTTCCTGGCGGTGACCGGCAAGAGGTACAAGACTGTGGAAGCACATCTGTTGGAATGGCTGAACCTGAGCGTGCGCTGGGTTCACATGATCACTGGCGTGGCCTGGATCGGCGCGTCGTTCTACTTCGTCTGGCTGGAGAACAACCTCAACCGTGCCAATCCGCGCGATGGATTGTCGGGTGATCTCTGGGCGATCCACGGTGGCGGTATCTACCACCTGGAGAAGTACAAGCTGGCACCGCCGAAGATGCCGGACAACCTGCACTGGTTCAAATGGGAAGCCTACTTCACCTGGATGTCGGGCATCGCCCTGCTGTGCCTGGTGTTCTACTGGCAGCCAACCCTGTACCTGCTGAAGCCGGGCAGCACCCTGACCGGTTTCGAAGGCGTGACCATCGGTGTCGGCTCGCTGATCGCCGCCTGGTTCATCTACGACTTCCTCTGCGACTCGCCACTGGGCAAGCAACCTGCCCTGCTCGGCCTGGTCCTGTTCGTCCTGATCATCGCGGCCTGCTTCGGCTTCAGCCAGGTGTTCAGCGGTCGTGGCGCGTACCTGCACACCGGCGCGATCATCGGCACCATCATGGTCGGCAACGTGTTCCGCATCATCATGCCGGCCCAGCGCCAGCTGGTGGCCGCGATCGAAGCCAACACCACCCCTGATCCGGTCCTGCCGGCCAAGGGCCTGCTGCGCTCGCGCCACAACAACTACTTCACCCTGCCGGTGCTGTTCATCATGATCAGCAACCACTTCCCGAGCACCTACGGCAGCGAATACAACTGGGCGATCCTGGCCGGTATCGCGGTAGCTGCGGTTCTTATCCGCCACTACTTCAACACCCGCCACGACAGCAACAAGTTCGCCTGGGCCCTGCCCGTCGGCGCCCTGGCGATGATCTGCCTGGCCTACGTCACCGGTCCAAAGCCGCTGCCAACCGCTCCTGAGCAGGCTGCCGCGAAGATCGAATACCAGCCGCTGCCGGAAACCGCACTGGGTGGCAAGACTGCCGCCGAGAAGGCCGAGGAAGAAAAAGCCGCTGCCTGGCAAGCCGCCCAGGCCAAGCCTGCCGAACCTGCCGCTCCAGCTGCCCCGGCTGCACCTGCCGAGTCGCCGGCCCAGGCAACCGCCGCAGCCCAGGCCGCCGGTGGTGGTTTCGACAAGATCCACAGCGTCATCCAGGAACGTTGCACCGTGTGCCACTCGGCCAAGCCGACCAGCCCGCTGTTCAGCACCGCACCTGCCGGCATCATGTTCGACACCCCGCAACAGATCCAGGCCCTGGCTCCGCGTATCCAGGCGCAAGCCGTCGCCAGCCAGATCATGCCGCTCGGCAACATCACCCAGATGACCACCGAGGAACGCAAACTGGTCGGTGACTGGATCGCCAAGGGCGCCCCGGTCAACTGATCCGCGACACCGCTACATCGCTGCAAGCTTCACGCGCATCCCGGGCGGGAACCACGGGCTTTTCGAAGTCCGCCGCCAGGGATCGCGGCTCAAAAAAATAACAACAAAACTCGAGGTGCTGCATGTCCGAGTCTCGCCAGGCGTACATCCCCGATGCGCCGCCACGACAGCCCCTGCCCCTGGTGCAACTGATCCTCGTCGGTCTGCAACATGTGCTGCTGATGTACGGAGGCGCCATTGCGGTGCCGCTGATCATCGGTCAGGCTGCCGGACTCTCCCGAGAAGAAGTCGCTTTCCTGATCAATGCCGATCTGCTGGTCGCTGGTGTCGCCACCATGGTCCAGTCGTTCGGCATTGGTGCTGTCGGTATCCGCATGCCCGTGATGATGGGCGCCAGCTTCGCCGCCGTCGGCAGCATGGTGGCCATGGCCGGCATGCCGGGCGTCGGCCTGCAGGGCATCTTCGGTGCCACCATCGCCGCCGGTTTCTTCGGCATGCTGATCGCACCGTTCATGTCCAAGGTGGTGCGATTCTTCCCGCCGCTGGTGACCGGCACGGTCATCACCTCGATCGGCCTGTCGCTGTTCCCGGTGGCGGTCAACTGGGCCGGTGGCGGTGCCACGGCCGAGACCTTCGGTTCGCCGATCTACCTGATGGTCGCTGCCCTGGTGCTGCTGACCATCCTCCTGGTCAACCGCTTCATGCGCGGTTTCTGGGTCAATGTATCGGTGCTGATCGGCATGGGCCTGGGCTACATCCTCGCCGGCTCCATCGGCATGGTCGACCTGTCCGGCCTCGACCAGGCGCCCTGGCTGCAAGTGGTCACCCCGCTGCACTTCGGCATGCCGACCTTCAGCCTCGCGCCGATCCTTTCCATGTGCCTGGTGGTGGTGATCATCTTCGTCGAATCCACCGGCATGTTCCTCGCCCTGGGCAAGGTGACCGACCGTGACGTCACCCCGGGCATGCTCCGTCGCGGCCTGATGTGCGACGCCGGTGCGTCCTTCGTCGCCGGCTTCTTCAACACCTTCACCCACTCCTCGTTCGCCCAGAACATCGGCCTGGTGCAGATGACCGGCGTCCGCTGCCGCTACGTCACCGTGGTCGCCGGCGCCTTCCTGATCCTGCTCAGCCTGCTGCCCAAGGCGGCCTTCCTGATTGCCTCGATCCCGCCGGCGGTACTCGGCGGCGCCTCGATCGCCATGTTCGGGATGGTCACCGCCACCGGCATCAAGATCCTCCAGGAAGCCGACATCGCCGACCGCCGCAACCAGCTGCTGGTGGCCGTCAGCGTGGGCATGGGCCTGATCCCGGTGGTGCGTCCGGAGTTCTTCTCGCAGATGCCCCAGTGGATGGAACCCATCACCCATAGCGGCATCGCCATGGCCACGGTCAGCGCCCTGGTGCTGAACCTGCTGTTCAACATTCTTGGCGGGGCCGAACGCGCCGCGCACAACGAAGCCAGCCACTCGCATTGAGCCTTGGGCGGCGCCCTTGCCGCCCGGTTCCACCCCGAGCAACACGCAGGACCGTCGACCCGTGGGAGCGGGTCGTCCGGGGCGCTTCGCGCCAAAAAAAGCGCAACGAACAATAACAATTAGCCGGGAATCACAACATGAAACGCACTACCACTTCCCTTCTCCTGGGCAGCAGCTTGCTGGCGGCACTTCCAGCGATGGCGGGGGACCTGATCCAGTGGCACGGCGAAAGCCTTTCCTACCTGTACGGCAAGGACTTCAAGGTCAATCCGTCGATCCAGCAGACGATTACCTTCGAACACGCCAACAAGTGGAAATACGGCGACACCTTCCTGTTCATCGACAAGATCTTCTACAACGGCCAGGCCGACCGCGGCAAAGGCTACCGGACCTACTACGGCGAGTTCACCGAGCGCTTCTCGTTCGGCAAGATCCTCGACCGCAAGGTCGGCTTCGGTCCGATCAAGGACGTGCTCCTGGCCGTCAGCTACGAGTCCGGCGAGGGCGACAACGAGGCCTACCTGATCGGCCCCGGCTTCGACCTGGACATTCCCGGCTTCAACTACTTCACCCTGAACTTCTACAACCGCCATACCGAAGGCAGCCGTCCGGGTGACAACGTCTGGCAGATCACCCCGACGTTCTCCTACACCATTCCCGTGGGCAAGTCCGACATCCTCATCGACGGCTACATGGACTGGGTAGTTGATAACGACCAGACCAAGAAGCGCGGCACCTACCACGCCAACCTGCAGTTCAACCCACAGGTCAAGTACGACCTGGGCAAGGCCCTGAACCTGGGCGCCAAGCAACTCTACGTGGGTATCGAGTACAGCTACTGGAAGGACAAGTACGGTATCGAGAACAGCGGTCGTCTCGATACCAACCAGAACGTGACCAGTGCGTTGGTGAAGGTCCATTTCTAAAACCTGACCATCTGCACAGTTTTAGGATTGAGTGCTCCAGGACGGAGCACTTGAGGGCAGGCGCGCAAGCCAGTAATCTGCGCGCCCCCTCGATCGGGGCGGAAGGATTCCGCCCGCGTTTGCTGACCGCTCAGTCAATGAATCCGGGCGTTTGGCAGGCGTAAAGCCAGTACGAAATAGCCGTTTCATCTGTTCAGCAAGAAGTCGAGCAGGAGTGCTGCATCCAGCCGGGAAGGTTGGCCCAGCTCTTGCCATGTTGCTGTGGCCAATCGAAAAAACCTGACTAGAAAGACAACAACTCAACCTGACGACGCCATCCCAAGAGCGTCGCACACAGAACCAAGGGAGCAACGCGATGAGCTTTACCAAGAGCCTGATTCTCGCCAGCGGTCTGCTGGCTGCCAGTGGCGCCATGGCCGGTGACCTGCTGCAGTGGCAGAACAACAGCCTGACCTACCTGTGGGGCAAGAATTTCGCCGTCAATCCAGAGATCCAGCAGACCGTCACCTTCGAGCACGCCGATGCCTGGAAGTACGGCGACAACTTCCTGTTCGTCGACAAGATCTTCTACAACGGCCAGAAGGACTTCAACAACGGCCCGAACACCTACTACGGCGAGTTCAGCCCGCGTCTGTCGTTCGGCAAGATCTTCGACCAGAAGCTGGAATTCGGCCCGGTCAAGGACGTGCTGCTGGCCATGACCTACGAGTTCGGCGAGGGTGATACCGAGTCCTACCTGATCGGTCCTGGCTTCGACCTGGCCATCCCGGGCTTCGACTACTTCCAGCTGAACTTCTACCAGCGCCACACCGAAGGTCCGCGCGACGGCGACAACGTATGGCAGATCACCCCGGTCTGGGCCTACACCATTCCCGTGGGCTCGTCCGACATCCTCATCGACGGTTTCATGGACTGGGTAGTCGACAACGACAAGAGCTACCACGCCAACCTGCACTTCAACCCGCAGGTCAAGTACGACCTGGGCAAGGCGCTGAACTTCGGCGAGAAGCAGCTCTACGTCGGTTTCGAATACGACTACTGGAGCGACAAGTACGGGATCAAGGACACCAAGGCCTTCGATACCAACCAGAACACCGCCAGCTTCCTGGTCAAGGTGCACTTCTAAGGCTGTCGTCTGCCGCCGTCGGCTCGTCGACGGCGGCGATCCGTCCAGGCCCTGCACAGGGCCTGAACAGGTCGAGTTCCGCTCGATACACCGTGGTCCTGACTCCCATCAGGCCCAGCATCGAATGGAACAGGTTGTCGTGGGACAGCGTCGATTCCCGCTGTTCCCGCAGACAACCGCTGCTGACCCCGCTGCGCTGGGCAAAGGCTGGCGATAGCCAGACCAGCATCGGCACCCGGGTCTGTTCGTCCGGCGCCACGGCGTAGGGCAGTCCATGCAGGTACACCCCCTTCTCTCCCAGCGACTCACCGTGGTCCGACACGTACAGCATCGCCGTATCGGCGTGTCCCGCCTGTTCCTCCAGCAGATCGACCAGCCGCCCCAGCACGTGATCGGTGTAGAGGATGGTGTTGTCGTAGGCGTTGACGATGCTGGCGTTGTCGCACTTGTCCAGTTGCGCGGTTTCGCAGGCCGGGGTGAAACGGCGGAACGCCTGCGGGTAGCGCTTGTAGTAGGCCGGGCCGTGGCTGCCGAGCATGTGCAGGACGATCAGCGTGTCGTCCCGCGATTGCCCGATGCGCTCGGCCAGCCCGTGCAGCAGAGCTTCGTCGAAGCAGCCGTCGGCCGTGCACAGCGCGTCGATCCGCTGCGCCTCGACATCTTCGCTGGGCACCCGGTCGCAGACGCCCTTGCAACCCGAGTTGTTGTCCCGCCACAGCACCGAAACCCCGGCGCGCTGGACCACATCCAACAGGTTCTCGCGACCGCGGGCATGGAAACTCCGATATTCGCGCCGCCCCAGGTCCTGGAACATGCAGGGCACGGAAATCGCCGTGGCAGTGCCGCACGCGCTGACCTCGGTGAAGCTCACCACGTCCCGCGCCGCCAGCGCCGGGTTGGTCTGCCGCGCGTAACCATTGAGGGAAAAGCTGGAAGCCCGGGCGGTCTCCCCCACTACCAGCACCACCACCTTGTGCCGTCCCGAGTGGCCGGCATCGGCCAGCCGCGCCGCATCCAGGCCCACCGGTTCGAGCACCGCCGGCTGGCGCAACTGGCGCTTGGCGTAGCTGTGCACCGCTCCGACCAGGTTCGACGGCACCAGCATCAGGCGCAGCTCGCGGTGGTTGCGCAGCAGCGATGCGTAGGACTGGTAGGACAAGGCCAGGATCAGGGCGATCAGCAGCAGCGCTCCGACCAGACTACCGAGCCTTGTCAGCAAGGCCCGTCCCCGGCTCTGCCGCACCAGCGTGACGCGGCTGACCACGATGGCCGGCAGCACACCCACCAGCAGTACCCAGAACAGCAGGCCCGGGCCCAACAGGTCGAAGGCTTCGCGGCGGTCGGTCTGCAGCGCGTTCAGCAGCATCGAGTAGTCGATCATGATGCCGAAGTTGCTCATGAAATAACTGACCGACGCCGAGACCAACAACAGCGCGATCAGGACGATCTTCGTCAGCCCGCCCCACGCCAGCAGGGAAAGGACGATGAAGTTCAACAACAGGACAAGAACGGGAAGGCTCAGCAGGAACAGCGGCCGGTCATTGTCGAAGCCACCCACGGCCTCCCATAACCGGCGCCAGAACGGACCGTTCATGACCACGCTCAACCACACGGCAACGGCGAATACCAACGCCGTACTTTGCAACGGCCATTTCCCTGGCGCGCGCACGGACGAATCAACACTCATGCGTGTCTCCTGACACTTTTGTCTATCCCTGAAAAGGCGTTTCCGCGCTTCAGCGCGGGCGCAGGATCCTCCATATGCCCCAGGCTGGAATGCCGACGCCGAGCAGCATCAACAGCACCAGCAACAGACCGTCGCGGTCGAGGAACACCAGCACGTCCAGCAACAACAGGCCGCCGCTCACCAGCACGCCGAGCACAGGCACGGCCCAGCGCCCGATGCGGATGCGTTGCCGGACAAGGTGCTTCGAATTGAATGCAAGCAGCAGGCACAGGCCGAACCAGGCCAGGGCGACCAGCAGATAGACGGCCAGATGGAAGATATCGAAATGCAGATTCAAGCCAGGCATGGAGCGACGTCCTTGAACGACAACAGAAGTGGAAATCAATCTCGATTCCTAGCGGACTTCCCTGCCCGATTGCAACGACAGACGCTAGATGATCTTTTCATTTTTTCCACATGACATTTACATTTCTTTCTCGTTCGCTTCGTTAATTTTCCCGGCCTACACTCGCAATGCCCTGACAGCGTGGGATGTTTCCGCCCAGGGCATTGGACAATACAAAAAAGGGAATTAACGATGCACACCCCCAAGACAGCGCCCATGCGCTTTCTCTTCCTGCTGAGCGCAACCTGGCTGGGCATATTCTTCCTGACCCGCGCCGTACTGCTGTTCAGCCATCTCGACGAAGCCGGCCATGCCTACTTCTCCACCTTCCTCGTCGGTCTGCTCAACGACCTGGTATTCCTGGTCTACACCGCGCTGCCGCTGAGCCTGTTCCTGCTGCTCTGCCCGCGCCGGGTCTGGCAGGCACGGGTCACCCGCGGCTTGCTGTGGCTGGTGCTGGCCGCGAGCATCTACCTGATGCTGTTCACCGCCGTGGCGGAATGGCTGTTCTGGGACGAGTTCGGGGTGCGCTTCAACTTCATCGCCGTGGATTACCTGGTGTACTCGGACGAAGTACTGAACAACATCCTCGAGTCCTACCCCATCGGCCTGTTGCTGGGCATCCTCGCCCTGCTCACCCTGACCCTCTGTCTGCTCCTGCGCCGGCCGCTGCACCGGGCCCTCGACGCACCATGGCCAAGCCTGCGCCAGCGTGCCCTGCAGACCGCAGGCCTGGCCGTGCTGACCCTGCTCTGCGTACAGTTCGCCGACCAGGACAGCCTGCGCAGCCAGGGTGGCAACACCTACCAGCGCGAGCTTGCGAGCAACGGCCCGTACCAGTTCTTCGCCGCATTCCGCAACAACGAGCTGGACTACCAGCAGTTCTACGGCACGCTGCCGGAGGCGATCACCGCCAGGCAGATGCAGACCGAACTGAGTGAGCCAGGCGTCACCTTCATCGGCAAGGAACCCCTGGATATCCGTCGCAAGGTCAGCAACCCGGGTACTCCGCGCACGCCCAACATCGTCCTGGTGACCATCGAAAGCCTCAGCGCCAAGTACCTGGGCAGCAACGGCGACCCGCGCAACCTTTCGCCCAACCTCGACGCACTGCGCAAGCAGAGCCTGTACTTCAACAACTTCTACGCCACCGGCACCCGCACCGACCGCGGCCTGGAGGCCATCACCCTGTCGATCCCGCCGACGCCGGGGCGCTCCATCGTCAAGCGCATCGGCCGCGAGGGCGGCTTCGCCAGCCTCGGCCAGCAGCTGAGCGAAGTGGGCTATGACGCCGTGTTCGTCTACGGCGGTCGCGGCTATTTCGACAACATGAACGCCTTCTTCAGCGGCAACGGCTACCGCATCGTCGACCAGAGCAGCGTCGACGAGAGCGAAATCAGCTTCAAGAACGCCTGGGGCATGTCCGACGAAGATCTGTACCGCCAGGCGATCAAGCTGGCCGATGCCGACCACGCCAACCAGGTGCCGTTCCTGCTGCAACTGATGACTACCTCGAACCACCGGCCGTACACCTACCCGGACGGGCGCATCGACATTCCGTCGGGCAACGGCCGCGACGGCGCGGTGAAGTACACCGACCACGCCATCGGCAAGTTCCTTGACGAAGCGCGCCAGAAGCCCTGGTTCGACAACACGATCTTCATCTTCGTCGCCGACCACACCGCCGGCAGCGCGGGCAAGGAAGACCTGCCGGTGCAGAACTACCAGATCCCGCTGTTCATCTACGCGCCGAAGCTGATCGAGGCTCGCGAGGAAGGCAAGCTGGCCAGCCAGATCGACCTGGCGCCGACCCTGCTCGGCCTGCTGAACATGAGCTACACCTCGACCTTCTTCGGCCGCGACCTGCTGCGCGAGGACAACCTGCCGCCACGGGTGCTGATCGGCAACTACCAGCACCTGGGCCTGTTCGATGGCCAGGACCTGGCGATCCTCAGCCCGCGCGGCATGCTGCGCCTGCACAAGCAGGCACTGGGGGAAAGCCGGGAGATTCCGGCCGAACCGGACGACCCGCTGATCACCCGGGCCATCGCCTATTACGAAAGCGCCAGCTACGGGTTCAAGCAGCGGTTGCTGGAGTGGGTGCCGGAGGGGCCGCACGAGGCGCGTACCGTGGCCAATCCGTGAACCAGACGGGGCCGCTCTGCGGCCCCAATACCTGGCAGATCGACGCTGCGCCCAATCAGCCGCGCAGCGCCTTCCACAGCTTGCCCGCCACGCTGACCACGGCCAGCACCACGGCCCCGGCGACAACACCCAGGACCCCGTTGACCAGTGTCGACACCAGCACCCCGCCATTATCTGCGGCGAAGGCCTCGACGCCGTGGTGCAGCGGCGCGATGCCATGCACGAGGATGCCGCCACCGACCAGGAACATCGCCGCGGTACCGACCACTGACAGGGTCTTCATCAGGTACGGCGCGGCGCGCAGGATGCCGTGGCCGATGGACTTGCCGATGCCCTTGGAGGTTTCGGTCAGCCACAGGCCGAGGTCGTCCAGCTTGACGATCCCCGCCACCAGGCCGTAGACGCCGATGGTCATGACCAGGGCGATGCCGGAAAGTACGATGATCTGCTGGGTCAACGGCGCATCGGCGACCGTGCCGAGGGTGATGGCGATGATCTCCGCGGAGAGGATGAAGTCGGTGCGGATCGCGCCCTTGATCTTGTCTTTCTCGAAGGCCACCAGGTCCACCGCCGGGTTGGCGGCGGCTTCACTGAGCGCAGCGTGATCGGCCTGCTTTTCCTCGGCGCCATGCAGGAACTTGTGCGCCAGCTTCTCGAACCCTTCGAAGCACAGGTAGGCGCCGCCGAGCATCAGCAGCGGCGTCACCGCCCAGGGAATGAAGGCGCTGATCAGCAGGGCCGCCGGGACCAGGATCAGCTTGTTGACCAGGGAACCCTTGGCCACCGCCCAGACCACGGGGATTTCCCGCTCGGCGCGCACGCCGGAGACCTGCTGCGCATTGAGCGCGAGGTCGTCACCCAGTACACCGGCGGTCTTCTTGGCCGCCAACTTGGTCATCACGGAAACGTCATCGAGTACTGCGGCGATATCGTCGATCAGTAGAAGAAGGCTGCTTCCTGCCATGTCCTGTGTATCTCGTGTAGTGAATGATTTCCCAAGGATAGCCGTTCACCTGTGACAAGACACCGGGTATTACTGGCACTGGCGTGCCGCAAGGGCGCTGCCTTGAGCGCCGCGCGAGGCCGGTGCTACCATGCGCCACCGCCTGCCCGGGCCTGCCACGGTGCGGGCCGAGACCAAGGAACAGCGCCAACCATGAGCAGCATTCGCGAGCGCAACAAAGAACTGATTTTGCGCGCGGCCAGTGAAGAATTCGCCGACAAGGGCTTCGCCGCCACCAAGACCAGCGACATCGCGGCCAAGGCCGGCCTGCCCAAGCCCAACGTCTACTACTACTTCAAGTCGAAGGAAAACCTGTACCGCGAGGTGCTGGAGAGCATCATCGAGCCGATCATGCAGGCTTCGACGCCGTTCAATGCCGAGGGTGACCCGGAAGAGGTCTTGAGCGCCTACATCCGCTCCAAGGTACGTATTTCCCGCGACCTGCCCTTCGCCTCGAAGGTGTTCGCCAGCGAGATCATGCACGGCGCGCCGCACCTGAGCCCGCGCCAGGTGGAGCAACTGAACGTCCAGGCCCGGCACAACATCGCCTGCATCCAGCGCTGGATCGACAAGGGCCGGATCGCCCCGGTGGACCCGCACCACCTGATGTTCAACATCTGGGCAGCAACCCAGACCTACGCCGACTTCGACTGGCAGATCTCGGTGGTAACGGGGAAGGCCAAGCTGGATGACAGCGACTACGAGGCGGCGGCGCAGACGATCATTCGCCTGGTTTTGAAGGGATGTGCGCCGGACGCCTGAGCATCCTGGTGCCAACCTGGCAGCATTTGAATCCTCCTCGACTTTGACGCCTTCCTGCACCTGCTATAGGCTCAACTCAATTTTCTGAAAATTGAGTTGAGCATGGCCCACATCAAGAAACCCAAGGATTACGCGGAGATATTCGCGCATCACAGCGGTGAGATGCTGGCGCTCATCCCCAGGTTTTCCGCCGTCGACGCAAAGGGTCGGTATCTCCATTGGCATGATTTCAGGCACAGGGTTCCTGCGGGCATCAACGCCGAGGCGGCCTGGGGCGCCGTGAAGCTCTCAAGAAAGCTGATACTGAAATCCATCGGACTCGATGCAGAGAACGGACAGCCCTTCCAGTATTGCCTCCCCGATTACGCCCAGAAAGTCATCCACGACATCGAGCACATCAACGCCAGGCTCGGCCTGGGTGTTTCGAATACTTCCACCAGCAATGAGAGCAACCTGTTCCTTGTCGAGTCGCTGATGATGGAGGAAGCCATTTCCTCCGCCCAACTGGAAGGCGCGGCGACAACCCGGAAAGTCGCCAAGGAAATGCTCGAAAAGGAACGCGAGCCGGTCAATGACGATGAGCGGATGATCTTCAACAACTTCATGCTGATGAAGCTGGCGAAACACAGCCAGGAGATGCCGCTGTCCATCGAACTGATCAGGCGCTTTCATGCCGAGGCGACCAGAAACATCCAGGAAGAACATGCCTGCCCGGGCGAAGTCAGAAGAGCCAACGATATCTATCTGAGGGGGCGGGACGAAGAGATCGCTCACCAGCCTCCGGATGCGGACGTGCTCCTGGAGCGCCTGGAAAACCTCTGCGAATTCGCCAACCAGAAGCATGATGGACACGATGGCAGGGCCTTCATCCATCCGGCGGTAAAGGCCATCATCCTGCACTTCATGATTGGCTACGAGCACCCGTTCAACGACGGCAACGGGCGGACAGCGAGGTGTATCTTCTACTGGTACCTGCTCAAGCATGGCTACTGGGCGTTCGAATACATCTCGATCAGCGCACTGTTGAAGCAGGCACCGGTGCAGTACGGCGAGTCCTATCTTTTCACCGAGACCGATGACTTCGACCTGACGTACTTCATCTGCTACCAGCTGAAGATCATCGAACGGGCGATGGAAGATTTCCTTGCCTACATCGAGCAGAAGCGCAAGGCGTTCTATTACGTCATGGAACTGCTTGCCGAATCCGGCTTCAACAAGGACCTGAATTTCAGGCAGATCCACCTGTTGAAGAAAGTGCTCCGCAGCCCGGGTCGGCTGTTTATCGCGAAGGAGGTCAAGAACGACTTCGACGTTTCCGAAGGCACTGCGCGAGCTGACCTGGAAAAGCTGGTGAAGCTGAAGCTGCTAGCCAAGACGAAAGAAGGGAAAACCCATTGCTATGTCGCCCGCGGCGATGCGGCTGCACAGATCAGGAAAAAGTGAAGCGGGAGCGATGACGCAAACGATCACTCGCCTGCTTTTGAAGAGATGTACACGGCTCCTGTGGAAACGGGGCCACCCGCCGCCACAGGAGACTGGATTCAGCCAGTGATCAGGCAGCAACCCCCGCATCCGCCCGCAGCCCTGCTTCCTCGATCGCACTGATCGCGCACTGCTCGTCGATATCCGACGTATCCCCGCTGATCCCGATCGCCCCCAGCACCACGCCCGCTTCATTGCGGATCAGCACGCCACCCGGCGCCGGCACCACCGGGCTCTGGCCCAGGCCATTGAGCGCAGCGAAGAACGCCGGGCGCTGCTGCGCGTCCAGCGCCAGCAGGCGCGAGCCCTTGCCCAGGGCGATCGCTCCCCAGGCCTTGCCCATCGCCACCTGCGGACGCAGCAGGCTGGCACCGTCTTCCCGTTGCAGGGTCAGCAGGTGGCCACCGGCGTCCAGCACCACCACGGTCAGCGGCGCAGCGGAGATCTTGCGACCCGCCGCCAGCGCGCCATTCACCAGGCCAACGGCGACTTTCAAGCTCAATGCGTTCATGAAACGGTCCTCTTTTTGTTGGAAGCCCAAGGGGCAAGTGAAAAATTGATAGACCAAATAGAACACAATGGCGAATATTTTTGTATACAATAATTCGACCTTGAAAGCCTTATCCGGGCAAAACCCCATTTCTGCGGCATTTCGCCCATGGGCGATGAAAGGGATTGACCAGAGTCACGTCCCGTGAATACACTCTGGTCAAAAGCTGTTTTGTATACAATTACAACATCAATGAGGCACAAAGCCATGAGCAAAATGAGAGCAATCGATGCAGCCGTTCTGGTGATGCGCCGCGAAGGTGTGGAAACCGCGTTTGGCATTCCTGGTGCAGCGATCAACCCGCTGTACTCGGCCCTGAAGAAAGTCGGCGGTATCGATCACGTCCTCGCTCGCCACGTTGAAGGCGCCTCGCACATGGCCGAGGGCTACACCCGCACCAAGGCCGGCAACATCGGCGTGTGCATCGGCACCTCGGGCCCTGCCGGCACCGACATGGTCACCGGTCTGTACAGCGCCTCCGCCGACTCCATCCCGATTCTCTGCATCACCGGCCAGGCTCCACGTGCCCGCCTGCACAAGGAAGACTTCCAGGCCGTCGACATCACCAGCATCGTCAAGCCGGTGACCAAGTGGGCGACCACCGTCCTGGAACCAGGCCAGGTGCCTTACGCCTTCCAGAAAGCCTTCTATGAAATGCGCACCGGCCGTCCAGGTCCTGTGCTGATCGACCTGCCGTTCGACGTGCAGATGGCCGAGATCGAGTTCGACATCGATGCCTACGAGCCGCTGCCTGTCACCAAGCCAGCCGCGACCCGCAAGCAAGCGGAAAAAGCCCTGGCCCTGCTCAATGACGCCGAGCGTCCGCTGCTGGTCGCCGGTGGCGGCATCATCAACGCCGACGCCAGCGACAAACTGGTGGAATTCGCCGAACTGACCGGCGTACCCGTGGTTCCGACCCTGATGGGCTGGGGCACCATCCCGGACGACCACGAACTGATGGTCGGCATGGTCGGCCTGCAGACTTCGCACCGCTACGGCAACGCCACCCTGCTCAAATCCGACCTGGTGTTCGGTATCGGCAACCGCTGGGCCAACCGTCACACCGGCTCGGTCGACGTCTACACCGAAGGTCGCACCTTCATCCACGTCGACATCGAACCGACCCAGATCGGCCGCGTGTTCACCCCTGACCTGGGCATCGTCTCCGACGCCGGCGCCGCACTGGACGTGTTCCTGGAAGTGGCCCGCGAGTGGAAAGCCGCCGGCAAGCTGAAGTGCCGCGGCGAATGGCTGAAGGACTGCCAGGCCCGCAAGTCGAGCCTGCAGCGCAAGACCAACTTCGACAACGTCCCGGTCAAGCCACAGCGCGTGTACCAGGAAATGAACGAAGTGTTCGGCAAGGACACCACCTACGTCAGCACCATCGGTCTGTCGCAGATCGCCGGCGCGCAGTTCCTCCACGTCTACAAGCCTCGCCACTGGATCAACTGCGGCCAGGCCGGCCCGCTGGGCTGGACCATTCCGGCAGCGCTGGGCGTGGTCAAGGCCGACCCGAGCCGCAAGGTCGTGGCACTGTCCGGCGACTATGACTTCCAGTTCATGATCGAAGAACTGGCGGTGGGCGCGCAGTTCAACCTGCCGTACGTCCACGTGCTGGTGAACAACGCCTACCTCGGCCTGATCCGCCAGGCGCAGCGTGGCTTCGAGATGGATTACTGTGTACAACTGGCGTTCGAGAACATCAACGCCCCGGACGTCAACGGCTACGGCGTCGATCACGTTGCCGTGGTCGAAGGCCTGGGTTGCAAGGCCCTGCGCGTGTTCAAGCCAGAGGAAATCGCCCCTGCCCTGGTCAAGGCGCAGAAGCTGGCCGAAGAGCACCGCGTGCCGGTGGTGGTCGAGGTGATTCTCGAGCGCGTCACCAACATTTCCATGGGTACCGAAATCAACGCGGTCAACGAATTCGAAGACCTGGCGCTGGTCGGCAACGACGCGCCAACCGCGATTTCGCTGCTCGACTGATCGTCTGCGCGGCCCCCACCCCAGGGTGCGGGGCCCCGACCTAGCAAGGAGACCACCATGCCACGCTTTGCCGCCAACCTGTCCATGCTGTTCACCGAACAGGACTTCACGGCCCGCTTCAAGGCTGCCGCCGACGCTGGCTTCAGCGGTGTCGAATACCTCTTCCCGTACGACTATCCGGCGACCGAGATCAAGCAACTGCTCGACACCCACGGCCTGATCCAGGTGCTGTTCAACCTGCCGGCCGGCGACTGGGCCAAGGGTGACCGCGGCATCACCTGCGACCCGGCGCGGGTCGAGGAATTCCGCAGCGGCGTCGACCTGGCGATCGCCTACGCCAAGGTCCTGGGCAACACCCAGGTCAACGCCCTGGCCGGCATCCGTCCACAAGGCCTGCAGTGCGCCGACGTACGCAAGACCTTCGTCGACAACCTGCGCTTCGCCGCCGACAAGCTGAAGGCCGCCGGGATCAAGCTGGTCATGGAAATGATCAACACCCGCGACATCCCGGGCTTCTACCTGAACACCACCAAGCAGGCCCTGGAGATCCAGGCTGAGGTGGGCAGCGACAACCTGTTCCTGCAGTACGACATCTACCACATGCAGATCATGGAAGGTGACCTGGCGCGGACCGTGGAAGCCAACCTGGCGAAGATCAACCACATCCAGCTGGCCGACAACCCGGGCCGTCACGAACCGGGCACCGGCGAGATCAACTACCGCTTCCTGTTCGAGCACCTGGACCGCATCGGCTACCAGGGCTGGGTGGGTGCGGAGTACAAGCCCAAGACCACCACCGAGGAAGGTCTGGGCTGGCTGAAGACGCATAACGCGATCTGAACAACTGGAATGCAGAACCCGTGGGAGCGGGTTCACCCGCGATCGCAATGGAGGCTTCACAGCCGTCATCGCGGGTAAACCCGCTCCCACAGGGTTCCCCGACAAATACAAAGAGGCAGATTCTCATGGCTAAAATCGGTTTCATCGGCACAGGCATCATGGGCAAACCCATGGCGCAGAACCTGCAGAAAGCAGGTCACAGCCTGTTCGTTTCCACCCACCACGACGCCGCCCCCGCCGACCTGATCGCCGCCGGTGCCGTGGCCCTGGCCAATCCGAAGGAAGTGGCCCAGGAAGCCGAATTCATCATCGTCATGGTCCCGGATACCCCGCAGGTCGAGTCCGTGCTGTTCGGTGACAACGGCGTCGCCGAAGGCGTCGGCCCGAACAAGGTGGTGATCGACATGAGCTCGATCTCCCCTACCGCCACCAAGGCCTTCGCCGAGAAGATCAAGGCCACCGGCGCTGCTTACCTGGACGCGCCAGTGTCCGGCGGCGAAGTCGGTGCCAAAGCCGCGACCCTGAGCATCATGGTCGGTGGCTGCCCGAAAGCCTTCGAGCGCACCCTGCCGCTGTTCCAGGCCATGGGCAAGAACATCACCCGCGTCGGTGGCAACGGTGACGGCCAGACCGCCAAGGTCGCCAACCAGATCATCGTCGCCCTGAACATCCAGGCCGTCGCCGAAGCCCTGCTGTTCGCCGCCAAGAACGGCGCCGACCCGGCCAAGGTGCGCGAAGCACTGATGGGCGGCTTCGCCTCCTCGAAGATCCTCGAAGTGCACGGCGAGCGCATGATCAAGGGCACCTTCGATCCAGGCTTCCGCATCAGCCTGCACCAGAAGGACCTGAACCTGGCCCTGCAAGGCGCCAAGGAGCTGAACATCAACCTGCCGAACACCTCCAACGCGCAACAGGTATTCAGCACCTGCGCCGCGATCGGTGGCTCGAACTGGGACCACTCGGCGCTGATCAAGGGCCTGGAACACATGGCCAACTTCTCGATCCGCGACGACAAATAAGCACGACCTGCCAGCCCGCGGACGAGGGGGCCGCGCATCGTCCCCCTCGCCCCTGTGGCTGGCAGTTGCAACCGCGCAACACCGCCCCTGGTTCAGCCTGCACGGAGGCCGTTCCAGGGGCGTTTTTGATTCTGCAGAACAATAAGATTTGGAGGCCTGAGATGTCGGTCGATCCGCAACAATTTCTCCGCGACCTGTTCGCCACGGCCATCGATGCCGCGCACCCGCGTCAGGTCCTCGAAGCCCACCTGCCCGCCGACCGCACTGGCCGGGTGATCGTCATCGGCGCCGGCAAGGCCGCCGCGGCCATGGCCGAAGTGGTCGAGCGCGCCTGGCAAGGCGAAGTCCGCGGCCTGGTGGTGACCCGCTACGGCCACGGTGCCAGCTGCTCAAAGATCGAGGTGGTGGAAGCCGCCCACCCCGTCCCTGACGCCGCCGGCCTGGCCGTGGCCAAGCGTGTGCTGGAAATGGTCAGCGACCTGAGCGCCGACGACCGGGTGATCTTCCTGCTCTCCGGCGGTGGCTCGGCGCTGCTGGCCCTGCCTGCCGAAGGCCTGACCCTGGCCGACAAGCAGCAGATCAACAAGGCCCTGCTCAAGTCCGGCGCCACCATCGGCGAGATGAACTGCGTGCGCAAGCACCTCTCGGCGATCAAGGGCGGCCGCCTGGCCAAGGCCTGCTGGCCGGCCACCGTGTACACCTACGCGATATCCGATGTCCCTGGCGATCTCGCCACGGTGATCGCGTCCGGCCCGACCGTGGCCGACCCGAGCACCTCCGCCGAAGCCCTGGCCATCCTCAAGCGCTACAACATCGAAGCGCCGAAGGCGGTGATCGACTGGCTCAACAACCCGGCCTCGGAAACCGTCAAGGCCGACGACCCGGCCCTGGCCCGCAGCCACTTCCAGCTGATCGCCCGGCCCCAGCAGTCGCTGGAAGCCGCCGCGGTGAAAGCCCGGCAAGCCGGCTTCAGCCCGCTGATCCTCGGCGACCTCGAAGGCGAATCGCGGGAAGTGGCCAAGGTCCACGCCGGCATCGCCCGCCAGGTGGTACTGCACGGCCAGCCACTGCCGGCGCCTTGCGTGATCCTGTCCGGCGGTGAAACCACGGTGACCGTCCGCGGCAATGGCCGTGGCGGACGCAACGCCGAGTTCCTCCTCAGCCTCACCGAAAGCCTCAAGGGCCTGCCGGGCGTGTACGCCCTGGCCGGCGACACCGACGGCATCGACGGCTCGGAAGACAACGCCGGCGCCATCATGACCCCGGACAGCTACGCCCGCGCCCAGGCCCTGGGCCTGTCGGCGTCGGACGAGCTGGACAACAACAACGGCTATGGCTACTTCGCCGCGCTCGACTCGCTGATCGTCACCGAGCCGACCCGGACCAACGTCAACGATTTCCGCGCCATCCTCATTCTTGAGACTGCCCAACATGACGCCTGACAAAAAAGTCAAAATCCTCGCCACCCTCGGCCCAGCGATCAAAGGCATCGACGACGTTCGCACGCTCGTGGAAGCCGGGGTCAACATCTTCCGCCTCAACTTCAGCCACGGCGAACATGAAGACCACGCCATGCGCTACCAGTGGATCCGCGAGGTGGAAAGCCAGCTGAACTACCCGCTGGGCATCCTCATGGACCTGCAGGGTCCGAAACTGCGGGTCGGCCGCCTGGCCGAAGGCAAGGTCATGCTCAAGCGCGGCCAGGCCCTGCGCCTGGACCTCGATCCGACCCCGGGCGACGCCACCCGGGTCAACCTGCCGCACCCGGAGATCATCGCCGCGCTGGAAGCGGGCATGGACCTGCTGGTGGATGACGGCCGCCTGCGCCTGCGGGTGACCACCAAGCACGCCGACGCCATCGACACCGAAGTGCTCAACGGCGGCGAACTGTCCGACCGCAAGGGCGTGAACGTGCCGCAGGCCGTGCTGGACCTCAGCCCGCTGACCGCCAAGGACCGCCGCGACCTGACCTTCGGCCTGGAACTGGGCGTGGACTGGGTGGCGCTGTCGTTCGTGCAGCGTCCCGAGGACATCGTCGAAGCGCGCCAGTTGATCGGCGACCGCGCCTTCCTCATGGCCAAGATCGAGAAGCCTTCTGCGGTCACCCAGCTGCGCGAGATCGCCGAGCTGAGCGACGCGATCATGGTCGCCCGCGGTGACCTGGGCGTGGAAGTGCCGGCCGAAGCCGTGCCGCAGATCCAGAAGAACATCATCGCCACCTGCCGCCAGCTTGGCCGGCCGGTAGTTGTCGCGACGCAGATGCTGGAGTCGATGCGCTTCTCCCCGGCACCGACCCGCGCCGAGGTGACCGATGTCGCCAACGCCGTAGCCGAAGGCGCCGATGCGGTGATGCTGTCGGCGGAAACCGCCTCCGGCGACTACCCGCTGGAAGCCGTGCAGATGATGAGCAAGATCATCCGCCAGGTGGAGTCCGGCCCGGACTACCAGACCCAGCTCGATGTCGGCCGGCCGAAGGCCGAGGCCACCGTGTCCGACGCCATCAGCTGCGCCATCCGCCGCATCAGCGGCATCCTCCCGGTGGCGGTGCTGGTCAACTACAGCGAATCCGGCAACTCGACCCTGCGCGCCTCCCGCGAGCGGCCACGGGCGCCGATCCTCAACCTGACCCCGAACCTGGTCACCGCGCGGCGTCTGAGCGTGGTCTGGGGCGTGCACTCGGTGGTCAACGACCGCCTGCGCCAGGTCGACGAAGTCTGCTCCACCGCGCTGGAAATCGCCCAGGCCCAGGGCATGGCCAACCGCGGCGACACGCTGCTGATCACCGCCGGTGTGCCTTTTGGCCAGCCGGGATCGACTAATTCGCTGCGTATCGAAACCCTGCTTTGACCCTTTCGCGGGGCAGGCCTGCGGCCGTCGCTTCATCCGCGTGAAGCCATGGCCGCCAGCGTGCCCTGCGATCCAGAAGACCAAAAAGCTGTGCCCTTAACCGTGGGAAAAGATTCGTCCAAAGAGGCGACCCACTCCACTTCAGACCTACTGCCATGTACACCAAGAATTTCGTAAACCCGTGCCCGGACTGGGCTACTGCCTTGCTCAACGGCTTCAGCCAGGTGCTGCTGCAGCGTAATCCGCTGTGCGGCCTCTGTTGCCTGCTGGCCATCCTCATCACCGCTCCCGACCTGATCGGCGGCGCGCTGCTGGGCGCCCTCGCCGGGCTGCTCACCGCGCAGCGCCGCGGCTACGACCGCGCCGACCGCCAGGCCGGGCTGTACAGCTACAACGGCGTGCTGATCGGCGTGTTGTTCAGCTACCTGCTGCCGTGGTCGCCGCTGCTGTTGCCGCTGATCATCGCCGCCGCCGGGCTCAGCAGCATGCTCGTGCACCAATGGCTCAAGCGTGGCGGGTCGGTGTTGCTGCCGGCCTATACCCTGCCCTTCGTGCTGGCGGGCTGGGCGTTGTTGCTGGTGGCCGAGCCTGCGGCGACGGCCAACACGCCGGTACCGGCCAGTGCGCTGGATGCACTGGCGCGAGGGCTGGGGCAGATCTTCCTGCTCGATCAACCGCTGGCGGGGATGCTGATTGCCTTGGGCTTGCTGTTGTCGGATCGCTATGCGGCGGCCTGGGCCTTCGTTGGCGCAGCCATCGGCGGCAGTGTCGCGCTGCTCGGTGGTGAAGCCACGGCGGCCTACATGGGGCTGTACGGCTTCAATGCCGCCCTGGCGGCCCTCGCCTTCAGCGGCACCCGCGCGCAGCCGTGGAAGCCACTGCTGGCGATCGTCCTGGCGATCGCGGTGCAGCCTCTGTTCAACCTGCTGCCGGTTCCGGGGCTGACCGCGCCGTTCATCGTGGCTTGCTGGCTGGTGCGGCTGGGCGTGCAGAACCGCTATATCCAAGGTTGACGCATCCCCCTGTAGGAGCGGGTTTACCCGCGATGACGGTAGTGAATTCACTGACGCAATCGCGGGTGAACCCGCTCCCACAGGGTTACGCGTCGGTTTTGCCGACTTGCACAACTGCCGGATCCCCCCCTAGGCTTCGCAACACCACCCGCCTGGAACCACATCCCCCATGGAAAACCCGCAGAGCCTGCGCGAAAGGCTCTATGTCATCGTCTTTCAAACCGATACCGTCGCCGGACGGCGCTTCGACAAGATCCTGCTGCTGATCATCCTCGCCAGCCTGATCACCGTGATCCTCGACAGCATCGACGAGGTGCACCAGAGCTACGCCGGCCTGCTGGCGGGCATAGAGTGGGGTTTCACCGCCATCTTCCTGGTCGAATACCTGCTGCGCCTGTACTGCTCGCCCAGGCCGTTGCGCTACGCCTTCAGCTTCTACGGCCTGGTCGACCTGCTGGCCATCGTCCCGGGGATCATCGCCCTGTACTACAGCGACGCCCAGTACCTGCTGATCATCCGCGTCATCCGCATGCTGCGGATCTTCCGCGTGCTCAAGCTCAGCCCCTACCTCAAGCAGGCCCACTACCTGCTCGATGCCCTGCGCGGCAGCAAGCAGAAGATCATCGTGTTCCTGGTCAGCGTGTCGACCCTGGTCACCGTGTTCGGCACCCTGATGTACGTGGTCGAAGGCCCCGAGCATGGTTTCACCAGCATCCCCAAGGGCATCTACTGGGCCATCGTCACCCTGACCACCGTGGGCTTCGGCGACATCGTGCCGAAGACGCCACTGGGCCAGGTGATTTCCTCCCTGGTGATGATCACCGGCTACTCGATCATCGCCGTGCCCACCGGTATCTTTACCGCCGAGCTGGCCAACGCCATGCGCGGCGAGCAACTGCGCCATGATTGCCCGGTGTGCCGCAAGGGCAGCCACGAACACGGCGCCGCCTTCTGTTCGCGCTGCGGCAATGCGTTGTTCAAGAAGCTGGAATAAGCACAGTACTTTTTAATCTTTTTGTGCCTAAGCGGCGTTTGGCTATAGTCGCTGGCACAATGCTTTTAACTTCAATGCCAACAAGGAATGCACAGTGAAAAAACTCTTTGGTGCCTCGCTTCTTGCCGCGAGCCTGGCCGTGGGCAGCTTTGCCCAGGCCGCTCCTGCTCCGCTGCTGAACGTCTCCTACGACGTGATGCGCGACTTCTACAAGGACTACAACGCAGCCTTCCAGAAGCACTGGGAAGCCGAGCACAAAGAGAAGATCAACATCCAGATGTCCTTCGGCGGTTCGAGCAAGCAGGCCCGCGCCGTGATCGACGGCCTGCCGGCCGATGTCATCACCATGAACATGGCCACCGACATCAACGCCCTGGCCGACAACGGCAAGCTGGTCCCGGACAACTGGGTCACCCGCCTGCCGAACAACAGTGCGCCGTTCACCTCGGCCACCGTGTTCATCGTGCGCAAGGGCAACCCCAAGGCCCTGAAGGACTGGCCGGACCTGCTCAAGGATGGCGTGCAGGTGATCGTGCCCAACCCGAAGACCTCGGGTAACGGCCGCTACACCTACCTCTCCGCCTGGGGCTACGTACTGAAGACCGGCGGCGACGAAGCCAAGGCCAAGGACTTCGTCGGCAAGCTGTTCAAGCAGGCGCCGGTGCTGGACACCGGTGGCCGTGCCGCCACCACCACCTTCATGACCAACCAGATCGGCGACGTGCTGGTGACCTTCGAGAACGAGGCCGAGATGATCGCCCGTGAGTTCGGTCGCGACCAGTTCGAAGTGATCTACCCGAGCGTATCCGCCGAGGCCGAGCCACCGGTGAGCGTGGTGGACAAGGTGGTCGACAAGAAAGGCAGCCGCGCCACCGCCGAGGAATACCTGAAGTACCTGTGGTCGCCGGAAGCCCAGGAAATCGCCGCAGCCAACTACCTGCGCCCGCGTGACGAGAAGGTCCTGGCCAAGTACACCGATCGTTTCCCGAAAGTGGAATTCCTTTCGGTGGAGAAGACCTTCGGTGACTGGCGCACGGTGCAGAAGACCCACTTCAACGATGGCGGCATCTTCGACCAGATCTATACCGGCAAGTAAGTCTCCCAACGGGGCCTGACTTCAGGGCCTCATCGCTGGCAAGCCAGCGATAGGGCCCTCACAGATTGCACATCCCTCGCAGAAAAACCCTGAAGATCATTGTCTACCCTTTCCGTCACCCCACGGCCAAAGGAGTATCCCGTGATCCGCCCCCTGCTCACCCTCCTGTTGTGCAGCCTGCTGAGCTGGCAGGCCCTGGCCGGTCCACTGGCCGCCGTCACCGAAGACAAGCCCGCCGAACCCGAGCCCGTGGTCCAGGGCGGCCTGCTCGGGACCCTGGCCAGCGGCCTGGACAGCGTCTCCGACGAACTCGATATCGATCACCACCTGCTCGACAGCTGGCGCCTGCGTACCGACCGCGCGGCCAACGAGGCCAACCAGCTGGTGGCCCGCCACGACGCCGGTGATCTGCTGGCGATGACCGGCGACTTCCTGATCCTCACCGCCACCTGGGCCGGCAGCTTCGCCGTGCTGTTCTACCTCGGCCGCCTCGCCGCCCGCGCCAGCCAGCGCAGCCGGCTGCTGCGCAACCGGCCAAGGCCGCAGAAACTCCTCGGCTACCTGCTGCCCTACACCCTGCCGGCCATCGCCAGCCTGCCCGCCGCGCTGTTCGTCAGTCGCCAGCTGGACCCCTCGGTGGGACGCGCCCTGGGCATGAGCCTGGCCTATGCCACCAGCAGCGGGATCTTCTCGACCACCCTCATCCTGTGCCTGATCACCCTGTTCGACGCCGGCCACAAGCGCACGGCGGTGCGCATCATCCGCGAGGCCGCTCCCCGGCCGCTGTTCCTGATCGGCTTTCTCGCCGCCTGGAGCGACGCCCTGACCAGCCCGCAGATCTCGCGGCAACTGGGCGGCAACCTGACCAGCAGCATCGCCGTGCTCACCGGCCTGCTGGCGACCCTGGCCTTCGCCGTGGTGGTGCTGCGCTCGCGCCGGCCGGTGGCGCACCTGATCCGCAACCGCAGCCTCAAGGACCGCCTGCAACACCGCGCGGTGCAGGAGACCCTGCGGATCTTCTCGGCCATCTGGTACCTGCCGATCCTGATGATGATCCTGGTCTCGGCGATCAACCTGATCGGCGCCGGCGAAGAAAGCCAGCGCGCCCTGCAAAAGGCCCTGCTCACCACCATCCTGCTGATCGGCGGGGTGTTCCTCAGCATCACCCTGCAGCATTTCCTCAACCCGCCGCGCAACCCCGAGCAGCGCCTGCGGCCCTACAAGGAGCTGCTCTACAGCCTGGCCCACGCCCTGCTGCGCATCGCCATGGCGGTGGCCTTCATCGAACTGCTCGGGCGCATCTGGGGCTTCTCGGTGCTGGACTTCGCCCTGCGCAACAGCTTCGGCCGGGCGATCAGCGATTCGTTGAGCAGCATCGGCCTGATCCTGCTGGTGACCTGGCTGCTCTGGGTGGTGATCGACACCGCCATCCAGGAAGCGCTCAAGCCCACGCCCGGGCGACGCAGCTCGCGCCAGCCGAGCACCCGCACGCGGACCATCCTGCCGATGCTACGCAACGCCACCAAGGTGGTGCTGGTGGTGATCTGCACCATCACCACCATGGCCAACCTGGGGATCAACGTCGCGCCGTTCCTCGCCGGTGCCGGGGTAGTCGGCCTGGCCATCGGCTTCGGTTCGCAGCAACTGGTGCAGGACGTGATCACCGGGCTGTTCATCCTGATCGAGGACACCATCGCCATCGGCGACTGGGTGGTGCTCGACTCAGGGCATGCCGGCACCGTGGAAAGCCTGACCATCCGCACCCTGCGCCTGCGCGACGGCAAGGGCTTCGTGCACTCGGTGCCGTTCGGCCAGATCAAGGCGGTCACCAACCAGTCACGGCAGTTTGCCTATGCCTTCTTCTCGGTGCAGTTCAGCTATGAGTCGGATGTGGATGCCGCGCTGAAGCTGATTCGCGAGGCGGGGCAGTCGATCAGCGAGGATCCGATCCTGAGGCACAACCTGCAGGGCCCGTTGCAGGTGTTCGGGGTGGACAGCATGAACCTCAATGGCATGACGTTGACGGCGCAGTTCAGGACCACTTCGGGCGGGCAGTATGCGGTGAACCGGGCGTTCAACGAGCGCTTGAAGAAGCTGGTGGACCAGACCGACGAGGTGAGTTTTGCGCAGGTCAATCCAGTGTCGCAGAGGTTGGGTAGTACCAGCGCCTGACACGCACACCTTGTGGGAGCGGGTTCACCCGCGATTACGATAGTGAATCCACCATTGCAATCGCGGGTGAACCCGCTCCCACAAGGTCCGCACTGAATCAACCAGCCATGTGCCTAGCGGAATACCAGAGCCTTGAGCCCCCCGCCCACCTCCACCTCGGGAAACTCCGGCGGATTCTCCAGGCGCTCGATGAACTTCAGCCCGGGCGCCTGCTCCGCCATCCCGTCGATCAGGAACTGCGCCCCGATCCCCGGATCGTTCACACAGGCCAGCACCGTGCCGCCGTCACTCAGCAACTCCGGCAGGCGCCGAAGGATCTTCGCGTAGTCCTGGGTCAGGGCAAAGCTGCCCTTCTGGAAACTCGGCGGGTCGATGATGATCAGGTCGTAGGGCCCGGACTTGCGCACCTTGCCCCAGGACTTGAACAGCTCGTGGCCAAGGAAGCCGACCCGGCCCAGATCATGGCCATTGAGCCGGTGGTTATCGCGCCCTCGCGCCAGGGCGGCCCTGGACATGTCCAGGTTGACCACATGCTCCGCTCCACCGGCAATCGCCGCCACCGAGAAACCGCAGGTGTAGGCGAACAGGTTGAGCACCCGCTTGCCCGCCGCCTGTTCGCGCACCCAGCGGCGGCCATGGCGCATGTCGAGGAACAGGCCATTGTTCTGCTTCATGCCCAGGTCCAGCTGGTAGCGCAGGCCGTCTTCCTCGATCACCTTGTGCGCGCACGGCTCGCCGAGCAGCCAGTAACCGGGACTGTCCGGCAGGTAGCGGTGCTGGATCAGCACGGCCATGTCGCCCGGGGCCAAGCCACGCAGCATGGCTTGCAGTTCCTCCAGTTGCCCTTCGGGCGGCTCGCGGAACAGCGCCACCAGCAGCACGCCCTGCAACCAGTCCACGGTGATCTGCTCCAGCCCCGGCCAGCAACGCCCGCGGCCATGGAACAGCCGCCGGGTTTCGTTCGGCGGCGGGTTCAGGGCGGTGAGCAGGTGTTGATGCAGGGTTTCGATGGCAGCGGTCATGGCGGGTTTTCGGCGAGCTAAAGCGGCGCATTCTACGCTTTTGCATCGCTCGCGCGGGCAGCGGATTTGAACCACCAGCCCCGCTGCATGCCGGCAGCCGCCAGCAGGATGGCCGCCACGCCCAGCCATTGCAGCGCTTCCAGGCGGTGCCCGAACGCCGCCCAGTCCACCGCGATGGCCGCGATCGGATAGATGAACGACAGCGCGCCGGTCAGGGCCGTCGGCAGTTTCTGGATCGCGCCATACAGCAGCACGTACATCAGGCCGGTGTGGACGATACCCAGGGTCACCAGGCTGCCGAGTTCCGCCTGGGTGGTCGGCAGACCGCCGACATTGGCGAACGGTGCCAGCAACAACACCCCGGTGCACACCTGGATCAGCGCGATCAGGTGCGGCGGCGTGCCGCTCAGGCGCTTGATGACCAGCGCCGCCAGCGCATAGAGGAACGCCGCGCCGAGGGCCAGGGCGATGCCCAGCAGGTAGGCGTCACCGCTCTCGCCCTGGCTGCCATGGGCACTGACGATGGCCAGCATGCCGGCAAAGGACACCCCCAGCCAGAACAGTTTGGGCACGGTGATCTTCTCGCCGAGGAACAGCGCCGCCAGGCCCACCAGCATGAACGGCTGGACGTTGTACACCGCCGTGCCGATGGCGATGGACGCCCGCGAATAGGAGGCGAACAGCAGCACCCAGTTGCCGACGATGGCGACGCCACTGAGCACGGCGAGCAGGAAGGTGGTACGGGTCAGCAGGCCCGGGCGCAGGAAGCCCATGGCCGCGCAGATCGCCAGCAAGGTGGCGGCGCCGAACACACAGCGCCAGAACACCACATCCAGCACCGGTTGCCCGGACACCAGCACGAACCAGCCAATGGTCCCGGAGATCAGCATGGCGCCGATCATTTCCAGCGAACCGCGACGCAGCGAATTGTCCATCACGCACCTCCCAGTAGATGTGACAGAGTATGACGATGGTCTGCCGGGTCATTCCAGTGGATAAACAAGGCTGGCAGGTCCGTCTACCTTTGTTATCAAGGCCATTTCATCAATCCACCTGACGAGGCGTGTTCCCATGACCGATGCCATCGACCAACTGCTGCTCAACGCCCTGATGGAGGACTCGCGGCGCTCGCTGAAGGCGCTGGCCAGCCTCACCGGATTGTCCGCCCCCAGCGTCAGCGAGCGCCTGCGGCGCCTGGAGGAACGCGGGGTGCTCAAGGGTTACACGGTGGAGGTGGATGCCCGCAGCTTCGGCTACCAGTTGCAGGCCATCGTGCGCATCCGCCCGTTGCCGGGGCAGTTGCATGAGGTGGAACGGCAGATCATCGCCATTCCGGAATTCACCGAATGCGACAAGGTCACCGGCGACGATTGCTTCATCGCGCGCCTGCACGTGCGCTCGATGGAACAGCTGGACACCTTGCTGGACAAGCTCAACAGCCATGCCGAGACCAGCACCGCGATCGTCAAGAAGACCCCGGTGAAACGACGGTTGCCGCCGATGGATTGACATCCGCCTTCCGCAGATACAGGTGTGTCCAATCCAAAGCCCCCACAAACATAAAGTGCATACAAATATGTAACCTAAAGTGCCTTTTTTGTGTGCAATCACCACAACCCGCGCCCCAAATCGTTACATCCTTTCGTATTAATAACTTGACCAACTAATCAGAATTCAACTAACGGAAAAAATAAAACCTGTTTAATTGGTCAATTTATAAATTCACCATTTCAGTTACTTACAAAATTTATTAGCAAGTTCAATGAGATAAGGACTCGACGCACAGACTTCCCATGGCATGGATCTGGCTTTAGTGCTCTCGTGCTTTGTATACAACTCAAAAGAATCCAGAGCACACTTCAGATCCGCCCACCTGCCGTCGCCGGGTAGCGGAATGCCCCTAACCATTTGGTTCTCGTGGTTCATCGACCAGGCCTCATCGCGCCACGAGTATCAGGAGCACGCCGGAATGAGCATGAGTCTCTACAACAAGACAGAACTGGACTTCTCCTCGTCTATCCCCGAACCGTCGACGCAGCCGCAACAACCCGTCACCCTCAGTCCCCGCCTGCACAACCACGACCTCGCCCCGACCAAGGCCGAGGGGCGGCGCTGGGGCCGCTACAGCATCTTCGCCCTGTGGACCAACGATGTGCACAACATCGCCAACTACTCCTTCGCCATGGGCCTCTACGCCATGGGCCTGGGCGGCTGGCAGATCCTCCTGTCGCTGGGGATCGGCGCGGCGCTGGTGTACTTCTTCATGAACCTGTCCGGCTACATGGGCCAGAAGACCGGGGTACCGTTCCCGGTGATGAGCCGGATCGCCTTCGGCATCCACGGCGCGCAGATCCCGGCGCTGATCCGCGCGGTGATCGCCATCGCCTGGTTCGGCATCCAGACCTACCTGGCCTCGGTGGTCCTGCGGGTGCTGCTTACCGCCGTCGCCCCGAGCCTCGCCGTCTATGACCAGGACTCGATCCTCGGCCTGTCCAGCCTCGGCTGGGTGTGCTTCGTGGCGATCTGGCTGGTGCAACTGGTGATACTCGCCTACGGCATGGAGATGGTGCGCCGCTACGAAGCCTTCGCAGGGCCGGTGATCCTGCTCACCGTCACCTGCCTGGCCGGTTGGATGTACGTGCAGGCCGACTTCAGCATCGCCTGGTCGGTGCGCGAACCGCTGACCGGGGCCGCCATGTGGCACAACATCTTCGCCGGCGGCGCGCTGTGGCTGGCGATCTACGGCACCCTGGTGCTGAACTTCTGCGACTTCGCCCGTTCCTCGCCGTGCCGCAAGACCATCCGCTCCGGCAACTTCTGGGGCCTGCCGGTGAACATCCTGGCCTTCGCGGTGATCTCCGTGCTGCTGTGCGGCGCGCAGTTCAAGATCAACGGCCAGATCATCGACAGTCCGACGCAGATCATCGCCAGCATCCCCAGCACCTTTTTCCTCGTGCTCGGCTGCCTGGCCTTCCTGATCGTCACCGTGGCGGTGAACATCATGGCCAACTTCGTCGCCCCGGCCTTCGTCCTCAGCAACCTGGCACCGCGGGTCCTGAATTTCCGCCGCGCCGGGATGATCAGTGCCACCCTCGCCGTGCTGATCCTGCCGTGGAACCTCTACAACAGCCCGCTGGTGATCATGTACTTCCTGTCCGGCCTCGGCGCCCTGCTCGGCCCGCTGTACGGGGTGATCATGGTGGACTACTGGCTGGTGCGCAAAGGCCGGGTCAACGTGCCCGAGCTCTACAGCGAGGACTCAAACGGCGCCTACCACTACCGTCGTGGCATCAATCCACGGGCCATCGCCGCCTTCATCCCGGCCGCGCTGCTGGCCATCGTCCTGGCCCTGGTGCCCAACTTCGAAACCATCGCGCCGTTCTCCTGGATGATCGGCGCGGGCATCGCCGGCCTGATCTACCTGCTCATGGCCCCGCGCAACCGGCACTACGCCGAGGTCAGCGGCGAATCCATCGCCGTCGACAGCGTCAGCCACTGATCGTCCTTTTTTCGGCCCGGGACTGCCGGGCCGTCACTGCCTTAGCGAGAACCCCCATGCGTATCCTGATCGTCAACGTCAACACCACCGAGGCCATTACCGAGGCCATCGCCCGCGAAGCCCAGGCGGTCGCCGCGCCGGGCACCGAGATCATCGGCCTGACCCCGTACTTCGGCGCAGAGTCCGTGGAAGGCAATTTCGAAAGCTACCTGGCCGCCATCGCCGTGATGGACCGGGTGCTGGCCTACGACGGCCCCTACGACGCGGTGATCCAGGCCGGCTACGGCGAACACGGCCGCGAAGGCCTGCAGGAGTTGTTGAACGTGCCGGTGGTGGACATCACCGATGCCGCCGCCAGTACCGCCATGTACCTCGGCCATGCCTACTCGGTGGTCACCACCCTGGACCGCACCGTGCCGCTGATCGAGGACCGCCTCAAGCTCTCCGGCCTGTTTGATCGCTGCGCCTCGGTGCGGGCCAGCGGCATGGCCGTGCTGGAGCTGGAAGAACAGCCGGAGCGCGCCCTGGAAGCCATCGTCGAGCAGGCGGAACGGGCGGTGCGCGAGGACAAGGCCGAGGTGATCTGCCTGGGCTGCGGCGGCATGGCCGGCCTGGACGAGAAGATCCGCCAGCGCACGGGCGTGCCGGTGGTGGACGGGGTCAGCGCGGCGGTGAAGATGGCCGAGTCGCTGGTGCAACTGGGCCTGTCCACGTCCAAGAGCCGCACCTATGCCACGCCCCGCGAAAAACGCGTGATCGGCTGGCCGGCGCGCTTCGGGCGCTGAGGTTCAGGTATGTAGTTCCACGGTGAGTTGCCGGAACATCCAAGGCCGGCAACCGCATTTTGCGAGGCGCGACAATCGTTGCCAGGACCCGTCCGGGTCATCTCCCCTGGTATCTGCGCCTCGTCTTTTTCAGTCCGCCCTCTCCAGTTTCCCGTGACGCTGAGCCCATCCGGCAAACGACTTCAGGGCAAACCCGGTCATCACCGCCACCCCGGCCGTGACGAAGATCGACTCCCGGGCATTGCCCATCTGCAGCAGCGCAATGAACGCCGGGGCCACCGCCGACGCGCCGGACTGCAGCACACTCACCAGCGGCGTCAGTTGCCCACGCGGATCATTGGTGGCGATCGCACCCATGTAGTAGGTCAGCGCCAGCACCCAGCCGAGGTTCATCAGGAACAGCGCCGCACACAGGTCTTCGGCATCGTGGGTGTAGCGCGCCAGCATGACGATGGACAGCAACACCAGCAACGAGCCAAGGCCGATCATCGGGCCACGACTGACGCGGCCGCCCAGCAGGCTCGGCAGCGCCCCGCCCGGCAGGCCACCCAGCACGCCCACGCCGAAAGCCCAGCCCACGTCGACGGCATCGATGCCACGCTCGCGCGCCAACTGGTCGACGAATCCCCAGATGCTGTAGATCGCCAGTTGCAGGCAGAGCATGCCCAGCAGCGAGCAACGCCCGATCAGCGCCGAGCCCAGACCATCGC
This sequence comes from Pseudomonas ulcerans, assembly GCF_036324125.1. Taxonomy (NCBI): domain Bacteria; kingdom Pseudomonadati; phylum Pseudomonadota; class Gammaproteobacteria; order Pseudomonadales; family Pseudomonadaceae; genus Pseudomonas; species Pseudomonas ulcerans. Next base: position 107,707 of record NZ_JAZDQN010000001.1, on the reverse strand, counting down.
CGGCGCTGCGCGCCGAATCACCGATGCGCAGATGGGTGGGAATGACCAGGGCGACCAGCAGGATCACGCCGAACCAGAGGCCGATGGAGGCAATGGCCCAGCGCTCGCCATAGGCTTGTGCCAGGTGCGGCATGCTGGTGGCGTAGAGGGCGAAGATCGCCGTTTGCAGCAGCAGCGAAAGGCCGTACGAGCGGTCCTGCCCGGGCAGCCGGCCGAGGGCATTGATGGCGCCGGCGTACAGCACGCCGGCGGCAATCCCGCAGGCGCAGCGACAGGCCAGCAACGCGCCGTAGCTGTCGAGGCCGGCGCTGGCCAGGTTGAGCAAGGCCGCCGCCAGCGCCGCGCCCAGGTACAGGTTGCGCCCGCACAGGCGCCGGCCCAGTGCCGGCAACAGCAGGCTGCCGAGCAGGGAGCCAGTCATTTCGATGGAGAGGATCCAGCCCTGCTGGCTCAGGTCCAGGTCCAGGCGCTCGGCCAGCAGGCCGATGAAGATGGGTTGCACGCCAATGATGATCAGCGAGGTGGCGGCGATGTAGATCAGGACGGCACGCAGGAGCAGGGCTTTATTGTTGTTGTGCATGGTCGGTTCCGGCATCGGGAGCGGGAGACGCGGCCGGCTGGCCGCGTCGATCAGGGTCAGGCCTGGCCGGTGGTACCGGCGTCGTGGGTGATGCGTCCGTTCATGAGGGTCATGGCCACCTCGGTCTTGCCGATCTGGTAGCGCTCCAGTTCGAACAGATCCTGTTCGAGGATGATGATATCGGCGCGCTTGCCGGCGGTGATCGAACCGATCTCCCGTTCCAGGCCCAACTGGTAGGCACCGTTGAGGGTGTAGGCAGCGATCAGTTGCGGGATGCTCAGGCGTTCGTTGCCATCGGGCATCACCGGCGCGTTCGGTTCGCCGCTCAACTGGCGGGTATGGCCGGACTCGATATGCTCCACCGGGCGGTGCTGGCAGCGGCACTGGCAGGCCAGGCCGTCCATGCCGATCGAAACGGTGACACCCTGGTCGATGAAGGTGCGGAACTTGTACATCGAGGCCCAGCGCTGGTGGCCGTAGGACTTCTGGATGGCCTCGGCGTAGGCGTCGACCACGCCCCATTGCAACTGGGTGTTGGCCATCACGCCGATGCGGCGAAAACGCGGGATGTCGTCCGGGTGGGTGAGGAACGCATGGGTGATGACGTGGCGGCGGTCCCGCGGCGGGTTGGCGGCATAGGTGCGCTCGAACACGTCCAGGGCCATGCGCACCGCGCCATCACCGACAGCGTGGACCATGACGTCGATGCCATTGGCGTCCGCCTTGCGCACATGGCGCTCGAACACCGCTTCGGGCATGGTCGTCGAGCCACAGCTGTGGGGCTTGTCGCAGTAGGGTTCGAGGAGGAAGGCGGTGTGGTTCATCTCGGTGCCGTCGAGCATCAGCTTGAGCGCCTGGGCCTTGACCAGCGGCGAGTCGTAGCGGCTGCGCAGGTCCTGCAGGATGGCCACCGGGTCGGCCTCGGTGCCCATGTCGATGAAGCTGCCGACCACGCGCAGCTTGAGGCGCTCTTCCCGCTCCAACTGCTGCAGGGTTTCGTAGAGCAGGGTCTGGTCGCCGCTGGGGTCGAGGAAGCCGGCGTCGAACACCGTGGTGATGCCCGCCGCGACCAGCTTCTCCTGCCACAGGGCGATCGAGCGCAGATACAGGTCGATACCCACCGGCAGATAGCCCGCTTCGCTCAGGCGTTGCATGAGCAGCGAATAAGCGGCGCCATCGACGATCACCCCGGTGGGCTCGCCAGTGAGCGGGTCCTTTTCGAACCAGCTGGCGCCCTCTTCCACCGGCGGGGTATCACGGTCGATCCCGGCGATTTCCAAGGCGCAGCTGTTGACCCACATGGTGTGGTAGTCGGTGGACAGCAGGCATACCGGCTTGTCGGGACAGATGGCATCGAGTACTTCGCGACGCAGCACCTCGGCGGGCATCAAGGCCTGGATCCAGCCCATGCCGGTAATGGCCTTTTCCTCGGGGTGGCTGTCGACGTACTCCTTGAGCAAGGCCAGCACCTGGTTCGGGTCTTCATGGTTGACGAAGGCCTGGAAGGCGAAGGCGGTGGTGGAGAAATGCCAGTGCGACTCGACGAAGCCCGGCAGCACCAGCTTGCCGCCGGCATCGATCAGCCGGGTGCCGGCGCCGGCATGGGCCATCACGCTGGCCTGGTCGCCAACTTCAAGGATGCGTTCGCCGGCCACGGCCACGGCGCTCGCCCAGGGGCGGTGGGGGTCGACGGTGTAGATGCGGGCGTTGTGGATGATCAGGTCGGCAGTCATAGAAAAAACTCGTTGTTGTAGAAAAGGGGGGGTCAGTAGCGGTAGGTGACGTACATCGCCAGGGTGCGGAAATCGTCGTTGCCATAGAGCTCGCGGGCGGCGCCCAGCGGCTGGGCCCAGTTGACGGCGAACGAGGCAGCGATGGCCGGGGTGGGCAGCCAGTCGAGGAACACCACGTTCTCGTTGGCGAAGCGCCGGTCACTGACAGGCATGCCGTTGAACAGCTTTTCGTCGAGGCTGAAGCGGTAGTGGATGCCGCCCAGGGTCAGGGTCGGGGTCAACTGGGTACGCAGGGTCCATTGGTCGACCCGTTCGTTGCTGTTGTAGAGCAGGTAGTTGCCGACGATGTCGCCGATCAGCCAGGTGCTCCAGCCAGTGAAGCCCTTGCTCAGCGGATCCCAGGCGGCCTGGGTGTGGTCGGTGGGGTCGTCGTCGCCGGAGAAACGCGCATGGCGGTAGCTGAGCAGCGGTTGCAGCGGCAACGCCGGGAAGGCGTAGTCGGCCTGGGCGTACCAGGCGCTGGCGTGGTAGTCGACACCGGCGCCGCTGCCGCGCTGCAACGCGTATTCGCCGTGCAGGGTCAGGTCGGCCAGGCCCGGCACCCTGGCCTGCAGCGCCCGCAGGTTGTACACCTGCATGCCGTCGCGCGGTTGCAACGGGTTGGCATGGGGATCGCTGGCATCCACGCGCAGCGCCATCAACCCCAGGTCGACCTGGTCGGCGGGCCGGTAGTCGAGGTTCAGGCCGTTCATGCGGAAGTCGCCGAGATGGTCGTCGGTACGCAGGCTGAAGGCCTGGGTGGCGACGTCGCCATGGCCGAAAGCGAGCACCGCCGAGTCGCGGAACGCCGTTCGCGGGCCAAGCCAGTAGGCGCCGTCATCGAACATGTCGAGGTGGCCATCCATGACGATGAAACCGCTGCCGACCATGAAGTCCTGCTTGCCGGCGGTAAAGGTCCAGTCGTCGTGGCGAACCCCGGCATAGGCCTGCTCGACCGCCACCCGGCCGTCGCCGCCGCGGGTGTAGCCGCCAGCATCGCCATCGCCGAAAGTATGCGCCCCGAGCAAGGCGCCGCCGGCGAACAGACGGGTGTCGGGCGCGAAAGCGTAGTCCAGGGTCAAGCCAGGCTTGAGGTAGGCCTCCTGCCAGGTGCTGCGCCCGGAACCGACGGAGCCGTCGCGTAGGTCGATGCGACCCAGGCCGAAGTTGACGTGGCGCGCGTCGATACTGGCGGCACCAACGCCGAGGGTGAATTCGCCATTGAGGTCGCCGGCACTGAAGGTCTGGCCGGCATGGCCGTTTTCGCCGATCACGGCGGTCAGTACCAACAGCGTCCAGGTGTGACTGGATCGGGTCATCCTTGCTGCTCCCATTGTCGTTGTAGTTGGGGGTAGGCAGATCGAGGAATCCCTGGCGGCGGGCAAGACAACGCCCTGACCCGTGCGCAGGGGCCTGCAAAGCATGTTTTCCGGTGTGGTTACGCAGGTGCCTGGCGCAGACATCGGCTATGGCTTGCGTGGAAATATTCTTGATCCGTAAAAATATTTTAGTCAATAAAATTATTTTACGAATGAAATTCCGGGTATGCTGGCGGGCACCCCGGCAGGGACTGACCAGAGCGAGGAGTAGCGGTGAGCGGACTGCGTGAACAACAAAAGGCAATGCGCCGCGAGGCCATCAGCCGTACGGCATTGGATCTGTTCGAGCAGCAGGGCTACCAGACCACCACCATGGAGCAGATCGCCCGCCTGGCGGCGGTTTCGGTGCCTACGGTGTTCGCCTACTTCGGCAGCAAGCAGGAGATCCTTCTGGAGAAATTGCGCGAGGCGGATCACCGCGCCGTCGCCGAAGCACGGCGGCGGGCACCGGAATTCGCCGAGGCGCTGGATGCCATCTGCTATTTCGAGCATTGCCTGACCGAGTACGCGTTCGGCGTGCTGCCCGCGCCGCTGTGGCGCGAGATCCTGCCGCCCCTGCTGCCGCTGCTGGGCACTACCCAGACCGAGGTGCCGGAGGTCTACAAGCGGGTCAACGATGCCCTGGTGGCGGAACTGGCGCTGCTGCTCGACGACCTGCGCGACAGCGGCAAGCTGCGCGCCGACCTGGACACCGGCTATGCCGCGTACCTGTTCAACGACTACGGCCACCTGCAGCTGTTGCGCCTGTGCAGCCAGGCGGTGCCTGACCTGGATGCGCACAAGGCCGAGGTACGGCGCTTCACGGCGTTTCTACTGCACGGGATGATCGCCTGACGGGCCCGACCCGGCCGCGTCAGACCCCGGCACCGGGACAACTCGCATCCCCGCCATCCAGCCCCTGCTTCACGTTGCGACTGAGCATCGTCGCCTTGCCATCGCGCCAGGTCAGGGTCAGCACGTACAGCGAATCGAAATCGCTGTTCTCCCAGTCCCTGCTGATCACCTGATCTTCCCCCAGCGCCTTGCCGGCCACGGCGTTGATCAGCTCCGGGAGATAGCCGTGAGACCAGGCGGTGTACACCGTGGCGTTGCGGTACTTGTTGCTGGTCAGCTCGCGGGCCAGGGCGTTGGTGTCGTTGGCGCCGTAGTCGATATTCACCGGCAGGCCGAGCCTGATGGCGCTCGGGCTGATGGTCATCAACGGCCGCAGGTAGCTGTAGCTGTCGTCATTGGCGCCTTCTTCCACTTCGCGGGTGGGGTCGGCGGCGAACACGTAATCAGCCTTGCCGAACTTCTCCGGCAGCAAGGTGGCGAGATCGAGGGCGCGGTTGAGGCCCTGGCAGTTCAACTGGCCGAGGCCTTCGCCGGGCTTTTCCGCATGGCGCAGGAAGACCAGGGTCTGGGTGCCGTCGACCGGCCTGGCGAAACTGTCGAAGGTGGTGAATCCGAGGAGCGCGGCGCCAGCGACAAGCACGGAGCCGAGCAGCGCCTGACGGCGCGAAGGAGAAATCGCGGGCAACTTCATGATCAACCCTTAGGACAAAGACATGGAACCAACCCGCCAGTGCTGCCCCGCGGCCGAAGCCGCGGAGCATCCCTGTCTGTCGCTCCTTCCTTGGATACGGGCGTCCTTGAGAGTGCAGCAGGCCCGATTGGTTCTGTCCTTGGGGTGCTCATCCGTAAGCTGAGGTGAATGTAACCAGCAGGTGTTACGGAATTAAGACGCCCGGATCAATCGTCGCGGGTCAGCACTTCCAGCACTTCGATCTCGAAATGCAGGTCCGAACCCGGCGGGATCGAACCGACGCTGCGCTCGCCGTAGCCCAGGTGCGCCGGCACGAACAGCCTGCGCTTGCCGCCCACCTTCATGCCCATCAGGCCGATATCCCAGCCCTTGATCACGCGGCCGGTGCCGATCACGCACTGGAACGGCTTGCCGCGCTGGTGGGAAGAGTCGAACACGCTGCCATCGGCCAGCGTCCCGATGTAATGGGTGGTGATCAGGGCGCCCTTGACCACTTCCTTGCCGTCGCCCAGCTGGACGTCGGTGATTTGCAGTTCATCGCTCATGGCGCGGACCTCTTTGTTCAAGCTGTGACATAGGTCGCAGCCTTTTCGCAGGAATATCAGTAATTTGCAACAACAGCACGGGCAAACTGCGACTGCGGGCGAACCTGCATCGAAGCAGATTCAGCGCAATCAGCTAGGATCACCCGGACAAGCGTCACAAGGACATAACAATGAACGAGAAAATCAAGGCGCTGTGCAAGGAACTGGGGATCGGCGAGGAGCTGCTGATCGCCCGTGGTTTCGTCGAATACCCGGAAGCCCCGGTACTGGCCATTGCCGAGATCGACGCGGATGGCCGCCGCTTCGAACTGGAGCCGGAAGCAGCCGCAGCCTGGCGTCAGCTGCGCGCGGCGGCGGCACGGGAGCATGTGGAACTGTGGCTGGTCTCGGCATTTCGCAGCATCGATTACCAGGCGAAGATCATCCGCTACAAGCTGAACAAGCAGCAGGACCTGGAACAGATCCTCGCCGTCAGCGCTCCGCCCGGCTTCAGCGAGCATCACACGGGGGGCGCGGTAGACATCAACTCCCTGGAAACCGAGTTCGAGCACAGCGCAGCCTTCGAATGGCTGAAGCTGAATGCCGAACGCTTCGGTTTCTACCTCTCCTACCCGCGAGGCAATGCCATGGGCTACCAGTTCGAGCCCTGGCACTGGTGCTACCGGCCAACCCTGGTTAGCTGAACTGCTCGACCACTTCCGCGCCGGTCATGGTCTGTGTGACGTTGGAGAAGCAGTAGTACGACGGTTTCTCGTCGATATACACCTGCAGGTTGAAGTCCCAGGCGTGTTCGCCATCGAGCACGCCCACCGGGATGGCGAAGAAATTGCCGCCCTTGAGGCGATAGAACAGGTGGCTGCCACATGTTGCGCAGAAGCCCCGCTCGGCCCAATCGGAGGAGTCGAAGACCGTTGGCTGCGCACCACTGAACTGCGGGGCCTGGCTGCTGTGGACGGTCAGCAGCGGGCCGCCGTTCCACTTGCGGCACATGCTGCAATGGCAGGCGCCGAGGCTGTCGTCGTCGAGGGTGACGCTGAGCTGGATGGCGTTGCACAGGCAACTGCCGTGGTGGGTGGTCATGTGAGCTCCTTGCCTGGGTGAGTGGCTGGAGAGTGTAGCCAATATCTTGCTGACACCGCGGTGCTTGTGGGAGCGGGTTTACCCGCGATGACGATGTTGGGCTCACCGCCGTCATCGCGGGTGAACCCGCTCCTACAGTGACCGCAGTTTGCCTAGGCGCTCACGGGTGTCAGCACCGGCTCGCCGGCAAAGAACGCCTGCAGGTTCTGCAACACCAGCGCCACCATGTCCCGTGCCGCTTCCGGCGTCTGTGCCGCCACATGCGGCGTCAGCACCACGTTGCCCAGTTGCTTCAATTCATCCGGCACCGACGGCTCGTCATCGAACACATCCAGCCCCGCCCCGGCGATCCGCCCTTCCCGCAGCGCCGCGACCATCTCGGCGGTGGACACCACGCTGGCCCGGGCGATATTCACCAGGTAACCCTGCGGCCCCAGCGCATCCAGCACCTCGCGCCCGACCAGCGCCCGGGTATTGGCTCCACCCGGCGTGGCGACGATAAGGAAGTCCGACTCCCGCGCCAGCTCCAGCACGCTCTCGCAGTATTGGTACGGCACATCATCGCGCCGCGAGCGATTGTGGTAGCGCACCTGCATGTCGAAGCCGAGGGCGCCACGCCTGGCGATTGCCATGCCCACCGCCCCCAGCCCGAGGATCCCCAGGCGCTTGCCCGCCAGCGACGGACTGATGACCCGGTTCCACTGGCCAAGCCGGGTGGTGGCATCAGCCCGAGGGATATCCCGCACCACGGCGAACAGCAGGGCCATGGTGTGATCCGCCACCGCCGAGGCATTGGCCCCGGCGCCATTGGTGACGACGATATTGCGCGCAGCAGCAGCGGCCAGGTCGACCTGCTCGTAGCCCGCACCGATCACGCAGACCAGGCGCAAGGCGGGCAGCGCGGCGATTTCCTCGGCCGTGATGCCCAGCGGCCCGCGGGTCAATACCACATCGATTTCAGCGCCGTGGCGCGCGATCGCCTCGGCACGCAAGGCCGGTGTCTTGGCGCGGATCAGCCGATAACCGTGGTCTTCCAGCAGGGGCAGGTAGTCGTCGACCGTTTCAACGAGCACCAGTACCGTCTTCGTCATCACAGGCTCCCAGGCAATTGGCGAGGGGGCATTATGCCGGTATTACTGGCCGAACGCGCGGCCCAGACCGCCTGGCACGCCACTGGAATCGGTCTCCTGCCATGGGCCTTCGGGATTGGTCGACCAGCTCCAGCCGTTGTTCCAGCGGTAGTAGGTGCGCTGGCGGTAGAAGGTGTTGCTCTTGCCTTCGAGGACGTACACGCCGAGTTTCGGGTCCCAGTGGCTGGCTCCGCCGGGTGGCGGGGCGAAGCTGGCCGAGGTGCGCGGCATGGGTTTCGGCGTCGGGGTGACGGTGGGTTTCGGTGCGGTCGGGCCCGGCTTGATCACCGGGCCCGAGGGGGGAAGGGTTTCGATCGGCGGCAGCGGCTGGCGATCGGGCTGCTGCTGGTGCACCGTACAGGCGCTCAACCCCAGGGCCAGCGTAATCAGGGTCAGGCGTACGGTGCTGTTCATGGAAGCTCTCTTATAGGTCCGGTCGATCGATGGTCAGGTGTTGTGGCGTCGCAGTCGTGCTCGCCAGCGGCGCACCGCTGCCGACCCATTCGCCCTTGGTGGGCTGGCCGGCGCGCGAGATGCGTGCCATCAGTTGGACTTCAGGGAAGCTCGACAGTTTCATGTTCGGCATCATCGCGTCGCTGTCGCTCAGCTCGACCTCGATCGGCAACTGCGCCACGGTGACCCGCTTGGCCGCCAGCGGCATGGGCGGACCGGAGCTGGCACGGGCGAAGATGAATACCGTGTCGTCCGGCTTGACCTTGTCCTTCAGGGCCGCGGCCAGTTCCACCCGCACGGTCAGCTTCGCCGCGCTTGCGGCCACCGGCGCCGAGGCCTTGCCCTCGCCCGCCGCCAGCTTCTCCTTGGCCTTTTCGATACCGCCCAGCAGCGCGGCACGGGAGCTGTCGCCTTCCGGAAGCTGCGCCAGCAGGCGGTTCCAGTAGTCGACGGCTTCCTGGTAGCGTTCGCCTTCGAAGGCAGCGATGCCCAGCAGGCCGAGGCTGGTGACTTCCTTGGGATCGGCCTTCAGCGCTTCGTCGGTCAGGGCCTGGAATTGCGCAGTCCACTGCTTGTCGTTGGCGAAGTACAGGGCCTGGGCCCACTGCCCGAGCAGCTCCGGCGCACGGCCGGCAACGCCCACGGCACGCTCGAAGGCCTTGGCCGCGTCCGCCGGCCGCTCCTGGGCCATGTAGGCACGGCCAAGGAAATACAGGCCTTCGGCGTTGTCTGGCTGGGCAGCGACGGCGCGCTCAAGACGCGAGGTCATCTCTTCCAGCGACTGCGGCGCCTGGGCGAACTCCTGGGTCAGGGCGACCTTGTCGCTGGCGCCGTAGTGCAGGTAGAGCCCCACCGCCATGGCCGGCACCAGGAACGCCGCAACGATCGGCAGCGCCTTGCCCAGCCGTGCACTGCGCGAGACATCGGCATTCTCGGTATCGGCCAGCAGTTCGCGAGCCGCTTCGTCCTTGCCACGGGCCAGCGCATCGGCGTCGAGCACGCCCGCCTCGCCCTGGGCCTGCAGTTCGGCGACACGCTCCTGGTACAGGGCGACGTTGAGGGCGGTACGGTCTTCTTCCTGCTGCGCACGACGGCCACGCAACACCGGAATCAGCAAAAAGCTCAGGGCTACCAGCAACAGCAGGCCTGAAGCGAGCCAGAAATCAGTCATGGGTCTGTTCTTTGTCCAGCAGTTTGGCGAGGCGCTCGCGCTCCTCGGGGGAAAGGTCGGCCGAGCCGTTGCTTGCCGGTGCGCGGCGCTTGCGCACGATCACCGCCATGACGCCGATACCGCCCAGCAGCAGCGCCGCCGGGCCGAACCAGAGGAGCCAGGTTTTCGCGGTCAGCGCCGGCTTGTAGCGGACGAAGTCGCCGTAGCGATCGACCATGAAGTCGACGATCTGCTGGTTGCTCTTGCCTTCGCCGAGCATGCGGAAGATTTCCCGGCGCAGGTCGGCGGCAATCGGCGCGTTGGAGTCGGCGATGTCCTGGTTCTGGCACTTGGGGCAGCGCAGTTCCTTGGTCAGTTCGCGGTAACGCTCGCGCTCGGCCTCGTCGGCGAACTGGTAGGTGTCGATGGCCGCCTTGGCCACGCCGCACAGGCTTAGGCCGAGCACGGCGGCTGCGAGCCAGCGCTTCATGGCTTGGCCTCGTCGACCAGGGCCTGGTAGACCGGCGCCAGCTTCTCGCGCCAGACGGTCTCGTCGATCACGCCGACGTACTTGTCGCGGATGATGCCCTTGGCGTCGATGAAGAAGGTTTCCGGCGCGCCGTAGACGCCCAGGTCCAGGCCAAGGCTGCCCTGCTCGTCACGAATATCCATCTGGTAGGGATTGTGGAACTCGGCCAGCCACTTCAGGGCATCGGCATTGACGTCCTTGTAGTTGACCCCGTAGATCACCACGCCCTGCTGGGCCAGCTTGTTCAGCACCGGGTGCTCGACCTTGCACGACACGCACCAGGTGGCCCAGACGTTGACCAGCGCCGGCTTGCCCTTGAGGTCGGCCTCGGTCAGTTGCCGGTCGCCCTGCACGTTGGGCAGGGCGAAGGCCGGGAACGGCTTGCCGATCATCGCCGAGGGCAGCTCGGCCGGGTCCAGGTACAGCCCGCGGTAGAGAAACACCGCCACCAGCAGGAACACCGCCAGCGGCAGCACCATGATCCAACGCTTCATGCAGTCGCTCCTTCCAGACCGAGGACATCCCGCACCTTGGTCTTGACCTTGATTCGATAGCGACGATCCAGCGCCGCGAGGAAACCGCCGAGACCGGTGAGCAGGCCGCCCAGCCAGATCCAGCGGACGAACGGCTTGACGTGCACCCGCACCGCCCAGGCACCGTTTTCCAGGGGCTCGCCGAGGGCGACATAGAGATCGCGGGTGAAACCGGCGTCGATCCCGGCCTCGGTCATCATCGACTGCTGCACGGTGTACAGGCGTTTTTCCGGGTGCAGCACGCTGATCTCGCGGCCGTTTTCCAGGACCCGCACGGTGCCCTTGTCGGAGGTGAAGTTGGGGCCTTCGAAGTGCCTGGCACCTTCGAAGACGAACTGGTAGCCGGCCAGTTCCACCGACTCGCCCGGCGCCAGGCGCAGGTCGCGCTCGGCACTGTTGTTGCTCGACAGCACCACGCCCAGGGCACAGACCGCCAGGCCCAGGTGCGCCAGGTGCATGCCCCAGTAGCTGCGATTGAGGCCGCGGATGCCCTTGAGCAGGCCCTTGTGGCGGGTCTTGTCGAGGATGTCGCGCACGCCGCCGAGAACGATCCACGCGGCCAGGGCGAAGGTGGTCAGCACCGGCCAGTCGAAGTCGTCCACCAGCAGGCCGCCGATCGGCGCCAGCACGGCGGCACCCACCAGCACCGGGGTCAGCATGCTGGCCAGCCAGCGGCCCGGGGTGTCCTTCCAGCGCACGATCACACCCACCGCCAGCACCACCATCAGCAGCGCCATCAGCGGGATGAACAGGGCATCGAAGTACGGCGGGCCGACCGACAGCTTGGCCCCGGTCAGGGCATCCAGCACCAGCGGGTAGAGGGTACCGAGCAGGATCATCGAGGCCGCCACCACCAGCACCAGGTTGTTGCCCAGCAGCAGGGTCTCGCGGGACCACAAGGCGAAACCGACCTGGCTCTTCACCACCGGCGCGCGCAGGGCGAACAGGGTCAGCGAACCGCCGACCACCACCAGCAGGAAGAACAGGATGAAGATGCCGCGCTCAGGATCCGAGGCGAAGGCGTGCACCGAGGTCAGCACGCCGGAGCGGACCAGGAAGGTCCCGAGCAGGCTGAGGGAGAACGCGGCGATGGCCAGCAGCACGGTCCAGCTCTTGAACACGCCACGCTTTTCCGTGACCGCCAGCGAGTGGATCAGCGCGGTGCCCACCAGCCAGGGCATGAACGAGGCGTTTTCCACCGGGTCCCAGAACCACCAGCCGCCCCAGCCGAGCTCGTAATAGGCCCACCAGGAGCCGAGGGTGATGCCGATGCCGAGGAAGGCCCAGGCGACGATGGTCCACGGCCGCGACCAGCGCGCCCAGGCGGCATCGAGACGCCCGCCGAGCAGCGCGGCGATGGCGAAGGCGAAGGCCACCGAGAAGCCGACGTAGCCCATGTACAGCATCGGCGGGTGGACGATCAGGCCGATGTCCTGCAGCAGCGGGTTGAGGTCGCGGCCATCGCCGGGAATCTGCGGCAGCAGGCGCTGGAACGGGTTGGAGGTGATGATCAGGAACGACAGGAAGCCGACGCTGATCATGCCCATGACTGCCAGCACCCGGGCGAGCATGACCTGCGGCAGTTGCCGGGAGAAGATCGACACGGCGAAGGTCCAGCCGCCGAGGATCAGCGCCCAGAGCAGCAGCGAGCCTTCATGGGCGCCCCACACGGCACTGAACTTGTAGTACCAGGGCAAGGCGCTGTTGGAGTTGCTGGCGACGTAGGCGACCGAGAAGTTGTCGGTCATGAAGGCGTGGGTCAGGCAGGCGAAGGCGAAGGCGAGGAAGGCGAACTGGCCCCAGGCCGCAGGGCGCGCCAGGCCCATCCACAGGCTGTCGCCGCGCCAGGCGCCGAGCAGCGGCAGGGTGGCCTGCACGCAGGCGAAGCAGATGGCCAGGATCATCGACAACTGGCCGAGTTCGGGAATGATCAGCGAAGCGTTCATTGTGCAGGTACTCCCGAGGCCGTCTGCCCGCTTTCCTTGAGGGCCTTGGTGACTTCCGGCGGCATGTACTTCTCATCGTGCTTGGCCAGCACTTCATCGGCCACCACCACGCCTTCGGCGTTCAGCTTGCCCAGGGCGACGATGCCCTGGCCCTCGCGGAACAGGTCGGGAAGGATGCCGCGGTAGGTGATCGGCACGGACTTGTTGAAGTCGGTGACCACGAAACGCACGTCGAGGGAGTCCCTGGAGCGCTGCACCGAGCCCTTCTCCACCATGCCGCCGGCGCGGATGCGGGTGTCCAGCGGCGCCTCGCCATTGGCGATCTGGGTCGGGGTGTAGAACAGGTTGATGTTTTCCTGCAGCGCGCTGAGGGCCAGGCCGACAGCGACACCGAGGCCGGCAAGCAGGCCGAGGATGATGAACAGGCGCTTCTTGCGTTGCGGATTCACTTGGCGTTCTCCCGGCGCAGGCGGCGCGCCTCAGCTTGCAGGTAACGGCGGCGGGCCAGCAGGGGCGCGGCGACGTTGATGGCCAGCACCGCCAGGCAGATGCCGTAGGCCGACCAGACATACAGGCCGTGATGGCCCATGGCGAGGAAGTCGCCGAAGGATGCGAAGCTCATCGTGCACCTCCCAGGCTGTTCAGTACTTCTTCCCGGACCCAGCTGGCGCGGGCTTCGCGCTTGAGCACTTCGAGGCGCATGCGCAGCAGCAGCACGGCGCCGAAGAAACAGTAGAAGCCCAGTACCGTGAGCAGCAGCGGCAGCCACATCTCCGCCGGCATCGCCGGTTTTTCCGTCAGGGTGAAGGTCGAGCCCTGGTGCAGGGTGTTCCACCATTCCACCGAGTACTTGATGATCGGGATGTTGATCACCCCGACGATGGCCAGCACCGCACAGGCCTTGGCCGCGCTGTCACGGTTGCTGATGGCGTGGCCGAGGGCGATCAGGCCGAAGTAGAGGAACAGCAGGATGAGCATGGAGGTCAGGCGGGCATCCCAGACCCACCAGCTGCCCCAGGTCGGCTTGCCCCAGATGGCCCCGGTGACCAGCGCCACGGCGGTCATCCAGGCACCGATGGGCGCGGCGCTCTGCAGGGCGACGTCGGCAATCTTCATCTTCCACACCAGCCCCACCACCCCGCACACCGCCAGCATGACGTAGCAGGACTGCGCCAGCATCGCGGCCGGCACGTGGATGTAGATGATCCGGAAGCTGTTGCCTTGCTGGTAATCCTGCGGGGCGAAGGCCAGGCCCCAGACCACGCCGGTGCCGATCAGCAGGATCGCGGCGATCGCAAGCCAGGGCAGCATGCGGCCGCTGATGGCGTAGAACCATTTGGGGGAACCGAGCTTGTGAAACCATGTCCAGCTTATTGCGCTGCTTTTCATCACGGTACATCCAGGGTCTTTGCTGGGCGGGGGCCCAGACCTCGTTATTCGCCGACGCTGATCTTCAGGCCGGCGGCTATTGCAAAAGGTGCAAGGGTGACTGCAAGGGCGGCCAGGCTGCCGAGCCAGAGCAGGTATCCGGTTGCCGGCATAGCTTGCACTGCTGCTTGTAGCGCGCCACTGCCCAGGATCAATACAGGGATGTATAGCGGCAAAATAAGCAGCGCCAGCAGCAGGCCACCACGTTTCAAACCAACCGTCAGGGCCGCACCCACGGCGCCCAACAGGCTCAGTACCGGGGTACCGAGCAAGAGCGATGCCAGCAGGACCGGCAGGCATTCCACGGGCAGGCCGAGCATCACCGCCAGCAGCGGCGACAACAATACCAGTGCCAGCCCGGAAAAAGCCCAGTGTGCCAGTACCTTTGCCAGTACCAGTAGTGGCAGGGGGTGTGGCGAAAGGACCCACTGTTCGAGGGATCCATCCTCGAAATCACTGCGGAAAAGCCCGTCCAGCGAGAGCAGGACGGACAAAAGCGCGGCTACCCAGACTAATCCTGGAGACAAAATTTGCAACAATTGTGTCTCAGGACCTACCGCAAGTGGGAACAATGCGATGACGATCGCGAAGAATACCAGCGGATTGGCCAGCTCTGCCGGACGACGGCACAACAGGCGCGCTTCACGGCGCAACAACAGGACGAATACGCTCATGCCGCCCACTGCCCCAGGTTGATGTCACGGTAGCCGGACGGCGTCTGCGCCAGCGTGTGGTGGGTGGTCAGGACCACCATGCCGCCCTGCTCGCAGTGCTGCGCCAGGTGCGCTTCGAGCTGGGCCACGCCCTGCTTGTCGAGGGCGGTGAAGGGTTCGTCGAGGATCCACAGCGGCGGGCTGTCCAGGTACAGCCGGGCCAGGGCCACGCGGCGCTGCTGGCCGGCGGACAGGGTGTGGCAGGCGACATCTTCGAAACCGCGCAGGCCCACGGCCTCCAGGGCCTGCCAGATGGCCTCGCGGGTGGCCGGTCGATGCAGGGCACAAAGCCAGGTGAGGTTTTCTTCCGGGGTGAGCAGGTCCTTGATCCCGGCGGCGTGGCCGATCCACACCAGGGAGCGGGCCAGTTCGCTGCCCTGCTCCCTGAGCGGCTTGCCGTCGAGGAGGATCTCGCCGTTGGTCGGTTGCATCAGGCCGGCGAGCAGGCGCAGCAGGCTGGTCTTGCCGCTGCCGTTGGGGCCGCTGATCTGCAGCATGTCGCCGGGGCACACGCGCAGTTCGAGGTGTTCGAAGAGCATTCGCCAGTCGCGCTCGCAGGCCAGGCCCACGGCTTGGAGATGAGGAGTCACAGATTCGCCTTATTGGTTCGGGACTGTCTCAAGTCGGTACTGGCCTGGCCGTTATAGTGACAACGAAAACCTGGCCGACCGGTCTGGAAGAAATCGGCCGGCATTATACATGCCATGTCCTACTGTAAAGAGGGCTATTTGAACAGGTCGCAACAGCCATGACAGGCGAAATAAACAGCCTCGGCCCACAGTTTGCCGCCGCCGCGCAACAGGCGCGGGGCTCGGCGATGACCGGCGAGCTGGTGCAACTGCTGCAGGAGCAGCCGGACCTGCTGAAACCGGGAGAAACGGCCAAGGGTGAGGTAGTTTCGCTGCGCCAGGTCGGCCAGGACATCCAACTTTTGATCAAGCTGCTTCAGCAGAATGGCCGGGAGACCATGGTCGCAGCCAGCGCCAGCCAGCCCCTGGCCCAGGGCACCCTGGTCACGGTCAGCCAGCCCAATTCCAGCCAGCTTGCCATCACCCTGCAACAGGCCATCGCCAGCAATGTCGCCGCCCTCACCCGCCTCGATACCCGCGAGTTGCCGGTGGGCACCCTGGTGCAGGGCAAGGTGCTGACCACCCAGCTGCAGCAGCAAGGTGCCGGCCTGCCGCCGCTGTATCGCTCGCTGGTCAGCCTGCTCAACACCGCCCAGGCCGGTGCGACCCTGGCCATCGACTCCCCTCGTCCGCTGCCCCTGGGCAGCCTGCTCAGTGCGCGGGTGATGGGCGACCAGCAACTGAACTTCGTGCCGCTGAGCGGGCGCCAGGACCAGATGGCCATCGCCCAGAACCTCAGCGCCCAGCAGAACCGCCAGGCTTCCCTGCAAGGCCTGCTGGCGGCCATGCAGCGCATCGGCGCCGACGACGGCCAGCCGGCGGACGTGCGCGCCAGCGTCGACAAGCTGCTGGCCAGCCTGCCGGATATCCGCCAGCTCGGCGATGCCCGCCAGCTGGCCCAGGCCCTGGGCAACAGTGGCGCCTTCCTGGAGGCCAAGCTGTTCAACGGCGCCAGCGCCCAGGTGGTGCCGGATATCAAGGCCCAGGTGGTGCGCCTGATCGCCCAGTTGCTGCCGAACGTACCGGGTGGCGTGCTGTTCACCCAGAACAACGCGGCCGTCGCGCAAGCGCTGCCGGGCATCCTGCGCAGCGCCCTCGGCGCCCTCGGCCAGGTGGCGCCGCGTACACCGCCGGGTGGCTTCCCCCTGCCGACGCGCCTGTTGCAGAGCAGCGACGGCGAGGAAGACCTGCAACACCTGCTGCGCCTCGCCGCAGCGGCCATCTCGCGGATGCAGAGCCATCAGCTGGCCAGTCTGGAGCAGACCGGCAAGACCCCGGACGGCAACCTGCAAACCACCTGGCAAACCGAGATTCCCCTGCGCACCGGGCCGGAATTCATGCCATTGCAGGTCAAGGTGCAGCGCGAGGAAACCCCGCAGCAGCAGGCCGACCCGGAACGCCAGCGCCGCGATCCGCTGGAGATGCTCTGGCGCATCGACCTGGCCTTCGACCTGCATCCCCTCGGGCCGCTGCAGGTACAGGCGCAGATCACCCAGGGCAGCCTGTCCAGCCAGCTGTGGGCGGAGCGCCCGGAAACCGCGGCATTGATCGAGCGCGAGCTGGGCGACCTGCGCGCGCGGCTGGTGGCCCGCGGGGTGAATGTCGGCGAACTGCATTGCCATCAAGGCGTCCCGCCCCAAGGGGCGCGCACGCATCTGGAACAACGCTGGGTGGACGAGAACGCATGACCCGCAAGACACCACCGCGCCAGGCCATCGCCCTCAGCTACGACGGCGCCCAGGCCCCGACCCTCACGGCGAAAGGCGACGACGAGCTGGCCGAAGCCATCCTCGCGATTGCCCGCGAACATGAAGTGCCGATCTATGAGAATGCCGAACTGGTAAGGCTGCTGGCGCGCATGGAGCTGGGAGACAGCATCCCCGAAGCGCTGTACCTGACCATCGCCGAGATCATTGCCTTTGCCTGGCAGTTGAAGGGCAAGGTGCCGGTGGGGTTCTACGACGAGGGGCCGGTGGAAAGGGATATCACGCCGGATCTGAAGCGGTTGCCGGGGCCGAAATGATGTAGGGCCTGCTCGGGCCGATCGCTGGCAAGCCAGCTCCCACAGGGCTCTCCGTTGCTCTCAAGAGCACCGCAATCACTGTGGGGGCTGGCTTGTCGGAGCGCCGTGGCGCAGCGTCAAGGCCCTGAAGAACGCAGAAATCCTCAGCTCTTGTGCAACTTGCTCATCAACTCCGCCTCGGCCTGGGTCAGGCCACAGGTCTGGGTCAGTTCGTCGACGCTGGCGCCCATCCCCACCAGCCGCGCCGCCTGGGCAAACGACAGGCTGTTGGGGTCGCGCTGTTCCAGCTGGAGCAGTTTTTCCGGCAGCGGGGCAACCGTCGCACGCAATTCGTGCAAGGCCTCGCCCATGGACACCGACATGTTCTGGTAATCATCCAGGCGCTTGTTCAGGTCCTTGATGCGCTGGTCCCGCAGCGCATCGCCCTGGGCCTGCTGCGACGCCAGCTCGCGCTGCCGCTTGCTGTAGCCGACGAACAGCCAGGCACTCAATGCCCACAGCAAGGCCAGGAATAAAACCGCTACCTCAAGGATCAACTCAGATGTTCTCCAGCTCGGACCACTCTTCCTCGGTCATCATCTTGTCCAGCTCGACCAGGATCAGCAGTTCGCCGTTCTTGTTGCACACGCCCTGGATGAACTTGGCCGATTCCTCGTTACCGACGTTCGGCGCGGTTTCCACTTCGGACTGCCGCAGGTAGACCACTTCGGCAACGCTGTCGACGAGGATGCCCACCACCTGCTTGTCCGCCTCGATGATGACGATGCGGGTGTTGTCGGTGACATCGCTCGGCACCAGGCCGAAGCGCTGGCGGGTGTCGATCACGGTGACCACGTTGCCGCGCAGGTTGATGATGCCCAGCACGTAGCTCGGCGCGCCCGGCACCGGGGCGATCTCGGTGTAGCGCAGGACTTCCTGGACCTGCATCACGTTGATGCCATAGGACTCGTTGTCCAGGCGGAAGGTAACCCACTGCAGGATCGGATCTTCGGAACCTTGTCCAGACGTCTTTTTCATTCCCCTAACCCTCAAGAACCGCCATCGGCGGAGTGCTCAGTGCGATCGCGCCAGTGCGCGACCGATCATTTGTTTCCCAGCTGCATCTTCTTGACGGCGCCACTGGCGATCAGCTCGGCCAGTTCAGCGACATCCAGCAATGCGCACATATGTTCGATCACCGTGCCCGCCAGCCACGGCCGCTGGCCGCGCTGCGAGCGCCACTTGATCTCGTTCGGGTCCAGGCGCAACGAGCGGCTGACCTGGTGCACCGCCAGCCCCCATTCGTAGCCCTGCACCGAAATCACGTATTGCAGTCCCTCGCGGAAATCGTCGCGGTAGCGCTCGGGCATGACCCAGCGCGCGGTGTCCAGCACCTTCAGGTTGCCCGCCTGGCTCGGCAGGATGCCAAGAAACCATTCCGGCTGGCCGAACAGCGGCGTCAGCTCGTGGCCGGCCAGGGAGTAGATAGAGCCCAGGCATACCAGTGGCACCGCCAGGGTCAGCCCGGCGACGTCGAACAACAGGCATTCGAACGGCTCGGCGGCCCAGGCAGGACGCCCGTCGACGGTCTTCGGCGGCTGCGGCGGAGACGGCAGGTGCACGTCCACCAACGGTTCGACCCGCTGCGGCGCCTCGACCTCGGCCTTGACCTCGGCCACCACCGGCGCGGCCACCTTCTCTACCACCGGCTCGACGACAGGCGCTACCTTGAGCGCCGGCGGTGCCACCGGGATGCGAATCGGCGACGGTTCGGCGAAGGTGGTTGGCGCGGCGCGGGCGGCCAGCGACTCGCGGCGGGCATCGCGGGCCTGCTCTTCCAGAACCGCGGCCTGGAACTCGTCGAGGACTTCGCTGGTGACCGGCTCCGGCGCGGTCACCAGCGGAGCTACTACCGGAGCTACCACGGGGACGACAACCGGTGCGACCACCGGCTCGATGATTTCTTCAGTGGCTTCCTGCAGCAGTCCGTCGAGGTAGGACTGCAAGGCCATCTGCGGCTTGGTGGCGATCTGCGGACGATTCATCAGGCCACCTGCGCCACGGTTTTCTGTTGCAGCAGGTGCTTGAGCAGCGCCCGGTAGGCGACCACGCCGCGGCTCTTGGCGTCGTACTGGGAAGGCGTCACCCCGGCGCGGCTGGCATCGCGCAGGCGCGTATCCACCGGGATGTAGCCGTGCCAGATGTTCTCCGGGTAACCGTCGCGCAGCACCTTGAGGGTGCCCATGGAAGCCTGGGTACGGCGGTCGAACAGGGTCGGCACGATATGGAACGGCAGCGCCTGGCGGCGCGAGCGGTTGACCATGGCCAGGGTGCTGACCATGCGCTCCAGGCCCTTCACCGCCAGGTATTCGGTCTGAACCGGGATCACCAGTTGCTGGCTCGCGGCCAGGGCGTTGACCATCAGCACGCCGAGCAGCGGCGGGCTGTCGATCAGGGCGTAGTCGAAGTCCTGCCAGAGCTGCGCCAGACTCTTGGCGATCACCAGGCCCAGGCCGTTCTGTCCCGGCGACTGGCGCTCCAGCACCGCCAGCGCGGTGCTCGACGGCAGCAGGGATATCTTTTCGTTGCTGGTGGGCAGCAGCAACTGCCCGGGCAGGCCGTCGGGCACCTGGCCCTTGTGCTGGAACAGGTCGAAGCTGCTGTGCTCCAGGGTGTCCGGGTTATGCCCGAAATAGCTGGTCATCGACCCGTGCGGGTCGAGGTCGACGACAACCACGCGCTTGCCGGCGTCGGCCAGCAGGCCTGCCAGGGCGATGGACGTGGTGGTCTTGCCTACGCCACCTTTTTGATTGGCTACTGCCCAGACTCTCATGCGCGGTTTCCTCCCGGTCAGACGGTTGCCAGCCGGGATCGATTAAAAGGTCGAGGACGACGGAGTTTTGACGGGAGTACTCCCCGCCGTTGGTGTTATCGCTGGCGGTGCAGTTTGTGTGCCAGCCCGCTTCAGTGCGGCGTCCGGCTGCGCGTTGGCGGTACCGGTGCCGGTCAGGCTGCGACGCACGTCGAGGTTACGGGAAATCACCAGTACCACCCGACGATTCTTCGCCCGTCCGTCGGCGGTGCTGTTGGGGGCGATCGGCTGGAACTCGCCATAGCCCACCGAGGCCATGCGCGCCGGGTTGACCCCTTCCATGGCCAGCAGGCGCACGATGCTCGCGGCCCGGGCCGAGGACAGCTCCCAGTTGGTCGGGTACTGCGCGGTGCGGATCGGCTGATCGTCGGTGAAGCCTTCGACGTGGATCGGGTTGGCGAACGGCTTGATGATGTTCGCCACCTTCTCGATCAGGTTGAACGCGATGTCGCTGGGCATGGCATCGCCGCTGCCGAACAGCAGCGAGGAATTGAGCTCGATCTCGATCCACAGCTCGTTGCCGCGCACGGTCATCTGGTCGCTCTTGATCAGGTCGCCGAAGGCCTCCATCACCTGGTCGGTGATGGTCTTCAGCGGATCGGCGCTGGACTGGTTGAGACCGGCATCGGTCTGCTCGCTGTCCTTGACGATCGGCTGCGCCGGGCGGGTGCTGAGCGGGCGCTCCTCGCCGATGGGGATCGGCCGGGTACTGCGCTCGGACTCGCTGAACACGCCGATCAGCGCCTGCGACATGATCTTGTACTTGCCCTCGTTGATCGAGGAAATCGAGTACATCACCACGAAGAAGGCGAACAGCAGGGTGATGAAGTCCGCGTAGGACACCAGCCAGCGTTCGTGATTCTCGTGTTCCTCGACCTTGCGACGACGGGCCATGCTTACTCCATGAAGCCTTGCAGCTTCAGTTCGATGGACCGCGGGTTCTCGCCTTCGGCGATCGACAGCAGGCCTTCCAGGAGCATTTCCCGGTAGCGCGACTGGCGCATGACCTGGGCCTTGAGCTTGTTGGCCACCGGCAGCAGGATCAGGTTGGCGCTGGCCACGCCGTAGATGGTGGCGACGAAGGCAACGGCGATGCCGTTACCCAGCTGCGACGGATCGGCCAGGTTGCCCATGACGTGGATAAGGCCCATCACCGCACCGATGATGCCGATGGTCGGCGCATAGCCGCCCATGCTTTCGAAGACCTTGGCGGCCTGGATGTCGCGGGATTCCTGGGTGAGGAAGTCGACTTCGAGGATGCTGCGGATGGCTTCCGGCTCGGCGCCGTCCACCAGCAGTTGCAGGCCCTTGCGCGCATAGGCGTCCGGTTCGGCATCGGCCACGCCTTCCAGGCCCAGCAGGCCTTCCTTGCGCGCCGTCAGGCTCCAGTTGACCACCCGGTCGATGCCGCCGGCCAGGTCGACCCGTGGCGGGAAGAGGATCCAGCCGAAGATCTGCAGGGCACGCTTGAAGGAACTCAGCGGCGACTGCAACAGCGCCGCGGCGAGGGTCCCGCCCAGCACGATCAGCGCCGCCGGGCCGTTGACCAGCGCACCGACATGGCCGCCTTCGAGAAGGTTGCCGCCAACGATTGCGACAAAGGCCAGGATGATGCCGAGAAGGCTGAGAACGTCCATCAGATACAGGCCTCGACCAGGTGGCGACCGATATCGTCGAGCCCGTAGACCGCGTCAGCCAGGTTGGCCTTCACGATCGCCATGGGC
Organism: Pseudomonas ulcerans; assembly: GCF_036324125.1. Classification (NCBI taxonomy): domain Bacteria; kingdom Pseudomonadati; phylum Pseudomonadota; class Gammaproteobacteria; order Pseudomonadales; family Pseudomonadaceae; genus Pseudomonas; species Pseudomonas ulcerans. The sequence continues at coordinate 85,717 of NZ_JAZDQN010000001.1, read as the reverse complement.
ATGCCGTAGATCACGCAGCTCGCCTCGTCCTGGGCCCAGACCTGGCTGCCGCCCTGCTTGAGCAGGCGCGCGCCTTCGCGGCCGTCGGCGCCCATGCCGGTGAGGACCACGGCCAGCACCTTGTCGCCATAGGACTTGGCCGCCGAACCAAAGGTGATGTCCACGCAGGGCTTGTAGTTGAGGCGTTCGTCCCCCGGCAGGATCTTCACCATGCCGCGACCGTCCACCATCATCTGCTTGCCACCCGGGGCAAGCAGGGCCAGGCCGGGACGCAGCATGTCGCCGTCCTCGGCTTCCTTGACGCTGATCTTGCACAGCTTGTCGAGGCGCTCGGCGAAGGCCTTGGTGAAGGCCGCCGGCATGTGCTGGACCAGCACGATGGGCGCCGGGAAGCCGGCCGGCAGTTGGGTCAGGACCCGCTGCAGGGCGACCGGGCCACCGGTGGAGGTGCCGATGGCCAGCAGTTTGTAGGCCTTGCGCTTGGGCGCAGGCGAATGGCTGGCCGCCGCTGCCGGCGCAGGAGCGGCGGCACGGGTCGGCAGCGCGGACGGCGCGCGGGCCGAGCCCAGCGACGATACCGGGCTGGACGAGGTGGTGCTCACCGCCGGCAATGAACTGGAGTAGCTGCTGAACCGACGGTTGCTGCGGGAGATGGTATGGACCTTCTCGCACAGCATCTGCTTGACCTTGTCGGGGTTGCGCGAGATGTCCTCGAAGTTCTTCGGCAGATAGTCCACCGCGCCGGCATCCAGCGCATCGAGAGTCACCCGGGCGCCTTCGTGGGTCAGCGAGGAGAACATCAGCACCGGGGTCGGGCAGCGCTGCATGATGTGACGGACCGCGGTGATGCCGTCCATGGTCGGCATCTCGTAGTCCATGGTGATGACGTCGGGCTTGAGCGACAGTGCCTGGTCGATCGCTTCCTTGCCATTGGTCGCCGTACCGACGACCTGGATGGTCGGGTCCGCCGAGAGAATTTCCGAGACACGGCGGCGGAAGAAACCGGAATCATCCACCACCAGGACCTTGACTGCCATAAACACTCCATTAGGGCGCGCGGCCGCGAAGCCGCGCCACCCGGGTATCAGATTCGCCGTGCGGCGTAACGCTTGAGCATGCTCGGCACGTCGAGGATCAGCGCGATGCGTCCGTCACCGGTGATGGTGGCGCCCGACATGCCCGGGGTGCCCTGGAGCATCTTGCCCAGCGGCTTGATGACCACTTCCTCCTGGCCCACCAACTGGTCGACGACGAAGCCGATGCGCTGGGTGCCCACGGAAAGGATCACCACATGGCCCTCATGCTGCTCTTCATGAGCTGCGGAGCTGACCAGCCAGCGCTTGAGGTAGAACAATGGCAGTGCCTTGTCGCGCACGATCACCACTTCCTGGCCGTCGACCACGTTGGTCCGCGACAGGTCGAGGTGGAAGATCTCGTTGACGTTGACGAGCGGGAAGGCGAAGGCCTGGTTGCCCAGCATCACCATCAGGGTCGGCATGATCGCCAGGGTCAGCGGCACCTTGATGACGATCTTCGAGCCCTGGCCCTTGGCCGAGTAGATGTTGATCGAGCCGTTGAGCTGGGAAATCTTGGTCTTCACCACGTCCATGCCGACGCCGCGGCCGGACACGTCGGAAATCTCGGTCTTGGTCGAGAAGCCCGGGGCGAAGATCAGGTTGTAGCAGTCCGACTCGCTGAGGCGATCGGCCGCGTCCTTGTCCATCAGGCCCTTTTCCACGGCCTTGGCGCGCAGCACCGCCGGGTCCATGCCCTTGCCGTCGTCGGAGATGGACAGGAGGATATGGTCGCCCTCCTGCTCCGCCGCCAGGACCACCTTGCCGCCACGGGACTTGCCCGAGGCTTCGCGCTCTTCCGGGGTTTCCACGCCGTGGTCGACGGCGTTGCGCACCAGGTGGACCAGCGGGTCGGCCAGGGCCTCGACGAGGTTCTTGTCGAGGTCGGTCTCTTCGCCGACCAGCTCCAGGTTGATTTCCTTCTTCAACTGCCGGGCCAGGTCGCGAACCAGGCGCGGGAAGCGCCCGAAGACCTTCTTGATCGGCTGCATGCGGGTCTTCATGACCGCGGTCTGCAGGTCGGCGGTGACCACGTCGAGGTTGGACACGGCCTTGGACATGGCCTCGTCGCCGCTGTTCAGGCCCAGGCGCACCAGGCGGTTACGCACCAGCACCAGTTCGCCGACCATGTTCATGATCTCGTCCAGGCGCGCGGTATCGACGCGCACGGTGGTTTCCGCTTCGCTGGCCGGCGGATGCTTGTCGCCGGCAGCGGCAGGTGCCGCAGCCTGGCGGGCAGGCGCGGCGGCAGCCGGTTTGGCAGCGGCCGGAGCAGGTGCAGGACGAGTAGCTGGCTTGGCGGCAGCAGCGGCCGCTGGTGCGGCTACGGCGGCAGGTGCAGCAGTGGCCGCCACGGCATCGGCGGCGAACTTGCCCTTGCCGTGCAACTGGTCCAGCAGCGCTTCGAATTCGTGTTCGGTGATGTGCTCGTCGCTTCCGGCAGGCGCCGGTGCTTCGCTGACCACGGCAACTGGCGCGGCAACCGCAGCACCCGGCAGCGCGTCCACGGCGAAGGAACCCTTGCCGTGCAACTGGTCGAGCAGGGCTTCGAACTCGGCGTCGGTGATCTCGTCGCTCGGCTCGCCACCCACTTCGGCGACCGGCGCGGCGGCGCTGGTGCCTGGCAGGCTGTCGGCGGCGAACTGGCCCTTGCCGTGCAGCTGGTCGAGCAGGGATTCGAATTCGGCGTCGGTGATTTCGTCGCTGGCGACCTCGGCGTCCTGCGCTTCGGCGGCATCATGCACGGCGCTCAGGGAGTCGAGCAGTTGCTCGAACTCGCTGTCGGTGATGTCGCCGGAAGCGGCAGCCACCGGTTCCGGCGCAGCGGCAACCGCGACAGGCTCGGGCGCGGCGGCAGGCTCGGCACCCGCCGGCTCGGCCAGGCGCGCCAGGGCGCCCAGCAGCTCCGGGGTGGCCGGGGTGATGTCGGTACGCTCGCGCACCTGGCCGAACATGCTGTTGACCGTGTCCAGGGCTTCCAGGACCACGTCCATCAGTTCGGCATCGACCCGGCGCTCTCCCTTGCGCAGGATGTCGAAGACGTTCTCGGCGATATGGCAGCACTCCACCAGCTCGTTGAGCTGGAGGAAGCCGGCGCCCCCTTTTACAGTGTGAAAACCGCGAAAGATTGCGTTGAGCAGGTCGGAGTCGTCCGGGCGGCTTTCCAGCTCGACCAGTTGTTCGGACAGTTGCTCAAGAATTTCGCCGGCCTCTACCAGGAAATCCTGAAGGATTTCTTCATCGGCGCCGAAGCTCATCAAACGTGCTCCCTAAAAACCCAGGCTGGACAGCAGATCATCGACATCGTCCTGACCGGACACGACATCTTCACGTTTATCGGCATGAATCTGTGGTCCTTCACCCCGAGTCGGATGTTTGTTGTGGTCGCTCTCGTCACGCATCTGCTGGCGGTCATGCTCGATACCGGCGAAGCGGTCGACCTGACTGGCCATCAACACGAGCTTGAGCAGATTCTTTTCGACTTCGGTGACCAGCGAGGTCACGCGCTTGATCACCTGGCCGGTCAGGTCCTGAAAATCCTGGGCCAGGAGAATGTCGTTGAGGTAGCCGCCAACTTTGTGGCTATCCTCGGCACTGCGCGCCAGAAACCTGTCGACACGCTGGACCAGCTCGCGAAACTCCGGCGCCGCCACTTCCTTGCGCATGAACCGCTGCCAGTCGTTCTGCAGCAGGCGGGCTTCCTCGCCCAGGTCGTGGAGCACGGGCGTGCCCTGCTCGACCAGGTCCATGGTGCGGTTCGCCGCAGCCTCGGTGAGCTTGACCACGTAGGCCAGGCGCTCGGTGGCGTCGGTGATCTGCGACATTTCCTCGGCCTGCGGGCCGTGGGTGTCGATCTGGAAGCTGACGATCGCGCTGTGCAGCTCGCGCGTGAGCTTGCCGACTTCCTGGTACAGGCCGCGGTCACGGGTCTGGTTCAGCTGATGGATCAGTTGCACCGCGTCGCCGAACTGGCCGCGCTCAAGGCTCGCGACCAGTTCCTGGGCGTGTTTCTTCAGGGTCGACTCGAAGTCGCCCAACGATGATTCGTTATGGTCCATAGCGCCCCCGTTGCACGCCTCAGGCGTTGACGCGTTCGAAGATCTTGTCGATTTTCTCTTTCAGCACCTGGGCGGTGAAAGGCTTGACCACATAGCCGTTGACGCCGGCCTGGGCCGCTTCGATGATCTGCTCGCGCTTGGCTTCGGCAGTGACCATCAGCACGGGCATGTGCTTCAGGCGCTCGTCGGCACGTACCTTGCGCAGCAGGTCGATGCCGGACATGCCGGGCATGTTCCAGTCGGTCACCAGGAAGTCGAAGTTGTTGCTTTCGAGCATGGGCAGCGCGGTGGTGCCGTCGTCGGCCTCGTGCGTGTTGGTGAAGCCCAGGTCACGCAGCAGGTTCTTGATGATCCGCCGCATCGTCGAGAAGTCGTCAACGATGAGGATTTTCATATCTTTGTTCAATTAGACCTCCAAGCAGTCTTTAACGCGTCCAGCGCTGAACGCGCGTTCAATCAATTCCGGCTACCACGTTGTCACGACTGCATCGAACCCGCGTTCAACGCGCCCGCCATTCCCCCAGCCGGCTACGCAGACGGGCTGCGCACTGGCTGTGCAACTGGCTGACGCGCGACTCGCTGACCCCCAGGACCTCACCGATTTCCTTGAGGTTCAGCTCTTCGTCGTAGTACAGGGCCAGGACCAGGCGTTCGCGTTCCGGCAGGTTGGCGATCGCGTCGGCCAGGGCTGCCTGAAAGCGCTCGTCTTCCAGATCGCGCGACGGCTCGAGCTGGGCACTGGCGCCATCCTCGTGCAGCCCTTCATGCTCGCCGTCCTGCAGCAGGTCGTCGAAGCTGAACAGGCGGCTGCCCAAGGTATCGTTCAAAATCCCGTAGTAATCATCGAGACTCAATTGAAGTTCGGCAGCAACCTCGTGATCTTTAGCGTCACGGCCGGTTTTTGCTTCAATTGCACGAATCGCGTCGCTGACCATGCGGGTATTGCGGTGTACCGAGCGCGGCGCCCAGTCGCCCTTGCGCACCTCGTCGAGCATCGCACCGCGGATGCGGATGCCGGCGTAGGTCTCGAAACTGGCGCCCTTGCTCGAATCGTATTTGTTGGAGACTTCGAGCAGGCCGATCATCCCGGCCTGGATCAGGTCCTCCACCTGCACGCTGGCCGGCAGCCGCGCCAGCAGGTGGTAGGCGATGCGCTTGACCAGCGGGGCATAGCGCTCGATCAGTTCGTACTGGGCGTCACGTGAAGCCTTGCTGTACATCCGGTAGCCGCTCGCGCTCATAGCACAGGTCCCGCACTGGTCGGTTGCACCAGCCGCTCGACGAAGAACTCCAGGTGTCCACGCGGGTTGGCCGGCAGCGGCCAGCTGTCGACCTTCTGCGCGATGGCCTTGAACGCCAGCGCGCACTTGGAACGCGGAAAGGCTTCATAGACCGCTCGCTGCTTCTGCACTGCCTTGCGTACACACTCGTCGTAGGGAACTGCACCGACGTATTGTAGGGCGACATCGAGGAAGCGATCCGTGACCTTGGTCAACTTGGCGAACAGATTGCGGCCTTCCTGGGGACTCTGCGCCATGTTGGCGAGGACGCGGAAACGGCTCATGCCGTAGTCGCGGTTGAGCAGCTTGATCAGGGCGTAGGCGTCGGTGATCGAGGTCGGCTCGTCGCAGACCACCAGCAGCACCTCTTGCGCGGCGCGGACGAAACTGACCACCGAGTCACCGATACCCGCAGCGGTGTCGATCACCAGCACGTCGAGGTTGTCGCCGATCTCGCTGAAGGCCTGGATCAGGCCGGCGTGCTGCGCCGGGGCCAGGTGCACCATGCTCTGGGTGCCGGACGCGGCCGGGACGATACGCACGCCACCGGGGCCCTGCAGGAGCACGTCGCGCAGCTCGCAGCGGCCTTCGATGACGTCGGCCAGGGTGCGTTTGGGGGTGAGCCCGAGCAGTACGTCGACATTGGCCAGGCCAAGGTCGGCGTCCAGCAGCATGACGCGACGGCCGAGCTCGGCCAGTGCCAGCGAGAGGTTCACCGACACGTTGGTCTTGCCAACGCCACCTTTGCCGCCTGTCACGGCGATCACCTGTACGGGATGCATGCTACCCATGTTTGTTCTTTACCTTGTCTTGCTTAGACCGAGGCCACATGACGGGCCGCGCCGGCTACAACCGCGAACTGCCACGCGGACCCTGTGATGCAGGTACTGTGCAACTGATACATATCCACCTCAGCCGACTCGCTTGCCGTCACTGTGGTACAGGTCGGCGAACATGTCGGCCATGGCCTCCTCGCTCGGCTCGTCCTGCATCTGCACGCTGACCGCGCGGCTCACCAGCTGGTGGCGACGTGGCAGGTGGAGGTCGTCAGGAATGCGCGGGCCATCGGTGAGATAGGCCACTGGCAATTCATGACTGATGGCCAGGCTCAGGACTTCGCCCAGGCTGGCGGTTTCATCGAGTTTGGTCAGGATGCAGCCGGCCAGGCCGCAGCGCTTGTAGCTGTGGTAGGCGGCGGACAGCACCTGTTTCTGGCTGGTGGTGGCCAGGACCAGGTAGTTCTTCGCCTGGATGCCACGGCCAGCCAGGGTTTCCAGCTGCATGCGCAGGGCCGGGTCGCTGGCCTGCAGGCCGGCGGTATCGATCAGCACCACGCGCTTGCGCAGCAGCGGCTCCAGCGCCTGGGCCAGGGACTGGCCCGGGTCGACGTGGGTCACCGGGACGTTGAGGATGCGGCCAAGGGTCTTGAGCTGTTCCTGGGCGCCGATACGGAAGCTGTCCATGCTCACCAGGGCCAGGTTCTGCGCGCCGTACTTGAGCACGTAGCGCGCGGCCAGCTTGGCCAGGGTGGTGGTCTTGCCCATGCCGGCCGGACCGACCATGGCGATCACCCCGCCCTCCTCGATCGGCTCGACTTCCGGCACGTGGATCATCCGCGCCAGGTGCGCCAGCAGCATGCGCCAGCCGTGGCGCGGATCGACGATGTCCTGGGTCAGGTCGAGCAGGTCGCGGGACAGCGGACCGGACAGGCCGATGCGCTGCAGGCGACGCCAGAGGTTGGCCTGGTGCGGCTTGGCACCCTGCAGCTGGCTCCAGGCCAGCGAGCCGAGCTGGACTTCCAGCAGCTCGCGCAGGCCCGACAGCTCGGAGCGCATCGAATCGAACAGGCGCGGGTCGATGGCCGGGGCCACGGGCGCAGGCGCCGGTGCTGGCGCCAGCTCTTCGAGGCGGGTTTCCACCAGCGGCTCGGAGGCGGTCAGCGGCAGGCCGGCGAACAGCTGGCGGTTGCCGGTGTCGGTGTCGTTGCGGCTGCTCAGCTCGGCCTGGGCGGTGGCGATGCGCGATTCGGTCTTGCGCAGCTCGTCTTCCAGCTCGACGTTGGGCACGCGCGGGGCCAGGGCGGACAGCTTGTAGTCCAGCGCCGCCGTCAGCTCGACACCGCCAGCAATCCGTCGGTTGCCGATGATGGCGGCATCAGCCCCCAGCTCATCGCGAACCAGCTTCATGGCCTGACGCATATCGGCGGCGAAAAAACGCTTAACTTGCATAACCCACTACCTCAGCCGTTGGGGCCCACTGTGGCGACGATGGTGACTTGCTTGTTGTCAGGTATTTCCTGATACGCCAAAACATGCAAATTCGGTACAGCCAGGCGACCGAAGCGCGACAGCATCTGACGGATCGGCCCTGCAACCAGCAGGATGGCCGGCTGACCTTGCATCTCCTGACGCTGGGCAGCTTCGATCAGCGAACGCTGAAGCTTTTCAGCCATGCTCGGCTCAAGAAGAACACCGTCTTCCTGACCTTGCCCGGCCCTTTGCAGACTATTGAGCAAAATCTGTTCCAACCTTGGTTCGAGCGTGATCACAGGCAGCTCGGACTCAGTCCCGACAATGCTTTGCACGATAGCGCGACACAATCCGACGCGGACTGCAGCGACCAGTGCGGCGGTATCTTGACTCTTGCTGGCGTTGTTCGCGATCGCCTCGGCGATGCTACGGATATCCCTGACGGGAACCTGTTCCGCCAGCAGGGCCTGGAGCACTTTCAGCAAGCCGGACAGTGGCAGCACGCCAGGGACGATTTCCTCGGCCAGCTTCGGCGAGCCCTTGGCCAGCACCGCCAGCAGTTGCTGCACTTCCTCGTGGCCGATCAGCTCGTGGCAGTGCTTGTAGAGAATCTGGTTGAGGTGGGTGGCGACCACGGTACTGGCGTCGACCACGGTATACCCCAGCGACTGCGCCTGGCTGCGCTGGCTGACGTCGATCCACACCGCCTCCAGGCCGAAGGCCGGGTCGCGCGCAGCGATGCCGTTGAGGGTGCCGAAGACCTGGCCGGGGTTGATGGCCATTTCCCGCTCGGGGAAGATTTCCGCCTCGGCGAGGATCACCCCCATCAGGGTCAGGCGGTAGGTGCTCGGCGCCAGGTCGAGGTTGTCGCGGATATGCACGGTGGGCATGAGAAAGCCCAGGTCCTGGGACAGCTTCTTGCGCACGCCCTTGATCCGCGCCAGCAGCTGCCCGCCCTGGTTGCGGTCCACCAGCGGGATAAGGCGATAGCCGACCTCCAGGCCGATCATGTCGATCGGGGTGACGTCGTCCCAGCCCAGCTCCTTGGTTTCCGCGGCGCGTTGCGGCGAGGGCAGCAGGTCCTGCTGGCGCTGCACTTCCTGGGCCGCCTTGACCTTGGCCTGGTTCTGCTTCTTCCACACCAGGTAGGCGCCGCCGGCGGCCATCAGGCCAAGGCTGAGGAAGGCGATGTGCGGCATGCCGGGGACCAGGCCCATGACGATCATCAGCGCGGCGGAAACCGCCAGGGCCTTCGGCGAATCGAACATCTGCCGGTTGATCTGCTTGCCCATGTCTTCCGAGCCGGAAGCACGGGTCACCATGATCGCGGCGGCGGTGGAGAGCAGCAGCGACGGCAGTTGCGCCACCAAACCGTCACCGATGGTCAGCAGGGCGTAGACCCGGCCGGCGTCGCCGAAGCTCATGCCGTGCTGGGCCATGCCGATGGCCATGCCGCCGATCAGGTTGATGAACAGGATCAGCAGGCCGGCGATGGCGTCTCCGCGGACGAACTTGCTGGCACCGTCCATGGAGCCGTAGAACTCGGCTTCCTGGGCCACTTCGGCGCGACGGGCCTTGGCCTGGTCCTGGTTGATCAGGCCGGCGTTGAGGTCGGCGTCGATGGCCATCTGCTTGCCGGGCATGGCGTCGAGGGTGAAGCGCGCGCTCACCTCGGAGATACGCCCGGCACCCTTGGTCACCACGACGAAGTTGATGATCATCAGGATGGCGAAGACGACGATACCGACCACGTAGTTGCCGCCGATGACCACGTCACCGAAGGCCTGGATCACCTTGCCCGCCGCGCCATGGCCGTCGTGGCCATGGAGCAGGACCACCCGCGTCGAGGCGACGTTCAGGGCCAGGCGCAACAGCGTGGCCACCAGCAGGATGGTCGGGAAGGCAGCGAAGTCCAGTGGCCGCAGGGCGTACACGCAGACCAGCAGGACCACGATGGACAGGGCGATGTTGAAGGTGAAGAAGACGTCGAGGAGGAACGGCGGGATCGGCAACATCATCATTGCCAGCATCACCAGCAACAGCACCGGCACGCCGATGTTGCCCCTACCCAGGCTGGTGAGGTTGCTGCGCGCGCTGTTGATCAGTTGGGAGCGGTCCACCGGTCTTCCTCTTCAAGCAAACTTTTGACGCCACGCAGGCGCTTGGCGCTGCTCTTTGCAAGAAGCTTTCCAACTTTTTCAAATGAAGGATCGGGGTGGGCCAGCGATAGGCATAGATACCCACACACCTCTAACGGGCGAAACACAGACCCTGTGGGAGCGGATTTATCCGCGATTGGGCGCGAAGCGGCCACAAAACCGGTGCTCTCGGTGTGCCAGAAAGACTTGGGACTCAGGTTTTACGACAGCTGCGCCGCCGATCGCGGCGGTCCGGCGCTCCGGTGAATCCGCTCCTACACCGACCGCGTTGCATGCAGCGATAGGGCCCGGAAGAACAACCGGAGAATCAGGAGTCGCGACGCAGATCCGGCGGAATCGGCAGGTCCTGGAGCGGCTCCGGCGGCTTGCCCTTGCCGGCATGATACTGCCGCAGCTGATAGACATAGGCCAGCACCTGCGCCACCGCCAGGTACAGCCCCGCCGGAATCTCTTCCTCAAGCTCGGTGGAGTAGTAGATCGACCGCGCCAGCGCCGGCGACTCCAGCAGCTGGATATTGTTCTGCACCGCGATCTCGCGGATCTTCAGCGCGATGAAATCCGTGCCCTTGGCCAGCAACAACGGCGCCGAGCCCTTCTCCGGATCGTATTTCAGGGCCACCGCGTAGTGCGTCGGGTTGGTGATGATCACGTCGGCCTCGGGCACCGCGGCCATCATCCGCCGCTGCGAGATCTCGCGCTGGACCTGGCGGATGCGCTGCTTGACCTCCGGCTTGCCCTCGGTGTCCTTGTATTCGTCGCGCACTTCCTGCTTGGTCATCATCAGCTTCTGCTTGGCCTGGTAGAGCTGGATCGGCACGTCCACCGCAGCGATGATCAGCAGCCCGCACGCCATCCACAAGGCACTCCAGGCCACCACCTGGACGCTGTGGATGATCGCCTGGTCCAGCGGCTCGTTGGCGATGGCCAGCAGGTCGTCGCGATCCGCCGACAGCACCGCCAGGGCCACCAGCAGGATCACGAAGAACTTGGCCAGGGCCTTGAGCAGCTCGGCCAGCGAGTGCATGGAGAACATCCGCTTGATCCCCGCCAGCGGATTCATGCGGCTGAACTTGGGCGCCATGGAGCCTGCGGCGAACAGCCAGCCGCCCAGCGCGATCGGCCCGATCAGCGCTGCCAGCAGGAGCACCAGCAGCACCGGCTGGGTGGCCAGGATCGCCAGCTTGCCCGAGGACAGCAGGAAGATGCCCATGTAGCGCTCGTCCATCAGCACTTCCCGGGACAGGCTGAAGTTGCTGCGCATGATCTCCATCAGCGCACCCGCCAGGAATCCGCCGAAACTCAGCAGCCCGAGGGCCCCGGCGAGCATCACCGCCACCGTGTTGAGCTCCTTGGAACGGGCGATCTCGCCCTTCTCCCGAGCGTCGTTCTTGCGTTTCTCGGTGGGGTCTTCCGTCTTGTCCTGACCGCTCTCGCTCTCTGCCATGCTCAGCGCGCCCGTGCCAGTTCACGCAGCCATTGCAGCGCCTCGGACGCCAACGACTGGTAGTGGGAAAGAATGTCGGCCATGCCGATCCAGAAGATGCCCATGCCCAAGACCAGGGTCATGGGGAAACCGATGGAGAAGATGTTCAGTTGCGGCGCGGCGCGGGTCATCACGCCGAAGGCGATGTTGATCACCAGCAGCGCGGTGATCGCCGGCAGCACCAGCAGCAACGCCGCGCCCAGCACCCAGCCGAGGCGCCCGGCCAGGTCCCAGAAATGGTTGACCATCAGCCCGCTGCCCACCGGCAAGGTGGTGAAGCTTTCGGTGATCACCTCGAACACCACCAGGTGCCCGTTCATCGCCAGGAACAGCAGGGTCACCAGCATGGTCAGGAACTGGCTGATCACCGTGGTGTTGACGCCGTTGGCCGGATCGACCATGGACGCGAAGGCCAGGCCCATCTGGATCGCGACGATCTGCCCGGCGATGACGAAGGCCTGGAACAGCAACTGCAGGGAAAAGCCGAACAGCGCGCCGATGATGATCTGCTCGCCCACCAGCAGGAAGGCACTGAGGTCCAGCGCCTCGATCGGCGGCATCGGTGGCAGCGCCGGCACGATCACCACGGTGATGGCCACCGCGAAGTACAGGCGGATGCGCTGCGGCACCAGCGAGGTGCCGAACACCGGCATGGTCATCAGCACCGCCGCCACGCGAAACAGCGGCAGCATGAAGCTGGCCACCCATGTGGAAATCTGCGTGTCGGTCAGTTCGAGCATGCCGCGCTCAGCCGATCAACTGGGGGATGCTGCCGTACAACGACAGGATGTACTCCATGAACTTCTGCACCAGCCACGGCCCGGCGACGATCAGGGTGACCAGCATCACCAGCAGGCGCGGCAGGAAGCTCAGGGTCTGTTCGTTGATCTGGGTGGCGGCCTGGAACATCGCCACCAGCAGGCCCACCAGCAGGCTCGGGATCACCAGCACGGCGACCATCAGGGTGGTCAGCCACAGGGCATCGCGGAACAGGTCGACTGCGACTTCTGGCGTCATCTTCGTTCTCCCCTCGCTATACGCCGCCGAAACTGCCGGCCAGGGTGCCGATGATCAGCGCCCAACCGTCCACCAGGACGAACAGCATGATCTTGAACGGCAGGGAAATGATCAGCGGCGACAGCATCATCATGCCCATGGCCATCAGCACACTGGCGACCACCAGGTCGATGATCAGGAACGGGATGAAGATCATGAAGCCGATCTGGAACGCGGTCTTCAGCTCCGAGGTGACGAAGGCCGGGACCAGGATGGTCAGCGGCACCTGGTCGGGGCCGGCGATGTCGGTGCGCTTGGACAGGCGCATGAACAGGTCGAGGTCACTCTGCCGGGTCTGCGCCAGCATGAAGTCCTTCAGCGGCACCTGGGCCTTTTCCAGCGCCTGCTGCGCGGTCAGGGTCTCGGACAGGTACGGCTGCAGGGCGTCCTTGTTCACCCGGTCGAACACCGGGCCCATGATGAACATGGTCAGGAACAGCGCCAGGCCGATGAGGATCTGATTCGACGGGGTCTGCTGCAGGCCCAGCGCCTGGCGCAGGATCGAGAAGACGATGATGATCCGGGTGAAGCTGGTCATCAGGATGACGAACGCCGGGATGAAGCTCAGCGCGGTCATGATCAGCAGGATCTGCAGGCTGACCGAATATTCCTGCTGGCCGTTCGCGCCGTTGGACAGGGTGATCGCCGGGATCGACAGCGGGTCGGCCGCCAGCGCCATCGGCGCCGCGACCAGCAACAGCAGCGTCAGCAGGGTTCGCAATGCGGCCATCACGGCTTGTCCTTCTGGTCCTTGCCCAGCAGCTCCATCAGGCGCTGGGCGAATTCCGGCGTGGCCGGGCGAGTGCTGGCCGGCGCCGCGACGGGCCGGGTCATGACATGCAGGGTGGTCAGGCTGCCCGGGGTGTGGCCGACGAGGATCTGCTCGTCGCCTACCTGCACCAGCAACAGGCGGTCACGCGGGCCGACCTGGCGGCTGCCGACCACCTGGATCACCTGGTTGGCGTTGGGCGCGGCGTTCTGCACCCGGCGCAGCAGCCAGGCGAGGAAGAAGATCAGCCCCAGCACCAGCAGCAGGCCGAACACCAGCTGGGTCAGCTGGCCGGCGACGCTGCCGGAGGTCGCCGGTGCCGCCACGCTGGCCGCCGGCGTGGCGCCGACCTGCGCCGACAGGGCCAGGGGAAGCCAGCACAGGCTGGCAGCGGCCGCCAGCAGGGAGAGAAGACGCTTCACTCAGCGCAGCTTCTTGATACGTTCGCTCGGGCTGATCACGTCGGTCAGGCGGATGCCGAACTTCTCGTTGACCACCACCACCTCGCCGTGGGCGATCAGCGTGCCGTTGACCAGCACGTCCAGCGGCTCGCCGGCCAGGCGGTCGAGCTCGATCACCGAACCCTGGTTGAGCTGCAGCAGGTTGCGGATGCTGATCTCGGTGCTGCCCACTTCCATGGAGATGTTCACCGGGATGTCCAGGATCACGTCCAGGTTCGGACCTTCCAGGCTGACCTGCTCGTTCGGGCGCGGCGAGCTGCCGAACTCTTCCATCGGCAGGCGACTGGCGCCACCGCTGGAAGCGCCACTGTCGCCGGCCATCAGCGCGTCGATATCGGCCTGGCCGCCGTCGCCGCTTTCGCTCAGGGCTGCCGCCCACTCATCGGCCAGGGCCTGCTCTTCCATCGAAGTAATGTCGTTTTCGTTAGCCATCTTGTCCTCGACAAGCAATCAAATCGGTTTAATGAGGGGTCGGGCGATCAGCGCCGCTCGATGGGCGCCTTGATCTGCAGGGCCAGGGTGCCTTTGTGCGAACCCAGGCTGGCCTTGAACGACGGCACGCCGTTGGCACGCACCACCAGGTCTTCAGGCAGCTCCACGGGGATCACGTCACCCGGCTGCATGTGCAGGATGTCGCGCAGCTTCAGCTGGCGGCGGGCGACGGTGGCGCTGAGCGGCACGCTGACGTCCAGCACGTCCTCGCGCAGGGCCTTGACCCAGCGCTCGTCCTGGTCGTCGAGATCGGACTGGAAGCCGGCATCGAGCATTTCCCGCACCGGCTCGATCATCGAGTACGGCATGGTCACGTGCAGGTCGCCGCCACCGCCATCGAGCTCGATATGGAAGGTCGAGACCACCACCGCTTCGCTCGGGCCGACGATGTTGGCCATGGCCGGGTTGACCTCGGAGTTTATGTACTCGAAGTTGACCGGCATGATCGCCTGCCAGGCTTCCTTGAGGTCGACGAAGCACTGGTCGAGGACCATACGCACCACGCGCAGCTCGGTCGGGGTGAACTCGCGCCCCTCGATCTTGGCGTGACGCCCGTCGCCGCCGAAGAAGTTGTCCACCAGCTTGAACACCAGCTTGGCGTCGAGGATGAACAGCGAGGTACCACGCAGCGGCTTGATCTTCACCAGGTTGAGGCTGGTCGGCACGTACAGCGAGTGCACGTATTCGCCGAACTTCATTACCTGCACCCCGCCGACCGCCACGTCGGCGGAGCGCCGCAGCAGGTTGAACATGCTGACGCGGGTGTAGCGGGCGAAGCGCTCGTTGATCATTTCCAGGGTCGGCATGCGACCGCGGACGATCCGGTCCTGGCTGGTCAGGTCATAGCTCTTGACGCTGCCGGGATCGGTATTGGATTCGGTTTGCACCAGGCCATCGTCGACGCCATGCAAGAGGGCGTCGATTTCGTCCTGGGACAGCAGGTCCTGTACGGCCATCTTGGGTTCCTACTGCAATACGAAATTGGTGAACAGCAACTGGTCGACGACCAGCTTGCCGACTTCCTTCTGCGCCACTTCCTGGACACTGGCAGTGGCCTTCTGACGCAGCATTTCCTGGCCGACCGGGGTCGCCAGCGATTCGAACGCCTGGCCGGAGAACAGCATCACCAGATTGTTGCGAATCACCGGCATGTGCACCTTCAGGGCGTCCAGCGCGGCCTGGTCGCGGGCCTGCATGGTGATGCTCACCTGCATGTAGCGCTGGCGGCCGTTCTGGTTGAAGTTGACCACGAAGGCCGGCGACATGGATTCATAGATGGCCGGCTGCTTGACGTTGGCAGCCGCCGCAGCGGGCTCGGCCGCCGGCTTGCTGTCGGACTTGTGCAGGAAGAACCAGGTGGCGCCCACGGACAGGCCGATCGCCAGCAGCAGGGCCAGCACCAACAGCAGGATCAGCTTGAGTTTGCCTTTTACCGCGGGGTCTTTGACTGCTTCGCTCTTCGCCATGCCAATAATCCGTCACTCACAGGAGGTTTGTTCCACTATGGCGTGTGGGCGAGCAAGTGTTATGCCAGTTTCATTGAGGGGACAGGCGACATGGCCCCTGTGGTAGCTGGCAAACCAGCGCCTGCAGGGGCCATGCGGGAAGTCAGACCACGTAGTCGACGGTGCTGGAACCGATGACGGTCTGTGGCTCCATCGCTGCGGCAGCGGCGGCCACATCGGTGTCGGCGCCCTCGGCATTGCGCCGACCGGCGACGCCGCTCATCTTCGGCGTGTCGTCCTGGCTGCCATTGTGCTGCTGGCGCGACTGGTCGGCGACGTTCACGTCCGGCTGGGCCAGACCCTGCTGGCTGAACAGCTCGCGCAGGCGCGGCACCTGGCTTTCCAGGCTTTCGCGTACGCCGGCATGACCGCTGGTGAAGGTCACCTGGGTCGCATCGGCGCCCATGTTCACGCGGATATCGAGACGCCCGAGCTCCTTGGGTTCCAGCTGAATATCGGCAGACTTGAGGTTCTGGCTGGACAGGTACATGACGCGGTTGACCAGGCCCTCGCTCCAGCCGCTCTGGTTCATCGCCAGGGGCTGGTGCAGCGGCGCGGGCGCCACGGCATTGGCGGTCTTGGCGGTAACGGCCTGGGTCAGGCTGGCCAGGCGATTGGCGAAGTCGTCGACCCGGGTGTCGCTGCTGGCACTCTTGATGTCCTTGAGGCCATCGTCGATCAGGTTGGCGAAGGCCTTGTCGCCGCCCTCGCCCTGGCCGGCCTCGGCATCCGCCGGTTCGAGCATCTGCGCCAGTGTATTGACGGCTGGCTGCTGGCCTTGGGCGGTTTCCGTCGTCGCCGGCTTGGCATGGGTCGAGGTGGTGCCCTGGGCCTGGGCATTCTGCTCCAGTGCAAGACGCAGCACCGGCAGATCGGCCAGGGCATCGCCGTCCGGATCGAAAGCTTCGTCCTCGGCAACCGGCGGCGTGATGGCTGCCGCCTGGGCCTGCTGGCTGGCAGCCTGGATCACCGGTGCCACCGCCTCGGCCTGGGCCTGCAGCAGTTGCGCACCCTCGGGCGCGTCGGTCAGCTGGCCAGCCACCAGGTTGGCATCGACGGACTGGCTGTCGCCCTCGGCCACCGTGCTGTCGTCATCGGCCGGCTCGGCAGGCTTGGCCTGGACATCGCGCTCGTCAGGCAATTTATTGCCGCCATCGGCAACCTTGCCATCGGCCTTGCCGCTGTTTGCCGCCGATTTGTCGACTCCGTCACGATCCCGCGCCGGTGCCTGGACCTTGCTGGCGGCGTTGTCCCGGGACTGCTGCGCATAGACCCGGGAGAAGTCCGGCCCCTTGTCGTTGAGGCTCTGCTGGGCTTTGTCCAGGCTGCTGGCCTGGGCCTTGGCGCTCTTGGCGGCAACGCTGGATTGCAGCAATGGGTTTGATGCGACGGGCATGAAAAAGGTCTCCGCTACAGAAGCTCGTCATCACGAATAGCGAAGCCTACGCAAAAGTCGCGCCAGGTTGCCCGCCCGGCGCGACCCACGAGCCAATCAACCGACCAGAACGCGCTCGCGCTCGGCCCGGTAGAGCTGGCGTACCGCGGTGAACTCGCGGTCGATCTGGTTGATGAGGTCCTCGATGCCGAACAGCGACTGCTGCTTGACTCGCTCCTCCAGTTGCCGGCACAGCTCGGCCAGGCCGATTGCGCCCATGTTGCTGCTGCTGCCCTTGAAGCTGTGCGCCGCCAGCCCCAGTTCCTCGGCGCTGCGCGCCTTGTACAGCTGGCGCAGGCGGTTCTCGGAATCCTCGAGGAAGGTTTCCAGCAGGTTCAGGTAGCCACCTTCCATGACCTCCTGGAGGTCTCTCAACACCTTGTGGTCAACATGAATATCGGACACTTGTTCACTCCTTGATCAAGCCGGATTATGCCAGAGCATCCCAGGCGAACTCCACGCGCGCCCGGCGCCCACCGTCGGTCCATTCGGCGTGCCGGCTCAGGCGGCGCACCAGGTTCAGTCCGCGGCCACTCAAGCGCTGCTCCACGGGCGGCGGCGCTTGCACCTTTGCAACATCGAAGCCGTGGCCGCTGTCCTCGACTTCAACGATGAGACGTCCGCCGCCCTTGTACGGTTCCACCCGCAGGTCGAGGCGGATATGACCGCTGCTCAGCGCCTCCAGGCGCCGATTGCGTTCCTGATAATAGGCATTGAATCCATTGGCATCGCGTTTCTGCGCGGAATCCAGGCCCAGCACGCCGTGCTCCAGGGCATTGGCATAGAGTTCGTTGAGCACGCAGTGCAGGGCCCCGCTCTGCTTGCGCAGGCCATGCACCTCCTGCAGCACCTGCATCAGCCAGGGCAGCGGATTGAAGCGCTTGAGGGTCTGCGCGCGAAACTCGATGGACAGCGACCAGTCCAGCGGGCTCGATTGCCCACTGTCGGAATACACCAGCGGCGGCGGCGCCAGTTGCTCCGGGGCGACCACGGTGATTTCCAGCATGCTGACATCGTCCCGCGAGCGCCCGCGAAAAGCCTCCAGGGCCCGCAGCACATCCTCGAACAGATTCCCTGGTTCCTGGTTGTCGGCGAACACCTGCTGCAGGCGCTCGACGCCGAACAGTTGCTCGCTTTCGTCGCAGGTGTCCACCACCCCGTCGGAGAGCAGGAACAGCCGATCACCCAGGGCCAGCGGCAGCACGTCGGTGTGCTCGTCGAACTGCTCGGCCGCCAGCACCCCCAGCGGCAGGTGTCGCGAGACCAGGGGAATGGTCTCACCGCCTGCCGCCGGCAGCAGGTAGCCGTCCGGCATGCCACCGTTCCACACCTCGACCATGCGCCGCTCAAAGCTGAGGTTGAGCAGCAACGCGCAGCAGAACATGTCCACCGGCAGGATGCGCTTGAGCTTGGCGTTCATTTCCCGCAGGGTCTCGGCCAGGCCATAGCCCTTGGCGGTCATGCCATAGAACACCTCGGCCAGCGGCATCGCCCCCACCGCCGCCGGCAGGCCGTGGCCGGTGAAGTCGCCGAGCAGCACATGCATCTCGCCGGTGGGGGTGAATGCCGCCAGCAGCAGGTCGCCGTTGAACAGCGCATAGGGCGATTGCAGGTAACGGATATTCGGCGCGCTGAGGCAGCCGGCATGGGCAACCTGGTCGAACACCGCCTTGGCCACGCGCTGCTCGGTAAGCAGGTGGTCGTGATGCCGCGAGATCTCGTCGCGCTGCTCCAGCACCGTCGCCTGCAGGCGCCGCAGACGGTCCATGGCGCGGATCTTGGCGGCCAGCACCACCGGGCTGTAGGGCTTGGCGAGAAAATCATCGCCGCCCGCTTCCAGGCAGCGCACCAGCGCCTCGTCCTCGGTCAGGGAGGTCAGGAAGATGATCGGCACCAGTTCCTCGCCGGCCAGCGCCTTGATCCGTCGCGCCGCCTCGAAGCCGTCCATCACCGGCATCACCGCATCCAGCAGCACCAGCTGCGGGCGCTGCTCGGCGAACAGCGCCACGGCAAGCATGCCGTTTTCGGCGGTCAATACGCGGTGCCCCTGCTTGCGCACGAGGGTCGCCAGCAACAGGCGGTCAGTGGCGCCGTCTTCGACAATCAGCACGGTAAGGGCTTGCTGGCTGCTCATGGCGTCGCTCAACTGATCTCGAAGAGCTTTTCGAAGTTGGAGATGGCGAGGATCTTGCGCACATCGGGCGTGGTGTTGATCACGCTGATCTGCGACTCCTCGCCGGCATGGTCGCGCAGCAGCAGCAACATGCCGAGGGCCGAGCTGTCGAGGTAGGTCGCCTCCTTGAGGTCGACCACCACCGCGTCGAACTGCCGGGACGAGCGACCGCTGTCGTCCTCGTAGGTCCGGCGGAATTCCTGGTGCTTGCCGAAATCGAAACGACCCTTGACGCGGATCGTCAGTTTTTTCCCATCCGGGGACAGCTCGGATTCAACGGCCATGTTGATAATTCCTTCGACGTTGGCGAAAGCGAACCTTTAAAGGTTTAGCAGTCGCCCGAATGGCCGGCAAGGGATGCCGACCAGCGCCCGAAGGTCAGTAGTGATCGTGGCGCGGCAGGCGCTGGGACAGCTCGTCGAGGAGCTTCTGCTCGCGCTTGTCCTCCAGCACGCGAGCCTCCTCGATATAGCGCTGGACCAGCTTGCGCAGGCCCTCGACCCGGGCATAGGCCTGCTGCCAGGTGCCACGGGCGCTGTCGAGGTTGTTCTGGTGCCAGGTCAGGCTCTGGTGCTGCTGGGCCACTGCGGTGTCGAGCTGGCCGAGGAAGCGCTGGAAGCCCACCAGCCATTTGCCGGACACCCCCTGGCTGCCGCGCTGCATCCATTGCTGCTGGTAGTCGGCGCGGAACTGGTCGAGCTCGGCGAGCTTGGCCTGGGCCAGGTTGACCTGCTGCTGGAAGTGGCCGAGACGCTGGGCGGCCTTGCGCTCGGCGTCCTCGGCCATCTCCACCACAGGGACCAGGCGGGCGGCACGGCTGGGCTGGGCCATGACCTATCAGCCCGGCGCGAGGGGGGCGAAGACGCCCGCCAGTTGGTCGCGGCTCTGCTCCTGACCGACGTTCTCGTTCAACCCCTGGCGCAGGAAGCCGACCAGACGCGGCTGCAGGGCGATGGCCAGGTCGGTTTCCTTGTCGCCCCCGGCGACATAGGCGCCGACGCTGATCAGGTCGCGGCTCTGCGACAGGCGCGACCACAGCTGCTTGAATTGCTGGGCCTGGGTCATCTGCTCGGGAGTGACCACCTGCGGCATGACCCGGCTGATGGACGCCTCGATATCGATGGCCGGGTAATGCCCCTCCTCCGCCAGGCGCCGCGACAGCACGATATGGCCGTCGAGCACGCCCCGCGCCGAGTCGGCGATCGGATCCTGCTGGTCGTCGCCCTCGGAGAGCACGGTGTAGAACGCGGTAATCGAGCCGCCGCCGGCCTCGCCGTTACCGGCGCGCTCCACCAGCTTGGGCAGCTTGGCGAACACCGAAGGCGGATAACCCTTGGTCGCCGGCGGCTCGCCGATGGCCAGGGCGATTTCCCGCTGGGCCTGGGCGAAACGGGTCAGGGAGTCCATCAGCAACAGGACGTTCTTGCCCTTGTCGCGGAAATATTCGGCGATCCGCGTGCAGTACATCGCCGCCCGCAGACGCATCAGCGGCGCATCGTCCGCGGGCGAGGCAACCACCACCGAACGCTTGAGGCCCTCGGTGCCGAGGATGTGCTCGATGAATTCCTTCACCTCGCGACCCCGCTCGCCGATCAGCCCGACCACGATGATGTCGGCCTCGGTGAAGCGGGTCATCATCCCCAGCAGTACCGACTTGCCCACGCCGGTACCGGCGAACAGGCCGAGGCGCTGGCCGCGGCCGACGGTGAGCAGGCCGTTGATGCTGCGAATCCCCACGTCCAGCGGCTGGCTGATGGGGTCGCGGTTCAGCGGGTTGATGGTCGGGCCGTCCATCGGCACCCAGTCTTCCGCCTTCATCCCGCCCTTGCCGTCCAGCGCGCGGCCGGCGCCGTCCAGCACCCGGCCAAGCATGCTCATGCCCATGGGCAGGCGGCCGCTGTCATCCAGCGGCACCACCCGCGCCCCCGGGGCGATACCCGCGACGCTGCCGACCGGCATGAGGAACACCTTGCCGCCGGCGAAACCCATGACCTCGGCCTCGACCTCCACCGGATGGTAGCTGTCGTCGTTGATCACCTTGCAGCGGCTGCCAATGGCAGCGCGCAGGCCCTCGGCCTCCAGGGTCAGGCCGACCATGCGCAGCAGGCGGCCTTCCACCACCGGCTGGCTGGGCAGGCGCACGGCCTCGGCGTAGGTGCCGAGACGCTTGGCGAAACTGGTGCGATCAAGGCGCATCGCTGGTTTCCGCCTCTTCGACCGGCGCCGCTTGCTTGTCCTGCAGGTCGATGTGCAGGTCCGGCGCCGCCGGGTGCAGGCCCTGGTCGTGCAACTGGTCGAACAGCTGCTTCAGGGCCTTCTCGATACGGGTTTCCACGGTGGCGTCGATGCGGCTGTGGGCGGTCTCGATCCAGCAGCCACCAGGCTCCAGGCTGTCGTCTTCGAGCAGGCGCCAGCTTTCCTCATGGCGCTCGCGCAGAGCCTTGGCCAGGGCGAAGTCCTGGGGATTGACATGGATGCGGATGTTCTCGGCGCCCATGGGCAGCAGCTTCAAGGCTTCGCGCAGGACGTGGGTGATCTGGCTGGAGTCGGTCTTCAGCTCGCGACCGATCACTTCCCGGGCGATATGACTGACCAGGTGCACCAGTTGCTTCTCGATCTGCGCATCCTGCTCGGCGATCGGCTCCAGCAGGTGGCCCATCAGTTGTTCCAGGCTCTCCAGGCGCGCATTCAGGGCCACCTCGGCTTCCTGGCGGACCTTGAGCTGGGTGCTGTGGAAACCTTCGCGCTCGCCGGTGGCGAAGCCTTCGTTGTAGGCCTCCTGGCGGATGCTTTCGAGTTCTTCGAGGGTCAGCGGCTGGACTTCCTCCAGCGGGACTTCCTCGACGGTCTCCTCGGGCTCCGGCTCGGGCTCCGGCACGTGTTCGGGCTCGGGGTCGAAACTGGGCAGCGCCCAGCGGTCGAACCCCTCAAGGTCGCGGGCGCGGATCAGTTCACTCAAATGCTCGTTGGTCGACATGATTCCATGCGCTCAAAAGTCGGGTTGCAGATGATCGGGCCCAGGCTTTCCCGCACTGCGGGCTGCCTGGCAAAGCCTGGCGGGCACCGGTCCCGGAGGACCGGCGCCCAGCCATCAGATCATCTCTTCGGCACCTTTGCCGCCCAGCACGATCTCGCCGGCTTCGGCCATGCGGCGGGCGATGGTGAGGATTTCCTTCTGCGCGGTCTCCACGTCGCTGACGCGGACCGGGCCCTTGGCCTCCAGGTCGTCGCGCAACAGCTCGGAAGCACGCTTGGACATGTTCTTGAAGATCTTGTCCTTGACCTTCTCGTCGGCGCCCTTGAGGGACACCACCAGCACGTCGGAGGAGACTTCCCGCAGCAGCGCCTGGATGCCGCGGTCGTCCACGTCGGCCAGGTTGTTGAAGACGAACATGAGGTCTTCGATCTGCTCGGACAGGTCGCCGTCGATATCGCGGATCGCGTCCATGAGCTGGCCTTCGACCGAGCTGTCGAGGAAGTTCATGATGTCCGCGGCACGCTTGATGCCACCCAGGGTGGTACGGGCGGCGTTCGAATTGCCGGAGAACTGCTTCTCGAGGATCTGGTTGAGTTCCTTGAGTGCCGCCGGCTGCACGGTGTTCAACGAGGAAACGCGCAGGATGATGTCCAGGCGCACCTTGTGGTCGAAGTTGCCCAGCACCTCACCGGCCTGGTCGGGGTCGAGGTAGGCGACGACGATCGCCTGGATCTGCGGGTGTTCGTAGCGGATGACGTCGGCGACGGCACGCGGCTCCATCCACTTCAGGCTGTCCAGGCCACTGGTATTGCCGCCCAGGAGGATGCGGTCGATCAGGCCGTTGGCCTTGTCCTCGCCGAGGGCCTGGGTAAGCATCTTGCGGATGTAGCCGTCGGAACCGACGCCGAGGCTGGTCTGGTCGCCGACGATCTCGACGAACTCGCTCATGACCTGCTCGACCTGCTCGCGATGGATGTTACCCATCTGCGCCATGGCCACGCCCACCCGCTGGACCTCTTTCGGCCCCATGTGCCGCAGTACCTGCGCGGCGTCGGTCTCACCCAGCGACAGCAGCAGGATGGCTGCCTTGTCGACCCGGGTGAGCTTGGAAGTCATGGCTCGATTGTCACTCATCGGCGTTGATCCACTCTTTCACGACCTGGGCCACGCGACCCGGGTCTTCTGCCACCAGACTCTTGATAGCGTTGAGCTGGGCGTCGTAGCCCTCGCTCGGACTAGGCAAGAGGATGCTTTGCGGACCACCCAGGCTGACGCGGTCGTTGGCCAGTTCGCCATCCAGACCGATCATGCCGCCCAGTTCCATGTCGCTGTCGTTGCCCGACTGCTTGCCGCCGCCGGTGATGTTGTTGAGCACCGGACGCAGGACACCGAACACCAGCACGAGGATGAACAGCACGCCGAGCACCTGCTTGACGATGTCCCAGAACCATGGCTGCGAGTAGAACGGGATCTCGGCGATGGTCTCGCCACGATCGGCGGCGAACGGCACGTTGATCACGCTGACGCTGTCGCCACGACTGGCATCGAAGCCCACCGCGTCCTGCACCAGGCGGGTGAAGCGCGACAGGTCCTCGGCACTCCACGGCACAGTGGTGGTGTTGCCATTGGCCGGGTCGATCTTGACCTGGTCGTCCACCACCACGGCCACCGACAGGCGGGTCAGGCGACCCTGCTGCTGGCGGGTGTGGCTGATTGAGCGGTCGAGTTCGAAGTTCTTGGTCGATTGCTGGCGCTTGTCGGTCGGATACGGCGCCAGCATCGGCTGGCCGGTGGCCGGATCCATGACCTGCTGGCCGTTGGCGTCGAGCAGCGGCTGGCCAGGCTGGATCGCCGCAGCCGCGCCAGCGGCACCGCCACCGGTGGTCTGCGGTGCCGTGGCCGGGCCAGGTGGCTGGTTGCTCAGTGCGCCGGGCACGCCTTGCGGGCCGGAGCTGCTGGAGCGTTGTTCATTGACCGACTGCTCGCTGCGCAGCGCCGGCTGGTCCGGGTTGAACTGTTCGGCGGTGGATTCGACCGCGCTGAAATCGACGTCGGCGGACACCTCGGCCTTGTAGCGGTCGTTGCCCAGCACCGGCTGCAGGATGTTGTGAACCCGCTGGGTCATCAGGCCTTCCATGCGCCGGGTGTAGTCGAACTGCTTGCCGGCGACGGTGAGCTCGGTGTTTTCCAGCTGGCTGGAAAGCAGGTTGCCCTTCTGGTCGACCACGGTGACCTGGGACTTGTCCAGTTCCGGAACGCTGGTGGCGACCAGGTTGACGATGGCCATGACCTGGCCGGCCTCCAGGGAGCGGCCCGGGTACAGCTCGACCAGCACCGAAGCGCTCGGCTTGCGCTCGTCGCGAACGAACACGGAGCTTTTCGGGATCGCCAGGTGCACGCGGGCGGCCTTGACGTTGCTCAGGGCGGAAATGGTCCGCGCCAGCTCGCCTTCCAGCCCGCGACGGTAACGGGTGGCTTCCATGAACTGGCTGGTGCCGAGGCCTTGTTCCTTGTCGAGGATCTCGAAGCCGACGTTGCCGTCGCTCGGCGCCACGCCGGCAGCGGCGAGTTTCAGGCGCGCACGGGAGACGTCCTCGGCCTTGACCAGCAATGCACCGGAATTGGGCTCGACGTTGTAGGGGATGTCTGCGGCGGCCAGGGTTTCCATGACCTGCTTGGTGTCCATGCCGCTGAGGCTGCCGTACAGCGGACGGTAGTCCGGCTGCTGCGACCAGAGGACCACGGCGAAACCGATGGCCACGCTGGCAGCGAGGCCGACCAGCAGGCCGATCTGCCGCAGCATGGGCATCTGCGAGAGGTTTTCCAGGAACGACATGCCGAACAGCGGCGGTTTTGGCGCTGGCGGGCTGCCCTTGGCGGGCACGTTATCGACGACTGCATCGGCCATGAATCAAATCCCGCCTTAAACCGGCATCTGCATGATGTCTTGATACGACTGGACCAGCTTGTTGCGCACCTGGGTCAGGGCCTGGAACGACACGCTAGCCTTCTGCGAGGCGATCATCACGTCGGTCAGGTCGACGCCGCTCTTGCCGATCTCGAAGGCATTGGCCAGCTGCGAGGAAGCCTGCTGGGTGTCGTTGACCTTGTTGATGGCCTGACCCAGCATGTCGGCGAAACTGCTCTGCCCCAGCTCGGCAGGCGATTGCACGGCCTTCGGCGCCGACATGGCTTCCGCCTGCATGGCGCGCATGTCCAGCATCAACCGATTGAATTCAACACCTTGGCTCATGAACTTCTCTCTCCGACGGCCCGCAGATTTTTGACACTCACGCAGCGGATGAACAGGACTTAGCAACAAGAGTGCCAGCTAGGCCCGACGATTCTGTAAAACGATGACCATCCATCCTCAAGGCCCCGTGGCGTAAAGGCTGGCCTCGACATCCATGCCGGCATCGCGCATTTGCGCCAGCTTGTAGCGCAGGGTCCGCGGACTGATGCCCAGGCGCTCGGCAGCCTCCTTGCGACGACCGCGCTCGGCGCGAAGGGTGTCGATGATCATCTGGAATTCATGCCGGCGCAAGTCGTCGCCCAACCCGCCCGCCTCCTGGGTTTCAACCACCGCCTGCGTCGCTGCGGCCTTGACCGACTGCGGCGCCAGCACCGGCAGCACGCCGGCCAGGCAGAAGTCCGCTGCGGCGATCACTCCGCCCTGCTGCAGGATCAGTGCACGCTGGATCGCATTGTCCAGTTCACGCACGTTGCCCGGCCATGGATAGCCTTGCAGGCAGGCCTTGGCCTCGTCGGAGAGCCTAACCGGCGCGTGCTTCATTTTATTGACGTGGCGCAATAACAGACGCTCGGCCAATGGCAGAATATCGGCGCTCCGTTCTCTCAGTGGCCGCCAGGCCAGCGGAAACACCGACAGACGATAGAACAGGTCTTCGCGGAAGCGCCCCGCCGCCACTTCGCCGGCCAGATCGCGGTTGGTGGTGGCGACCACGCGGATATCCAGGGGAATCGGCTTGCGCCCGCCGACCCGCTCCACTTCCCGCTCCTGCAGCACCCGCAGCAGCTTGGCCTGCAGGCCGAGGGGCATTTCGGAAATCTCGTCCAGCAGCAGCGTGCCGCCGTCGGCCTGCTCGAACTTGCCCGCCTGCGCCGCAATGGCCCCGGTGAAAGAACCCTTTTCATGACCGAACAGGGTGGCTTCGAGCATGTTGTCGGGGATCGCGGCGCAGTTGATGGCCACGAACGCCTCGCTGGCCCGCAGCGATTGCTGGTGGATGTAGCGCGCCAGCACTTCCTTGCCGGTCCCCGACTCGCCGGAAATCAGCACGGTGGAATCGCTGCGCGCGACCCGCGCAGCCAGCTCCAGCAGCTGTGCGCTGGCCGGCTCGCAGGCCACTGGGCCTTCGGCATCGGCGCCACTGGCGGCGCCCAGGGCATGGCGGGCAACCAGGTCGAGCAACGCCCTGGGCTCGAACGGCTTGACCAGATAGTCCGCCGCGCCTTGACGGATGGCGTCCACCGCCCGCTCCACCGCCGCATGGGCGGTCATCAGCAGCACCGGCAGTTGCGGTTGCACCGCACGCAGGCGGGCCAGCAACTGGTGCCCGTCCATGCCTGGCATGTTGACGTCGCTGACCACCAGGCTGAACGCCTCGGCCGCGACCCTCTCCAGCGCCTCTTCCGCAGAGCCGGCGGCGCGATAGGTGAAACCGCCCAGCTCCAGGGTGTCACCCAGGGCCTGGCGCAGGGAGCGGTCATCCTCGACCAGCAGGACCTTGATCGTGCTCATGGCGAAACCTCCGCCGTCATGCCGATCAACGGCAGGGTGACGATGGCACAGGTGCCGCGACCCCGGCGCGAACGCAGGTGCAACTCGCCCTGGTGCGCGCGGGCAACTGCCGTCACCACCGCCAGGCCTAGACCGGTGCCGGTAGCCTTGGTGGTCAGGAAGGGTTCGCCCAGGCGCTGCAGCAGCGCGGCGTCGATTCCTGCCCCCGCGTCACTGACGCATAGCCGCAGCGTGTCACCGCGGCGATACAGATGAATCTTCAGGCGCGCGCGATCGCCGCTGGCCTGCAGGGCGTTCTCGATCAGGTTGAGCAATGCACCGACCAGGGTGTCGCGGTTGCACAGCAGTTCACCGAGGTGACTGTCGCACTGCCAGCGCACGCTGTGGCCATGGACCTGGGTCTGCGCCGCTTGTTGCAGGGCCTGGAACAGCGCCTTCGGGGTCAAGCGGTCGGTCAGTGGCAGCTCGCCACGGGCGAACACCAGCATGTCGCGAACCTGGTGTTCAAGCTCGTGCAGGCGCTCCTTGAGGTTGCCGGCGAAACGCTGGCGGGTGTCCAGCGGCAGGTCCTGCTCGGCCAGGTGGCTGGCGTAGAGCAAGGCCGCAGACAGCGGCGTACGGATCTGATGAGCCAGCGAGGCGACCATGCGCCCCAGGGTGGAAAGCCGTTCGTGACGGGCCAGTTGGTCCTGCAGGTGACGGGTTTCGGTCAGGTCGTTGAGCAGCACCAACTGGCCCGGCTCGGCATCCAGCGAACGGGTGGAGATGGACAGGCGACGACCGTCACGCAGGGAAATTTCATGACCGTCGTCTTCCCGCGGGGCAAAGCTGCGGGTAATCACCTGGCGCCACAACTCCCCCACCAGCGGCTCGCCGAGCAGCTCGCCGGCCGCCGGGTTGGCCTCGCGCACCAGGCCGTGGCCATCGATGACGATCACTCCACCGGGCAGCAGGTCCAGCAGGTTCTGCAGGCGATTGGCCAGGCGCTCCTTTTCCGCCAGCTCGGCCATGCGCTGGGCACTGACCACCTCCAGCTCGCCCTTGAGCTCGGTAACCCGCGCTTCGAGCAGGTTGTAGGACTGACTGAGCTGGGTCGACATCTGGTCGAACAGGGCGAACGCCTGCTCCAGGCCTACGCGGCTCTGCTGCTCGGCGACATCCGCGCGTTGCGGCTCAGGGGAAGTGGTGGCGGCGTGGGGCATCGTGCTCTCTCGCATGGCTTACCGTCATAAAACGGCATCTTGTCAGCGATGTAGCAATAGCCATGCCGGAAACTTTTCGCTCATTCGGGAGGGGGCCGCGGTGAACTGCAAAAGCCCGTGGACACGGGCCTTTACCACACACTACGAAAGGTTTTGTGACAGCGACGCAGGCGAGCGCGAAGAACAGGCGTCAATCATCCGCCTGTTCGTCACCTTCACGACGGCTCATGCCGTACTTGCGCATCTTTTCCACCAGGGTGGTACGGCGGATCCGCAGGCGCTCCGCAGCGCGGGCGACGATACCGTTGGCATCGTCCAGCGCCTGCTGGATCAGGCCCTGCTCCAGACTGCCGAGGTAATCCTTCAGGTCCAGGCCTTCCGGCGGCAGCATGGCGCTGGCCGGGAAGCTCGGCGCATGGCCGTTGATCGCGACGCGCTCTTCGAGGTCGGTGCGCAGGCTGTCCACCAGTTGCTCGTCCTCGTCGTCCACGTAGCGGAACTTCTTCGGCAGCTCGGCCACGCCGATCACGCCATAGGGATGCATGATCGCCATGCGCTCCACCAGGTTGGCCAGTTCGCGGACGTTGCCCGGCCAGCCGTGACGGCACAGGGACATGATCGCCGCCGAGTTGAAGCGGATCGAGCCGCGCTTCTCGTGCTCCATGCGCGAGATCAGCTCGTTCATCAGCAGCGGGATGTCTTCCACGCGCTCGCGCAGCGGGGCCATCTCGATGGGGAAGACGTTGAGGCGGTAGTACAGGTCTTCGCGGAACGAACCCACCTCGATCATGCTTTCGAGGTTCTTGTGGGTCGCAGCGATGATGCGCACGTCAATGCTTTGGGTCTTGTTGCTGCCGACCCGCTCGAAAGTACGCTCCTGCAGCACGCGCAGCAGTTTGACCTGCATCGGCAACGGCATGTCGCCGATCTCGTCGAGGAACAGCGTGCCGCCGTTGGCCAGCTCGAAACGCCCGGCGCGGCTGGTGATGGCCCCGGTGAAGGCGCCCTTCTCGTGACCGAACAGCTCGCTTTCCAGCAACTCGGCAGGAATCGCCCCGCAGTTGACTGGTACGAACGGCGCTTCACGGCGCTTGGAGTGATAGTGCAGGTTGCGCGCGACCACTTCCTTGCCTGTCCCGGACTCGCCGAGGATCAGCACGCTGGCGTCGGTATCGGCGACCTGCTGCATCATCTGCCGTACATGCTGGATCGCGCGGCTGGTGCCGACCAGGCTGCGGAACAGGTTCGGCTCGCGCTGCCGGCCGCGCTCGCGGGCCTGGTCGTACATCTCGCGATAGACCTGGGCACGGTGCAGCGAATCCAGCAACTTGCTGTAGCTCGGCGGCATTTCAAGGTTGGAGAGCACGCGACGGCGCAGCTCTTCAGGAAGTTCGAGCGAAGAAAATTCGCCCAGAAGCAGAACGGGAAGGAACTCATCCCAGGCAGCGACTGTCTTAAGCAAGCCCAGTACACCGGCTGGCGCATTCACCTCACCGATGAGGACACAGAGCACTTCGCGACTGGACGACAACGACTCGACCACCTGCTCCCAGTCATGGCTGGAGCACGGCAGATTTTCTTCCCCAAGAAAATTCAACACCACCGCCAGGTCACGGCGGCGAGCACTATCGTCATCGATCAGGAGAATTTTGGTTTCACGCCACATGCAATAGCAACTTCCCTAGTCAACTCGAGGCCCTTCGAAGGGCATGCTCGACATCATTCCGACTGAACGGTCAGTGTTCCGACGTCTGAAATTAGAAAACAGCCACTAGTTAAGTCAAAAAACCCTTCACAGTCAAATTTATGGCGCGCGACTGATTTTCGATCCACCTTCAGCGGTACAGATGGTATACCTTTGTCGCCTGTTGCGCCTGCTTGATCTTTGACATCTCGTCGGCAATTGCCTGACGCTCTTCCGTTGCCACGTCGATCAGCTGACGGTAGACCCCGAGCAGGTCCTGAAGGTTGTCCCGCAGCGCTTCCTCGTCGACCACTTCCGCGCTCATCACCTCGTCCATGCAGGCACGGCAAGCCTGGTCCAGCTCACCCACCGCTTCCCAGTCGCGCTTGGCCAGTGCACCGACCAGCGCCTCCCGGGTTTCCTCGATTCGCTTGAGCACAGCACTCATCACGATACCCTCTATCGCAACTGGTTATTGTGGCGCGACCGCGTCCCAACCTTCCTTGACCGTGGTCAACAGCTCCGTCACTTCGTCGAGCGCGGCGATGTCGTTCTTCAGGTTGGCGTCGGTCAGGCGACGGGTCATGTACAGGTAGAGGTTGTCCAGGCGCTCCAGTTCCGCCGTCATGTTGTCGCGGTCCAGGCCCTCGCGAAGGCCGCCGACGATGCCGATCGCCTTGCCGATGGCGATGCCCTTGCCGGCGATGTCCTTGCGCTCCAGGGAGCCCTTGGCCTGGGCGATACGGTCCAGGCCGCCTTCCATCAGCATCTGCACCAGGCGGTGCGGGCTGGCTTCGGACGTCTGCGCCTGTGCACTGATTTTCTGATACTGCCGAAGGGCCAACATCGGATTCATTGCGTGTACCTCACCAAAAACGTTGTCTCTATGACCGGGCTATCGGCGCCGCGTCAAAAAACTTTAGGGAAAATGCAAAAAGCCCGACATGCTGGAATGGCACTGCCGGGCTTTTGGCGTTACGCGCGGATCAGGAGTTTTTCTGCTGAGCCGACATCGCATCGAAGATCGACGTGATGTTGTCACGCTGGGCATTGAGCTTGCCGACCAGGGTATCCATGGTGTTGTACTTCTTGGTCAGCGAGGTGGTCATCGCGGTGATCCGCGCATCCAGGCTCGACTGCTGCATGGTCAGGTTCTTCTTGGCGCTTTCGAGGATCTTCGAGCGATCCGCCAGCAGGCCATCGGTAGCCGTGTAGGGCTCCAGCGCCTTGGTCATGCGATTGGCGAGGCCGTCGTCACCCGAGAACATCTTCTGGATCTCGCCACCCAGCTTCTGGGTATCGATGGCGGCGGTGAACTTGGTGCTGTCCAGCTCCAGCAGGCCGGTGCTCTGCACGGTGTTGATACCGAGCTGCGACAACACCTTCAGGGTGCCGTTGCCATTGGCATTGGGAACCACCAGCTCGTTGCGCAGCGCCGAGAGCATGCCGCGAACCATGGAATCACCGGCCAGCGCGGGGGCGGTACCCATGGTGCCATCAGCGTTCTTCGGCGTCTGGCTGAAGCTGTTGATGGTGGTCACCAGGGCGTTGTAGGCGTCGACGAAGCTCTGTACCGATTTCTTCAGGCCGTCGTTGTTGGTACCTACAGTGATGTTGGTTCCCGTCGAGGCGGTTTTCGCAACCAGCTCGAACGTCAGGCCGCTGACGGCGTTCTCGACCTTGTTGGACTTGCTGGTCAGGGGCATGCCATCGACGGTGAACGAGGCATCCTTGGCGATCTCGGTAATGAAACCGGCGCCCGCACCCGTCATCTTGGTCGTGCCGGTGATCTCCAGTTCGGTGATGCCACTCACGGAAATGTCCGAACCAGCACCGGTGTTGGTGGAGGTCAGGACCAGGCGCGAGCCGGTACCGTCGTTGATGATGTTCGCGGTGATGCCCTTGGAGGTCAGCGAAGCGTTGATCGAGTCGCGTACCGTCTGCAAGGTGGCGCCGGCGCCGATCTCGACCTTGAGCTCTTCACCGTTGGTGCCCTGCTTGATTACCAGGGTGCCCTCGCTGATCGCCGCGCTGCTGTCGGCAAAGCGCTGGCTCGCAACCTTGGATGCCGTGGCCAGGTCGTTGACGACCACGTTGTAGCTGCCGTTCACCGCGTTCGCGCCCGCAGTCGCCTTGACGGTCTTGTCGTCGGCGGTGGTCGCCGAGTAGGCGATGAACTGTGGCGTGGTGGAGCTGCCGAGTTTTTCCAGCGCGGTCTTGTAGGTGGCCAGCGCACTCTTCAGGCTGCCGATGGCGGAAATCGAGGCCGTGTTGGCCTTGGTCTGCCGGTCGATCTGGTTCTGCTTGGGCGTTTTTTCGGCGTCAACCAGGGCTTTGACGATCGCAGTGGTATCCAGACCACTGCCAAGGCCGAGGGCCGGTAGAATTGGACTTGCCATTGTTCTCTCCTTTTTGGTTCACGCCAAACGCTTGACCATCACTGGCCAGGAACCAGGGACCTATCAAATTTCGTACCGCTTTCAGACTTTCTCGTCGAAAAGCAGGCTGTTGACGTCTTGCAGGCTCTTGGCCAGCTCCAGGGCGGTCTCGGACGGAATCTGCCGGATAACCTCGCCACTGTCACGGGCAACCACCTTTACGACGGTCGTTCCGGTGGACTCGTCCACCGAGAATTCCAGGTTGCGCTGCAACGACTGGACATAATCCTGAAGGCCCTTCACCGCTTCACGCAAGTCGGTGTCGGTCTGTTTCTTTTCGTTGTCCACAGCCGCAAGGCTCGGCTTGCCGTGGACCTTTTCGGACGCACCCTGTTCAGCAGGCTTGTCCTGCTGGGCCGCAACTGCCGCCGGAGCCGGGTAAGACGCGTTCAACCTGACGCTCATGTCCATCGCCCATCACCTCCAAAGTAAAAAGCGAGGGAATGCTCGCGCACCCCCTCGCTCTTCATCGTAGCTATTACTGAAGCAGTTTCAGTACAGCGGATGGCAGTTGGTTGGCCTGGGCCAGAACTGCGGTGGACGCTTGCTGCAGAGTTTGCTGCTTGGTCAGCTGAGCGGTTTCTGCGGCGAAGTCGGTGTCCTGAACACGACCCAGAGCGGAAGCCGAGTTCTCGTTCATGCTCTGCAGGTTGTTGATGGTGGACTGGAAGCGGTTCTGGATGGCACCCAGCTCCGATTTCTTGTCGTCAACTTTCTGCAGTGCGGCGTCGATCGCGGTGATTGCGCCGTCGACAGCGGTGTGAACTGCGGAGTCCGAAGTACCGGAGATCGCCAGGGCGCCGGTACCAACAGCCAGGGCGGTAGCCGCGAAGCTGGAGGTCATCGAAACGCTCAGGATCTGGCTGGTACCGGTCATCGCACCGACCTGGAACTCCATGGTGCCAGCGGAACCGTTCAGCAGTTGCTTGCTGGTGCCGTAGGTGGTGGAGGTGGCGATACGGGTGATTTCGTCGGACTTGGCCGCGAATTCCTTGTTCAGAGCAGCACGTTCAGTGGTGCCGTTCGAGTCGTTACGTGCTTGCAGAGCCAGCTCACGCATACGCTGCAGGATGTTGGTGATTTCCGACAGAGCGCCTTCAGCGGTCTGGGTGATCGAGTTACCGTCGTTGGCGTTCTTGATGGCAACGGTGGTACCGGTAACCATGGTCTGCAGCTTGTTGGCGATCTGCTGGCCAGCGGCGTCGTCTTTGGCGCTGTTGATACGCAGGCCGGACGACAGACGGGTCATCGAGTTGCTCAGCGCGTCGGAAGCTTTGTTCAGGTTCTTCTGCACGCCCAGCGAAGTGGTGTTGGTGTTTACGGTTAAAGCCATGACGAATTCCTCGTTGGATGGATACTGCGGCTTCCGGCCCTGGCAACCGCCGGGTGTGGCCTAGAGAACCTTCGTAATGTTTATCGCCGGGTTCGGGGATTGCTTTAGGGGTTTTTCAAAAAAAAATGCCATCACGCGGCCACCCCTTGTAAATCAGGTACTTGCCAGGAGCGGCAGGAAACGCAAACGGTCAGCGCGTTGTGATGGCCATCACAGTTTCAGGCTGAAGCTGCCTGCTCGATCAGATTCAACAGCTCGTATTCCAGGCTGTCCGCCAGGGCGATCCAGTCCTGGCGCTGCTGGGCCGCCAGCAAATCGCCGAACAGCGCGGCAAACTGCCCCTGCACCGCTTGCGGTGCCTGGCCGAACAGGCCTGGGGCTGCCTCGAACAGCTCGACCATGGCCACGCCCGCCTCCACATCACGCCCGAGACGGAACAGGCCGGCGCAGCGGCGGACATTTTCCTGGAACGCGGTCATGCGCAGAACTCCGGATCGAAACGGCTACCGGCGATAAGGGCGCCGGCACGGCTGGTATTGAAGAACTCGACCTGAGGATGGCGGGCGATGAAGCGCTCCAGTTCGATCAGGTAACCGCGGAAATTCAACTGGGTCGGCACCCGCTGGCCATGGCCGTCGAGTACCCAGTGGCGCGCTGCGGAAAACTGCGGACCGAGCACGCCATCGTCCCAGCCCGTATGGGTACGGTTGCCGGGGAAGGCAAAGT
Source organism: Pseudomonas ulcerans (assembly GCF_036324125.1). Taxonomy (NCBI): domain Bacteria; kingdom Pseudomonadati; phylum Pseudomonadota; class Gammaproteobacteria; order Pseudomonadales; family Pseudomonadaceae; genus Pseudomonas; species Pseudomonas ulcerans. The sequence continues at coordinate 51,401 of NZ_JAZDQN010000001.1, read as the reverse complement.
CGGCGCCAAACAGGGTGACGCGGCGCATGCCCATCTTCACCGCCAGGTCCGCCGCCGGGTGGATGACACTGCCGCCGACGAACAGATGGCCGCGCGGAATCGTCTCGCGCACCGGCGCGTACAGGGCGCTGTCGGAATAGGCGGCATAGCGCGGACCGCGCCAGCCGGCGACGGTATCGACATCGAGCATGGGCATGTAGACCAGCGCGGTGTCCGCCGAGGCCTCGGGCGGCAGGTGGTGCAGGCGGATCTTGTGGTCGACGCTGACCACGATGTCCGGGGTGATGCCCGCCCCCAGCAGCGGCTTGTAGGCGGTATCGACGGCAATGAACAGGGGACGTTGCGCCTGTTCTCGGACGCGCTTGAGGGCCGGCAGGTGCGCTTGCAGGCTCGGCCCGGTGGCGATCACGAAGGCCTCCTGCCCTGCCCGGCTGCCGAACAGCTGCGCCACGTCATGGTCGGCACGCAGCAGTGGCAGGCTCTTGTCGAGCAACTCGACCAGGTGCGGGTCGGCCGCGTCAAAGGTGGTGTTGTTGAAGGTCAGGTGGGTTTCGCTGATCAGGCGGTCGCGGATCTTCGCGTTGAAGTCATCGGCCAGGACCAGCTCCGCCGGCAGGGCGAAATACGGCAGGGCAATTTCCGCAGCATCGCCAGCATAGGCGAGTTCGACCCGCGGATCGCTCAGCCACGGGCTCTGGTCGAGCAGGTGCAGGACCAGGGCGAACAGCGCACCGTTGAGGACATGGACATGCAAGCGTTGCAGCCCGGGGCGCTGCAGCAGCGCGTCCTGGAGATCACCGAGCCCGGTGCCGTAGAGGTGCAGCACCGCGACATCGGGCAGGCTGGCGGCCTGGAAGCGCGCTTCGGCGAGGCGATCATGGCGACTGCTGAGCTGGATACCATCGACGCTGAGGGTAGACCCCAGCCCCTCGACCAGCTGCGCATTGACGGCCGCGCTGTCCTCACCCGCGATGCGAGCAGACAACGCCGGCCAGCGAGCCTGGAGGATCTGGGCGTTGCGCTGGAAAAACTCGCTCATCAGTGAGCATCCCTTGCCTGCGAAACGCCCGAGATTACCTCGGGAAAGGTTTCAGGTCACGGACGATGAAGGATCGCCGAGCCCCACGACAACCCGACGCCGAAGCCACTGACCGCGACCCGCTTCCAGGTGGCGTCCATCGCGTGCTTTTCCAGCAGCAGCGGAATGCTCGACGACACGGTGTTGCCGGTTTCGACCATGTCCTTGACGAACTTCTCCGGTTTGTCTTCGAAGCGTCGCGCCACGGCATCGACGATGGCCGCACTGCCCTGGTGGATGCAGAAGGCATCGATGTCGTCGGCGGACAACTGCGACTGCTCCAGCAGCTCGTGCAGGTGCGCCGGCACCTTGAGCAGGGCGAAGTTGAAGACCTGGCGGCCGTTCATGAAGAACACGCCATCGGTCACCTTCAGGTGCGCAGCGCCGGAACCGTCGGTGCCGAACGCCGACTTGCCCAGGGCCCAGACCGGGTCTTCGCCCATCCAGGTGGCGGTGGCGGCGTCGCCGAAGAGCATGGTGGTGTTGCGGTCTTCCGGATCGACGATCTTCGAGTACGGGTCGGCGGTGATCAGCAGACCGTTCTTCAGGCCGGTGGCTTCCATGAAGCCCTTCAGCGCGTAGATGCCGTAGACGTAGCCAGAGCAACCCAGGGAGATGTCGAAGGCGGCGACGTGGGTCGGCAGGCCGAGCTTGTCCTGGACGATCGCGGCGGTGTGCGGCAGGCCTTCGGCATCACCGTTCTGGGTGACCACGATCACCGCGTCGATGGCGTCGCGCGACAGCGCAGGGTTGGCGGCGAACAGCGCGTTGGCCGCTTCGACGCACAGGTCGGAGGTTTCCTGCTCGTCGGCCTTGCGTGGCAGGAAGGCCGAGCCGATCTTGCCGAGGATGAAGTCTTCGTCCTTGCCGAACTTGGCGCCTTGTGCGTAGTTGTCCACGCCTGCGGCGGGCACGTAGCTGGCAATGCTTTTGATGCCAATCATCATGGCTTCCCGATAGAAAAGGGCTGAATATCACCGCTCGCATGATTCGAGGGGCGCCAGTAACAGGGATTCCCGCCGTCCGCTGGACTGGACGGCAGTGGCAATGACGGTGACACGGCCGCCACTCCCATCAACGATAGAGACACAGATGTCCGTTCTGACCGATAGGTCACGGATTTTCACAGACAATGGCATATTTTCCTAGGCGCGCCCACTCGAAGGGCGCGCCAGAGCGACCGCCGCCCTATTCGACGAAGGACCAGTCCAGTGCCGTTCCGCGCTTCAGCGGCTGCCGGGCCTTGCGCCCGAGGAGGGAGTCGAGGTGCTTGGGCGCCAGGCCCAGCCCCGGACGGATGGCACGCACATTACTGGCATCGAACACCTCGCCGGCGGCCATGTCGCGCACCACATAGAGCGACCGACGATAGCGCTTCGACGCCTGCTCGGCCTGGCTCGCGCCGTAACGCACCTGCCCCAGCGACTGCCAGGCACGCTGGCTTTCCACCACCAGGCTGGCCATCTCCGCCGGCTCCAGGGAAAACGCCGCGTCCACCCCGCCTTCGGCGCGACTGAGGGTGAAGTGCTTTTCCACCACGCTGGCCCCCAACGCCACGGCTGCCACCGCAGCGCCAACGCCCAGGGTGTGATCGGACAGGCCGACCTCGCAGCCGAACAGCTCGCGCAGATGGGGAATGGTGCGCACGTTGCTGTTCTCCGGACTGGCCGGATAGGTACTGGTGCACTTGAGCAGCACCAGGTCGCGACAGCCGGCTTCGCGGGCGGCGCGCACCGTCTCGTCGAGCTCGGCGAGACTGGCCATGCCGGTGGAGATGATCATCGGCTTGCCGGTGGCCGCCACCTTGCGGATCAGCGGCAGGTCGGTGTTCTCGAAGCTGGCGATCTTGTAGGCCGGCACGTCGAGACTTTCGAGAAAGTCCACGGCGCTTTCATCGAAGGGCGTGGAGAAGGCCAGCATGCCCAGCTCGCGGGCGCGACGGAAGATCGGCTCATGCCACTCCCAAGGGGTGTAGGCCTTCTGGTACAGCGAGTACAAGGAAGAGCCGGCCCAAAGGCTGCCGGGATCTTCGATGAAGAATTCGCCGTGGTCCAGGTCCAGGGTCATGGTATCGGCGGTGTAGGTCTGCAGCTTCAGCGCATGGGCACCGGCCCGGGCCGCCGCCTCGACGATCTGCAAGGCACGCTCCAGCGACTGGTTGTGGTTGCCACTCATCTCGGCTATCACGAAGGGCGCGGCATCGACGCCGACACGCCGTCCACCCAGGTCAAAACTGCTCATGCTGCACATCCTTCAGTAATCGTTGGAAATGGCTCTCGACCCGCTGCACGCCAAGGCCGTCCACCAGGCGCTGGCTGCGCGCGGCAAATTGTTGACGCAGGGCTGCATCGCTCAATAGCCCCACGATGGCCTGGCGCAGGCCGGCCAACGTGACCTCCTGCGCCGATCCGAGATAAAGGTGCATGCCATCCCGGGCCAGGGCCTGGGCATTGCCCACCTGGTTGTCGGCGACGCTGACGCAGATACTCGGCAAGCCCATGGCGGCGCGCTCCCAGGTGGTCCCGCCACCAGCACCGACAAACAAGGCCGCGTTGGCCATGCGCCCGGGCAGGTCATGGACGAAGGCCTGCAACTCCCAGCCCTGCCGCCGTGCCACCAGCGCTTGCAAAGCGGCGAAGTCCGGCGTTGCCTGGCCGGCGATGCACTGCACCTGCACAGCGTCGATGCCGTCCAGGGCCTGGAGGGTCTTCAGGGTCATGCCGGCCTGATCGAAGCCGCCAAAACTCACCAGTACCCGCCGCGAGTCATCCGCACCGGGTGCACGCGCCTGGCGAAACGCCTCGCCCAGCAAGGCATAGCGTGGTCCGGCCAGGATCTGGCAGGCCTCGGGGACCAGCACCCGGTACGCCGCCACGCTGGCCGTGTAGTTCTGGTCCAGCAACAGGTCGCAAGCATGAGGGCGATCAGCCAGGTCATCGATCGCCATGATCCATCGCGCCCAGCGGCGCGCCGCTTTTTCCCAGGCTGCATCGAATCCGTAGTGGTCGACGATGATCCAGTCGAAGCTCCCGGGACCGGGCAACAGGGCGTCCAGCACGACCTGTTCATCCCCTTGCGCGGGCAACACGAACACCTCGTGCCCGGCCTCGGCGATCCGCGCCAGCTGGTGCCCGGGCAATTCGCGGCAAGCGAAGGCCACCTCGGCGCCACTGGCCGCCAGGTGCCGGGCCAGCGTCAGACAGCGCATGACATGACCAATGCCGATCTGGCTGCTTGCATCGGCGCGGACCAGCACTTTCACCCTGGCAACTCCCCCGCGGCCTGCAACGCTGCGTAAAGAAACTCGGCGCGGCGCCAGTCCTCCTCGGTGTCGATGTCCTGCACCAGATGGCGGGGCAGGATCACCGGCAGACTGTGCTCGGAGAAAACCGCTACGCCGCCCAGCCAGGCTTCGCGCCGGCCCCAGTAGAACTGCCCGGCATCCTGGAACGCCGGCGGCAGGTCCTGGGAACGGGTGTTGCGGTATTGCGGGTACAGCGCGGTGAGCGTGCCCTCGGCGGTCAGGCCCAGCGCCCGTTGTACCGGGAAGCCGAAGCCGCAGACGGAAAAGGCATAGGCGCACCGGGGATGCTCGCCCAACAGGTTGAAACCCTGGCGCAGGAAACGGCCTTGCAGGAGGGGTGCGGTGGCGTAGATGCAGCATGCCAGCTCGACTTCGTAGCCCTGGCCTGCAAGGGTTTCGAGGGCATGCACGATCACCGCCGCGGTGGAGGCATGGTCGTCGGCCAGCGCGGCGGGGCGCAGGAACGGCACCTCGGCACCGTGCGCCCGGGCGACCTCGGCTATCCCAGGATCGTCGGTGCTGACGATCACCCGCTCGAACAGTCCGCTGCCCAGGGCAGTCCGGATCGAATGGACAATGATCGGTTCACCGCGAAACGCCTTGAGGTTCTTGCCGGCGATACGCTTGCTGCCGCCGCGGGCGGGAATGATCGCCACCACCCCACGGGTCATGCCAGCACCCGGCGCAGAGTATCCACCACCTGGTCCTGCTGGGCATCGCTCAGATCAGGGAACAGCGGCAGGCTGATGGCCTGGCGGTAGTAACGCTCCGCCTCGGGGAAGTCGCCCTCGGCAAAACCAAGCTCGCGGTAGTAAGGCTGCAGGTGGATCGGGATGTAATGCAGGTTGACTCCGATGCCGTTGTCACGCAGCGCCTGGAAAATCGCTCGGTGCCGGCTCTCCAGGTGCGGCTGCAGGCGCACCACGTAAAGGTGCCAGGCCGAATCGGCCGCATCCTGCGCCGCCGGCAACTGCAACGGCAGCTCGGCGAGCAGGTACTGGTAGCGTGCCGCCAGCTCACGACGACGGGCCAGGAACGCGTCCAGGCGGCCCAGCTGGGACAAGCCGAGTGCAGCCTGGATATCGCAAAGACGGTAGTTGAAGCCCAGTTCGGTCTGCTGGTAGTACCAGCCGCCATGGCTCGGTTCGGTCATGCGCGCCGGGTCGCGGGTGATGCCATGACTGCGCAGATCGCGCAGGCGCTGGGCGTGCCCGGGGTCGTTGCACAGGACCATGCCACCCTCGCCGGTGGTGACGATCTTCACCGGATGAAAGCTGAATACCGTGAAATCGGCATGGCGGCCGCAGCCCACCGGCTCGCCGGCGTAGCGTGCGCCAAAGGCATGGGCGGCGTCCTCGATCACCACGAAGCCATACTCCCGCGCCAGGCGCGAGATTTCCCGCATGTCGCAGCTCTGCCCGGAAAACGCCACCGCCACCAACACCTTGGGCAGGCGTCCGACAGCCCTGGCCTGCTCCAGCTTGTCGGCCAGGACACGGACGTCCAGGTTCCAGGTCAAGGGGTCGATGTCGACGAAGTCCACATCGGCACCGCAGTAGCGCGCGCAGTTGGCCGAGGCGACAAAACTGTTCGGGCTGGTCCACAACAGGTCGCCAGCACCCAACCCTGCCGCCAGGCAGGCAAGGTGCAGTCCGGCGGTGGCATTGCACACCGCAATCCCGTGAGCAGCCTGGCAATGCTCGGCCACCGCGCGCTCGAAGCGCTCCACGGTCGGGCCTTGGGTCAGCCAGTCGGAACGCAACACCTCCACCACCGCGTCGATATCGGCCTGGTCGATGTTCTGCCGGCCATAAGGAATCATGCCGGCAGCCGCGCGTGCAGGTCGGCGATCTGGCTCACCGAGAGGAACTCGGGGTTGGTGTCGGAGCGGTACTCGAAGTCCTCGGCCACCCGCCGGCCCCGCTCGCCAAGGCCATCCACGGCGAAATCGGCATCGACGTTGTTGAAGCGGATCGACGGCTCGATGGTGAAGTGATCGGCGAACTCCAGGGTCATCCGCGCATCGTCCAGCGGAATCATCAGTTCATGCAGCTTCTCGCCGGGGCGGATGCCCACTACCTTGTGTGGCAGCGCCGGGGCCATGCCACGGGCCAGGTCGACCACGCGAATCGACGGGATCTTCGGCACGAAGATCTCGCCACCGTGCATGCGCGCAAAGCTGTCGAGGACGAACTGCACGCCGTGGTCGAGGGTGATCCAGAAGCGGGTCATGCGCGGGTCGGTGATCGGCAGTTCGCCAGCGCCCTCGCCGATCAGCTTGCTGAAGAACGGCACCACCGAACCACGGGAACCGGCGACGTTACCGTAGCGGACCACGGCGAAACGGGTCTGCTGGCTGCCGGCGACGTTGTTGGCGGCTACGAACAGCTTGTCCGACAGCAGCTTGGTAGCACCGTAGAGGTTGATCGGGCTGGCGGCTTTGTCGGTGGACAGGGCGACGACCTTCTCGACGCCGTTCTCGATGGCCGCGGCAATGATATTTTCCGCGCCGTTGACATTGGTGCGGATGCATTCGGTGGGGTTGTACTCGGCTGCCGGAACCTGTTTCAAGGCGGCAGCGTGCACCACGAAATCGATGCCACGCATGGCCTGGCGCAGCCGTTCGGCGTCACGCACATCACCAAGGAACCAGCGCATGCAGGGCGCGGTGAACTGCTGCTGCATCTCGTACTGCTTGAGTTCGTCGCGGGAAAACACCACCACGCGACGTGGCGTGTAGCGTTCCAGCAGGCACTTGATGAAGTTGCGCCCGAAGGAACCAGTACCCCCGGAGATGAAGATGGACTTGTCGTCGAACATGCCTGGATCCTGGCTGGGTCGCTATATGGCCAGACTGCTGGCGGCGACCGTGACTCGCTCTGGGTAGAGGCCGGAAAACCAACGGTTTTCTGACCTCCACCCTGTTTAAGCAAGCCCGAAGCAAGATACAGGCCACACCATCGGCGTCAGCCGATCAGGGCTTTCCAGTCGAACCCGGCCCGCGCCGGGTCGAGGCTGCGACCATGGGCGGCGCTCGACCACAGCGCCGACCACTTGCCGCGCAGGGCCGCCAGCGCGGCAGCGTCGTCCGGCAGGCGGCCCGGGTGGATCACCTGCACCTGCGGCGTCCACACGGTCAGCAGGCCGGCGTCGGCAACCTTCAGGCACAGGTCGACATCGGCGTAGCTCTTGGCGAACACCTCTTCGTCCAGCCCGCCCAAGGCACGGAACACCTCGCCGCGGACCATCAGGCAGACGCCCGAGACCGCCGGGTAGTTCTGCTCCACCCCGGCCTGGCCGAGGTAGCCGGTATCGTCCTTGGCGAGACCGACATGGGCCGCCAGCACACCTGCGGCGCCGAGCATCAGGCCGCCCTGGGTGAGGGTGCCCTCCGCGTCCACCAGCTTGGCCCCGACCACGCCGACTTCCGGGCGCTGGGCCTGGTTGAGCAACAGTTCCAGCCAGTTGGCGTTGACGATTTCCGCCTCGGCGTCCAGCAGGACCAGGTACTCGCCGCCGGCTTCGGCGCTGGCGGCGTTGACCAGGGCTGCAGGGCTCAGGCGCTGCGGGCTTTGCAGGATGCGCACGCGACCGCCGAGCTTCTGCAGTTGCTCCAGCCACTGCAGGTGCTGCGGCGACTGGCTGGCGTTGTCGGCGATCAGCACTTCGTAGCGCGTGTAGCGGGTGCGCTGGAGGATGCTTTCCAGGCAGCGCTGCAGGACTTCCTGGTTGTCCTCGCTGCGCAGGATGATCGACACCTGCGGACGCTCCAGATGGCGGTAGTCGATGCGCAGGCCACCCTGCTCCGCCGAGCTGACCTGGGCCTTGTAGCCTCGTGCGGACAGGTGCCGGGCCAGGGCCAGGCGCGCGTGTTCGTTGTGCTCGGGCTGTGGCGAGCGGCTGATCAGCAGCGGCTCGTCGAGGTGCGCCAGGCCATTCAGGCCACCCTTCTCGATCAGGCGCAGAAGCAGGTCGTATTCCAGCGCGTCGCTGAACTCGCCGGCATAGCCACCCGCTTCCACCAGCACCTCGCGGCGCACCAGCCAGTGACGCGCCATCAGCGCCGGCAGGCTTTGCAGCAGGTCAAGGTTGATCCCCGGGCGCAGGACTTCACGCCAGGCACCGGCCAGCACCTGGATCTCGTCCACCGCCACCGCGCGGCAGTCCGGCGCGTCGAGCAGTTCCAGGCCAGCGCGGACGAGGCCAGTGCCGGTGAACTCGTCGCCGGCCTCGGCCAGCATCAGCCAGTCGCAGTCCATCTGGCGCGCGACCTGGTTGAGCTTGTCGACATAGTCGTCCTTGCTCACGCGGACGAAATGCAGGGTCTGCTGCAGGCTGGTCGCGGCCGGCAGCGCGCCGGTGGTGAAGACCACGACGCGGAAGGCGCGGCTGACGCCACCGAGCAGGCTGTCGAAGGTGGCTTGCAGCTTCGCTTCGTCGTGCTCCAGGTTGAGCAGGAGGATGCCGATCTGCGGACCGCCCTGGTGCTTGTCGAGATGGCTGGCGATGGCCGTGCGGCTGGCCGCGTCGGGCTGGCGCGCTTCCAGCCAGTCGAGCAGACGGCCGGAGGGTTGCGCAGCCAGCAGCGCGCGGCCGCCATCGCTTTGCACGGCTTCCAGGCGCCGGGCCCAGTCGCGCAGCTTGCCTGCTTCTTCGGTTTCACCTTCCTGGTCCAGCAACTCGACCAGGCGCTTGACCACCGTGAGGTTGTAGGGCGCCGCCTGCAGCGCTTCGCGCGCGCGGGCGAGCTGGCTGAACGGGTTGTCATCGACCTGGACCACCAGCAAGCGCTCCTGCTTCAGCCAGATCGCCTCCAGTTCCTCCAGTTGCACACGGCCGGCCGGCATGGCGTGCAGGTGAAACTCGATCTCGTCGAGGCGATCGAAGAACGCCTTGTTGTAGAACGGCAGTTCGACGTACTGGGTGGGCAGGAACCCGCGCTTCGCTGGAACATCGGCGCCCTGGACCAGGGAGTAGAAGAGCTGCTCGATGGTCAGCGAACGCTTTTCCGCCAGGCCTTCGTACATCATCGCGAAGCTCTGCCGCACGAACGCCCGCAGTTCCTCGCCTTCGCCCTTGAGCGGCGTGTCCAGGCCCGCCAGGACATCGGTGAACGCCTCGCGACTGGCCACCGACTCAGGGTCCGGCAAGGCCAGGGCGTAGGTCACTTCGGTCTTGTGCTCGGAAGCGCCGTAGTTGGCTTCGCGCACCACGTAGGGAATCGGCAGCATGCGCGCCTTGGCGCTGGCCAGGAGGAAGTACACATGACTGACCTCCAGCCATTCGAAGCGCATGTTCGCCGGGATCTGCCGGGCCCAGTCCTGCAGCAGCGCAGTGCGGGTCACCGCGTAGAAAGGCGGGATGTAGGCGTAGAGGAAATCGAGCACGCGCTGGCGCGGATCGTCGCTGGCGAAGTCTTCCCGATCGAGCTTCTTGTCGCGGCGGTAGTAGTTGATGTGCCGTCCGGTGGCCAGGTACATCAGGTTGTAGCCGTGGCACATGCCGTAGTCCGGATGGGCATCCAGGAACTCCAGCGACTCGACGATGGCGCCGGGCAGGACGAAGTCGTCGTCCGCCACCAGGGCCATGTACGGGGTCTGCACCAGGCCCAGGCCATGGGTGATCTTGGCCTGGAAGCCCATGTAGTCGAACTGCGGCAGGTGGCGGTAGTCGACCTTCGGGAAGCGGCTGGCGATCCCCTCGGCCGGCTGCAGCGAGGAATCCAGCACCAGGATCCGGCCCTGGAAATCCTTGTAGTACTGCAGGGCACGACGCAGGAACGACGGGCGTTTGTGAGTCAGCAGGACCAGGGTGAACTGGTCGTGCAGGGAAGAAATTGGCATGGCGGTACCTGACGGGAATCGGCGGTGATCATTGAGCGAACGGCTTCAGCGCACCCGGCGCAGGTAACCATCCGGAGCGACGCTGATGAGCAGCTTGTCCTGCATCTGCTGGTCGATCTCGAAATCGCTGTTTTCCTTGAGGTAGGCCCAGACCGCAGTCTTCGGGTTGTCGCCCGGGCCCCATGGACGGTCCGGGAAGAACTCCGGCGGCATGTCCTCGACCACGGTGTCCATCACCACGCAGTAGCTGTCCACCGCCACCAGCGGCGCATAGGCACGCAGCTCTTCGAGGACGTGCTCGTGGGTGTGGTTGGAGTCCAGCACCAGGATGACCTTCTTGCCCTCGGCCAGCGCGCGCACCTGGGCGACCACCGCCGGGTCGATGCTCGAACCCTCGATCATCGAGATGCGCTTGGCCATCTGATGGCTTTCGATGGCTTCGCGGTTGTGCGGGCGGATGTCCAGGTCGATGCCCAGCACCTCGCCATGGCCTTGCAGCTCCAGCAGCGAGGCGTAGTAGATGATCGAACCGCCGTGGGCGATGCCGCACTCGATGATCAGGTCTGGCTTGACCCGCCAGATGATCTCCTGCATCGCCAGCATGTCCTGGGGCAGCTGGATGATCGGCCGGCCCATCCACGAGAAGTGGTAGCTGTACTTGTGCTTGGCCGACTCGTTGAAGAAGTCCCGGGCCAGGCCCTTGAGCTGCTCGTCCGCGCCCTGGGCTTGGATACCGGCAGCGCATTCGGCTTCGAAGGCTTTGATAACGTCGGTCATGGTGCTGTCTCTCTGGGAAGTCATTGAAATGCGGCGCTGTCGACGGCGTGGTAGGTGAAGCGGTCGGCGGTCATGCGGCGGATTTCGTCGAGGTAGTTGGAATTCATCACGAACAGGTTGGCGCCATCGGGCAAGGCGGCCATGGCCTCCTGCGGCGACGACACCCGCGCGCCGCTGAGCGGCAGGTAACGGCCCTGCTTGGCCGGGTTGATGTCGACCACCTGGTCGACCGCCACCCCGGCGCGTTGCAGGAACAGCGAATAGATCACGCCCTTGGACGAGGCCCCCCAGATCGCCGAGCCCTTGTCGCCGTCGCGGCGGACGATGGCCACCGCGCGATCCAGGCTGGCGCTGAAGTCATCCGGCAGGCGCAGCGGCGCCACGTCGCCCGCATCGGGTCGGCGCAGGCTGGCCAGGTCGGCGACCACGTACAGGTACTGCTCGCCGAACAGGCGCCCGGCCTCCAGCACGCGGCCGAACAGGCGCTGCAGGTCGGCCAGGCGGAAGTAGTTGACGTGCTCGTAGAACAGGTCGAACCAGGCCTTGTGCTCGATGATCCAGTCCAGACACGGCACCTCGATGTAGATCAGGCCGCGGTTGCCGTTGGCCCGGGCGATCTCGTGGAGGAAGCTCACCGGGTCGGCGATGTGCTCCAGCACATGGCGCAGGACGATGGCGTCGGCGCGCAGGTCCAGTTCGGGGGTGAACGGCGCCTTGATCACTTCGGCGTTGTCGCCTTCGTAGGCCGGATCGATACCGGTCACCGCGTAGCCACGCTCGCGCAGCAGTTCGAGGAAATAGCCCTTGCCACAGCCCACTTCGATCAGGCTTCGCCCACTGAAATGCCGGGCGACGATGGCCTCGACATCATTCAGGTGGCGCTGGAACTGCCCGGAGTGGGCCTGCTCGTTCTGGTAGTCGCTGTCGTAGCTGAGCTTGTCGGCGTCGAAGGCGTCGTTGAACACCAGGCCCGTGCCCAGGTCCTGGACCAGGCGCATGTCGGCGCTGGCACTGGCGCGGGCGCTGGCGGCATCGGCGAAGGTGCGGTTCTGCAACACCGGCAGGTCGCTGGCGCGGTACAACTCATGCTTCATGTTCTGCTCCCAGCAAGGCCCACAGGCGGCGGGCGTCACCCCAGAAGGCCATGGGTTCGTGCGTCGGATAAGGGTAGTGACCGAGGTTCAAGGCGATCCGCGAGCCCCGCGCGGCGCAGTGACGTTCCACCAGGCTGCGTACCGATATCGGCTGGCCGCTGCAAACGTTGACCACGCCGCTGAAATCGCGGTGCAAGAGCAGGTCGGCCAGATGCGCGGCCGCCGTTTCGATCGGCAGGAAGTCACGCAGTTGTTCGCCACCGGACATGTCGAAGCGCGGCTCTGCGCCATCGATCGCCCGGTCCAGCGCCGCCAGCACGCTGTTGGGGTTCTGGCCGCGGCCATGCAGGTAGAACAGCCGCGCCCATTGCAGGGTGAACGGCAATTGCTGGCGCAGGCGAGCGAGGAACAGATGCAGGCTGTGCTTGGCCAACCCATAGGCATTGTCCGGACGGCATTCGATCGCCTCGTCCAGCGCACCGCTTTGCAGGCCGTATTCGAAGCAGGTGCCGGTGACTTGCACCTGCCCGACTCCGGCCTCGACCGCGCGCTTGATGAAGGCGTAGTCGGCCATCAGGTTGTGTTCGAAGTGGAACAGCCCCTGATAGTTGGGCAATCCCGGCCAGGCCAGGTGGACCAGCGCATCGACGCCTTCGCACAGGGCGGCGACATCGGTCTCCGGGCTGTGGATATCGGCGCCGACGAACTCGACCTGGTCGAACCAGGGCAAGGCCCGCGCGGGCTCCTCACGGCGGGCCACCGCGCGCACCTGGCAACCCCGCGCCAACAGGGCGGCGACCAGGTGCTGGCCAACGAAGCCGCTGGCGCCGGTGAGCAATACCTTCATCACAGGACGGTCAGCTCTGGCACGGCAATCACGAAGCGGCCGCCCCACTCGCGCACCAGCGCCTGTTGCTCGCTGACTTCCTTGAGCAGGTTCCACGGCAGCACCAGCACGTAGTCCGGCTGCTCTATGGCCAGCCGCTCCGGCGCCACCACCGGGATGCGGCTGCCCGGCAGGAACTTGCCCTGCTTGTGCGGGTTGGCGTCGGCGACCCACGCCAGCAGATCACCGCGCACGCCGGCGTAGTTGAGCAGGGTGTTGCCCTTCGCCGCGGCGCCATAGCCGACCACGCGCTTGCCCTCGGCCTTGGCCTGGAGCAGGAAGCGCAGCAGCTGGTGCTTGATGCGTTCGGCGGCCGGGGCCAGGGTCGAGTAGAAGTCCGCGCTGGTCACGCCGACGTTGTCTTCCACTTCCAGCAACGCCTGCACGGCCGGCAACACGCCCTGCGGACCACCCGCCCGCTGCACGAAGACCCGCAGCGAGCCGCCATGGGTCGGCAGCTCCTGGACATCGAAGATCTCCAGGCCATTGCGCTGGCACAAGATGCGCACGGCGGTCAGCGACAGGTAGGAATAGTGCTCGTGGTACAGGGTGTCGAACTGGTGCTCGGCCATCAGGCTGAGCAGGTGCGGGAACTCGAAGGTGGCGACGCCCGCCGGCTTCAGCAGGGTGGCGAAACCGCGGAGGAAATCGTTGATGTCCGGAACATGGGCGAGGACATTGTTGGCCGCCATCAGGTCGGCAGCCCAGCCCTCCTCCACCAGCGCCCGGGCGCTGTCCTGGCCGAAGAACACCTCGCGGATCTCCAGGCCCTTTTCCCGCGCTGCCAGGGCGGTGCTGCGGGTCGGCTCGACGCCCAGGCAAGGGATGCCGCGAGCGGCGACGTACTGCAGCAGATAGCCGTCGTTGGCAGCGATCTCCACCACCCGGCTCGCGGCACCGAGGCCGAAGCGCGCGCTCATGTCCTCGACGTACTGGCGGGCATGGGCCAGCCAGGAACTGGAGTAGGAGCTGAAATAGGCGTAGTCGGCATCGAACAGCGCGTCAGCGCGGGTGTAGTCCTCGGTCTGCACCAGCCAGCACTGCTGGCACACGCCGACTTTCAGCGGCACCCAGGCCTCGGCCTGGGCCAGCTGTTCGGCGCGCAGGTAGGCGTTGGAAGGCGGCGCGGTGCCAAGGTCGATCAAGGGCAGGTTCAGCGCTGCGCCACAGCCACGGCAATTCATGCAGGCACTCCGGTGAAAAGGTGATCCAGCCAGGGATGGGCTTCATCCCGGGCCGACAGATTCTTGACAGGCAGCGGCCAGGCGATCGCCAGGCGCGGGTCGTGCACCGACAAGCCGCCCTCGCGGCCCGGCGCATAGTCGGCGCTGTGCAGGTAGAGCAGCTCGGCTTCTTCGCCAAGCACCTGGAAGCCGTGGGCGAAACCAGCCGGGATCAACAGGCTGCGACCGTCGCCGGCTTCCAGGCGCTCGGCGTGCCACTGCAGGAAGGTCGGCGAGCCCTGGCGCAGGTCCACCGCCACATCCCATACCGCGCCGCGCAGGCAGGTGATCAGCTTGGCTTCCGGCTGGTCACCCTGCTGGTAGTGCAGGCCGCGCACCGAGCCCTGGCCGACGGTTCGCGAATGGTTGATCTGGCGGATATGGAACGGCGTACCCAGCCCTTCCAGGCTGCCTTCGCAGAACAGCCGGGAAAACTGGCCACGGGCATCGCCATGGCGCTTGTGCTCGACGCTATACAACCCGGCGAGCGGCAAGGCATGCAGTTGCAGGTCGCTCACGACAGCTCCGCGTACAGGTTGAGCTGGTCGAGGGTGACGGCGCGCAGGTCGCCACCGCGCTTCCACGCCAGGTGCCATTGCAGGGTGTGCTCCAGGCATTCGCGCAGCGACCAGCGGGTACGCCATCCGAGCAGTTGCCGCGCGCGGCCGCTGTCCAGGCGCAGCACGCCGGCCTCATGCAGTTCGCTCGGTTCGACACGGATACCCGGCGAGTCCGGCCATTGCCGCGAGAGGTGGGCGACCACCTCGCCGACGCTGCACATGTCGCCTTCGTTCGGGCCGAAGTTCCACGCCCCGGAGAACTCCGGGCCCTGGGTGTAGAGCCGATGGGCCAGCAGCAGGTAGCCGGCCAGCGGCTCCAGGGCGTGCTGCCACGGGCGCACCGCCTGTGGATAACGCAGGGTCACCGGATGCCCGGCATCCCAGGCCTTGAGCACGTCGGGAATCAGCCGCTCGGCGGCGAAGTCGCCACCGCCGAGGACGTTGCCGGCGCGTGCGGTAGCCAGGGCCAGGCCGTGCTCGGCATGCTTCTCAGGGGCGAAGAACGACGCCGTGTAGGACTGCGCCAGCAACTCGCAGCAGGCCTTGCTGCTGCTGTACGGATCGTGGCCGCCCAGCGCTTCGTTCTCGCGATAGGGCCACGGCCATTCCTGGTTGGCGTAGACCTTGTCGGTGGTGACCAGCACCACCGAGCGCACGCCGCCGACCTGGCGGATCGCTTCGAGCAGGTTGAGGGTGCCCATGACGTTGCTGGAATAGGTGCCCAGCGGGTCCCGGTAGGCCTCGCGTACCAGCGGTTGCGCCGCCAGGTGCAGGACGATTTCCGGCTGCGCCTCGGCCACGGCTTCGAGCAGCGCGCCGAGGTCGCGCAGGTCACCGCGCACGTCGCGGATGTCGCGACCGACCTGGGCCAGCTCGTAGAGGTTCGGCCCTTCCAGCGGATCGAGGGCGAAGCCAGTGACCTCGGCCCCCAGTTCACGCAGCCACAGCGCCAGCCAGCTGCCCTTGAAGCCGGTGTGGCCGGTCAGCAGGACGCGCTTGCCCTGCCAGAATTCGGCGTTCAGGCCCACTGTTTCCATGGGGCCTCCCCGCTCTGCCACAGGTGTTCGAGAAGGTTCTTGTCACGCAGGGTATCCATCGGATGCCAGAAGCCATCGTGCTGGAACGCCTGCAACTGGTCTTCGGCGGCCAGTTGCGCGAGAGGTTCGGATTCCCAGGAGGTGTGGTCGTCGGCGATGTAGGACAGCACCTTCGGCGAGAGCACGAAGAAACCGCCATTGATCCAGCCGCCGTCGCCCCGGGGTTTCTCGACGAAACCGCGCACGCTGTCGCCGTCGCGTTCCAGCGCACCGTAGCGTCCCGGCGGTTGCACGGCGGTAACGGTGGCGAGCTTGCCGTGTTGCAGGTGGAAGTCCACCAGGGCACCGATGTTCAGGTCGGAGACGCCATCGCCGTAGGTGAAGCAGAAGGCCTTTTCGTCTTCCAGGTAGCGTGCGGCACGGCGCAGGCGGCCGCCGGTCATGGTTTCCTCGCCGGTGTCGACCAGGGTCACGCGCCATGGCTCGCTGTAGTTCTGGTGCACGTCCATGCGGTTGGCGCGCATGTCGAAGGTGACGTCGGAGGTGTGCAGGAAGTAGTTGGCGAAGAAGTCCTTGATCGCGTAGCCCTTGTAGCCGAGGCAGATCACGAAGTCATGGATGCCGTGGGCCGAGTACTGCTTCATGATGTGCCAGAGAATTGGCTTCCCGCCGATCTCGATCATGGGCTTGGGCTTGAGGTGCGACTCTTCGCTGATGCGAGTGCCCAGTCCACCGGCCAGGATTACTGCCTTCATGTCCTTCCCTCTCGTACGTCACAGGGCCCGCGCGGGGCGGGCCGTCCTGATAAATCGCGCAGGTGCGGGATTTATGGCGATGGGAGGGGGACTTGCAGGAAACGCGCCAGATTTGCTGACTGCTGATGGCCTCATCGAGTGCACATCTCGGTCAAGCGAAACGCAGAGAACAGGTCTGAAGAGCGACGCGGACACTGTGGGAGCGGGTTCACCCGCGATTGCGTCGGTGATGCAACCATCGTAATCGCGGGTGAACCCGCTCCCACAAGTCCCCGCTGACTCAATGAGTTATGCGGTGTTCTATGAGAAGTGTCTTGCCAGCAATGAAGCCATCACCGGCGCAACAATCAGCTCGGCATCCACCCGTCATACCAGACCTGCACATGCTCCGGCCGCAGCACATAGTTGCGCATCACCTCGTCATGCAGCTGGTCGCCCATGCGGTAGCTGGCCTCGGGGTCGGCCAGGTGCATGCGGATCGCCTCCAACCATTCCTCGGTGGAGTTGGTCTTGATCCGCGTGCAAGGCAGGTAGCCGCGGTAGGCGGCGGTGTCGGTGACGATCACCGGATAGCCGCACGCGCCGTACTCCAGCAGCCGCAGGTTGCTCTTGCAGTCGTTGAAGATATGGAACTCCAGAGGCGCCAGCGCGAGGTCCAGGTTGAGGCTGGACAGCTTGGCCGGATAGGCACCCAGGCCCACCGGCGCATGGAATTCGTGGATGTACGGAAGCAGTGCCGGCGGGCACATGCCGAAGAAGATCCACTCCACTTCATGGGCCAGGGTCTTGATCACCTCGGCGATCACTTCCAGATCGCCAGTGTGGCTGGTGCCCCCGCCCCAGCCGACCCGCGGCTTGCGCGACGTGCGGCGCTGAGCACGGCGGCCGACCCAGAGTTCTTCGGCGAGCATGTTGGGCAAAACGCGGATGTCGTGGTGGGTGTCGCTCAGGGCATCGGCCAGCGGCTCGGTGGACACCACGAGACGGTCGCAACGGGCGATGCCGCGGCGCAGCGAGCCTTCGAGGTCACGGGGAGTGTGCTTGAGGTGGCCATTCTTCTTCGGCACCTTGATCACGTAGTCGTCCAGTTCGTAGATGACGAAGCCCTTGGAATAGGTCTTCAGCCGCTCGATTTCCTTGATGAAGCCTTCGGTGTAGCGACCCTGGAGAATCGCCACGTCCGGCGCGCTGCGCGCCAACTCGACGTTGCTGGGGATCTCGAAATACTGCTGCTGGGTCACCCAGCCCGCCGCTTCCAGCTCGGTCAGCGGCTTGATCACCCGGTAGTGGCCCACCGCGGACTTGTTCATCGGCAAGGCCAGGACATGGGGCAGCGAGCGACCGAGGAACGGCAGCCAGCCCTCCTTGAGCCCCGGATCGAGACGGAACGCCGATTCCTTGAGGGCCAGGTTGGGGTTGTAGGACGGGTCGCGGGCAATCAGCGGCATCCAGGCCTGCTGGAAGGTCTCGTGCTGGAGGGCAAGGACCTGCTGGCGCTCAGCCTCCTTCTCCGGCGTCACCGCCGGCCCCGGAAGACGGTCCAGCACCAGCCGCGCCCGCGGCGTCCACACGCTGAGGTAGCCCGCCTGGCGCATGCGCAGGCCGAGGTCGATATCGCTGAACGCCGCGCTGAAGGCGCCCTCGTTCAAGCCCCCCAGTTCCAGGTACAGCTGCTTGCGCATCAGCAGGCAGTCGGCCCCCAGCGCGGAGTAGTTCTGTGCCACCTGCAGGCGTTGCATGTAGCCACCCGCATCGACCGCCTCGCCGACGAAGGGCGAGTACACCGCGCCGCGCAAGCCAAGGATGCCACCGGCATTGATCACCAGGCCCTGGGCATTGCACAGCTCGGCGCCGACCATGCCGACCTCGCGGCGCTGGCCCTGGGCGACCAGCTCGTCCAGCCAGTTGCCCTCGGTGACCACGGCGAAGGTGTCGAGCAGCAGCAGGTAGTCGCCTCGCGCGTGCTGCGCGGCGAGGTTGACCTGCGCCGGGAACGACGCTTGCTCGTCCAGGGTGAGCACCCGCAGGCGCTCACCCATCTGCGCCAGGGCTGCCAGCCAGGCACGGGAGTCCTCGCCTTCACTGGCGTTGTCGATCACCAGCACCTCGTAGTGCGGGTAGGTGGTCCGGCCCAGCACGCTTTCCAGGCAACGTTCCAGCGCCGCCACCTGGTCGCGGAAGCTCAGCACCAGGGTGACCAGCGGCTGGCTGGCATGCACGTAGCGAATATGGTTGATCGCCCCGCCCGCTTCGTTCTCCAGGCGGTAATCGACGCCCAGGCGCCGCAGGTGGTCATCCAGCAGACGCGGGTTTTCCGCGACCACCGCCGGCGACGAGACCCAGGCCGCGAAGCCGAACGCCGACTCCACCAGCACTTCCGGGATATGTTCGATGACCTGCGGGCCATGGCTTTCCACCAGGCGCCAGAGCAGGTCGTGGGGCGCCAGCTCGCGGTAGCCTTCGGCAAAGCCGCCGGCCGCCAGGTAGTGCGCGCGGGAGAACGCCAGCACCCGCCCGGTGAAGGGATAGGCGCGTTGCAGGTCGAGGTTGAAGTCCGGCTTGAACACCGGCTCGATGGACTCGTCGTCATCCAGGCCGCCCTCGTCGCCGTAGACGCAGGCAATGTCCGACAGGCTGGCGATACGCTCGGCCAGCAGCATCAGGCTGAACTCGCTGAGACGGTCGCCGGCACGGACCAGCCAGAACCAATCGACGCCGTTCATTTCCGGCAGCAGTGCATTGAGCTGTTGCGCCCAGTCGTCCTGCAGGGCACGGCTGACCAGGTGATCTTCCAGCGCGACAGGCAGGCGCCCGGCCGCCAGCAGCACGGTGCTGGCGGCGCCATAGCATTGACGCTGGATGCTATCCAGGGTGCGCTGGCGTGCAGCGCTGTCGCCATCCTCGTCGATCACCACCACGGCGATCCGCGGACGCCAGTCCCAGTGCTCGGTCAGGCGCATCAGCCGGCGCAGGACCAGCGGATCCTGGCGGCAGCCCAGCCACTTGGCGTAGAGGTCGGCGAAGGTCTCGCTGTCACTGCCCACCTGGGATTCCTGGATCGCCTGCAGGCTGCGCAGGACGTGGACCAGGAACAGGTTCTCCCAGGTCCGCGGGACACTGCTTCCATCCACCGGCAGCACATGGATGCGCACCCAGCCGGAGAAGGTCTCGGTGGCCGGTGGACGCGCGGCAAACATGTTGCGCAGCCACTGCAGCTCGGTGGCACGGGCGGCTTGCAGGCTGGCCTGGCGACGCAGTTGCTCCGGGTGGATGCGCTCGATGCATTGCACCTGGGCGGTTACCGCCAGGTTGCCCCGGCGCAGCAGGCAGACGAACAGCGCAAAGTCGATGTGCGCGTGGAAGCCGGCCTCGACCAACGCCGGCAGCAGCTCGCCGAGGTCCTTGGCGCGCATCAGGGTGTTGCTCAGGCCGCCGATGAAGTTGAGCGGGTTGCTTTCGAAGAAGTCCAGCAGGTCGTTGCCGTGGTAGACCGTATCGCCCCAGGTGAACCAGCTGTTCTCCAGGCGCTGGGACAGGGAAAAGTCGGCGCCGTCCACCAGGTTGCGCCGGGTGGTGACCAGGCTGAGATCGTCGTTGGCCAGGAACAGGCGCATCTCGCTGCTGACGCCGTCAGCGAGCAGGCGGTCGTCCTCGCAGAGGAACTGCACGTAGTCGCCCCGGGCCAGCTCCAGCCCTGCCAGCAGATTGCGCGGCAGGCCGAGGGGCTGCGGGTTGCGCTGGTAGTACAGCGGACAACGGGCCAGCGGCTCCAGCTCGTCGACGATGGCCTTGATCTCGTCGTCGCGCCCTTCGTCGCAGACGATGACCTCGAGGTTTTCGTAGTTCTGGGCCAGGGCACTGACCAGCGCCGCACGGAAGAAGCGCGCGTTGTTGGCGGGAATGACGAGACTGACAAGAGGCGCTGGATTCACGACGAAAACTCTCGGCCGGAGGCTGCCCTCGGGTGAATCGGAACAGCCTGGAGCGTGGGGAATGGCGGATGGACCCGCCGCGCGTCAACCAGACGACACGGCGGGGAACACGGGATTACAGGCGGTTGAACAGGCTCAGCTGGCTGATCTTGCTGAAGGCCATCTGCGAGGCCTGGAGCATCGTCTGCTGCAGGGTCAGGCGGGTCATCACCTCGGCCGGATCCGAGTCGCGGATCGACGACTGGGTGGTGGAGTTGGCGATACTGAGGCTTTCGTTGGCCAGTTCCTGGAGGTCCAGGGCCTTGCCGCGGGCACCGATGGAGGTGACGGTGTAGGCCAACTGGTTCTGCCCGCTGCTGATGTTGGAGATTGCCGCGTCGAGGTCCTCGCGCAGCTGCTGCTGGCCGGCGACGCTGCCGTCGATCGGCTTTTCCAGGGTCTGGCGCAGCTTGCTGACGGTGTCGAGGATGTTCTGCGTCTGGTGCTTGTTGACCTGCACGCTGTACTGGTCGCTGGCACCCGGCGCGGCACTGAAGGTGAACTGCACGCCGGCCGCGGTGGCGGTCGGTGGCGTGCCGGTCAGCGTGCCGTTGGCCACCGGACGGCTGTCCGGGCCCAGTGGCTGGGCGTACAGCTCGAAGTCGGTGGCGCTGGTGAACTTGATCACCGCGCCGCCGGACGGGAAGGCCTTGGCGTACTTGTCGGCGTCGACCACCTGGGTCGAACTGACCTGGGTGCTGGAGGCGTTGCCCGGGCTGCGGGTGCCGGTGATGGTGTCCGGCTTGCTTTCCAGGGTGAAGCTGTGACCGGCAACCACGGCGTCGGGGTTGGTGTCGCCCGATTGCAGGTTGATGTTCAGGCGCAGGTCGACACCGCGGAAGGTGACCGAGCTGCCACCGACGGTGCCCGGGTCGAAGGTGCCGGAGTTGGTCGCCTCGGTGGTGACGTCGTTGCCGGCACTGTCGGTAATCTTGAACTGGGTGCTGCTGAGCATCGTGACGGTGTACGGCTCGCCCTTGCGGAACTGGTCGTTGTAGCCCGTGGCGGCGGACATCTGCCCGTCGGTCAGGCGCACACGGCCGTCATCCGGGGTCGGCGCGGTCAGGGTGGTCTGCGTGCGGTTGGTGTTCAGGGCCTGCTGGAAGGCGGTGGCGCCACTGTTGTTGGCGGCCATGGTGAGCATGTCGCCGACCTGCAGCTGCAGCTCGCCCTCGTCGCCGTTGTAGCTGTAGGTGCCATCGGCATTGCGCGAGAAAGGCTCGGTCTCGCCCTTGGAGCCGGAGAACAGGTACTGCCCGTTCTCGTCGCGGGTGTTCATCAGGCTGAGCAGCTGCTCTTCAAGCTTGCCCAGCTCGGTGGCGGTCGCCTTGCGCTCGGTGTCGGTGAAGGTGGCGTTGCCCGCGCCCAGGGCCAGCTCGTTGACCCGCTGCAACAGGGTGTTGATCGAGTTCAACGCGGTTTCGGCCTGGGTCAGGCTGTTGCGCACCGAGGTGGTGTTGGTGGCGTACTGCTCCAGCAGCGAGCTCTGGTGGTCGAGCTGCAGCAGGCGCGCGGCGCCCACCGGATCGTCGGCGGCAGTGCGCACGCGGATCAGGTCGCTGGCTTCCTCGCCGCTCTTCACCACGTTGGAATAGTTGCGCTGATAGTTGGCAGCACTGGTCTCGAAATACTGGGATGTAGAGATACGCATCGTCTACGACTCCTTAAAGCGCGCTGATCAGCGTATTGAAGACTTCCTGCGCCGCTTTGATGATCTGCGACGAGGCGGTGTAGTACTGCTGGTACTTGACCAGGTTGCCGGCTTCTTCATCCAGCTGTACGCCGGACAGGGAATCACGGGAGGCCTTGGCCTGGGTCAGGATGGCTTCGGTCGCCGCGCTGTCCATCTTGGCCTGCTGGGTCTTGGCACCCACGCTTTCCACCAGCTTGCCGTAGGCGTCGGTGAGGCTGACGCCCTTGGTGGCGCTGCCGACGTCGACGGTCTGCTTGTTCTGCAGTTCCAGCAGGCCGAGGCCGTTGCGGTTGTCCGAGGACGAAGCACCGGTCAGGGCGATGCTGTAGCTGTCGTCCTTCTTCGGCGAGCCACTGACATCCATCTGCACGGCGATGGTCTTCTGCACGCCATTGCCGTCGAGCACCGCCGCACCGTTGGCATCCACCATCGGGATGTTCAACTGCAGGGTGTTGCTCTGGCCGGGAATGAAGGTGCCGGGAGTACCGATCGGGTCACCCTTGGCGTTGACCAGCTGGTAGGTCTGCGGGGACACGCTCTCGTCACCGAAGACCAGGCGCACCGGTGTCGAGTACTTGATGCCGTTCTGCAGCTCCAGGCGCTGGGCCGGGTCGGCGATGTCCAGCACCGACTTCAGCACCGGCTGGCTGATCACGCCGGTGCCCTTGTTGCTGCCGCCGGCGGTGGCACTCAGCGGCGCGGCCATGGCCAGCTTCTTCGAGTCGGTCATGACCACGTCGAGGTTGGCCGCGCCATTGCGGGTCGGGGTGATCTTGAAGCTGTCGCCGGCACTGACCGCGCCGCCATTGAGATTGAGGCTGAAGCCGTCGATCACCGGCTGCGGGTCGTCGTTGAGGTCGAAGCTGCCCATGCTGGTGTTGTCCGGCAGCTTGCGCACGGTATAGCTGGTGGCACTGGTGAAGGTCACCTGGTAGTCGCTGGTGCTCAGCAGGCTGGTGTCCTTGATCACCACGTCGAGATTGCCGGAGCCGGCACTGTTGCCGCTCATGGCCAGGCTGCGACTGGCCATCGACATCGCGCTGTTGATGTCGTTGAACAGGGCCGCGCCGAACTCGCCGTTCTTGTCGATGCCCTGGGCCAGCTGGGAGTTGACCTTGTCGGCAAGGACCAGGGCCAGGCGACCGATCTCGTTCTGCGCCGGGATCAGGGTTTCCTTGCGGTAGCGCAGCAGGCCGCCGATCTCGCCGCCGGTGAGGGAGTTGGTCACGTCGACGCTGGTGTTGTTGTAGGCCAGCTTGATCGAGACCTGGCTCGGGTCGGTGGTGCTGGTGACCACGCTCAGGGCATTGACGCTGGTGCCGAGGACCAGCGACTGGCCGTTGGCCAGGGTCACGTCGATGTTGCCGTTGCGGTTGGTGGTCTGCACGCCGACCAGCTCGTTGAGCTGGCGGATGGTCTCGTCGCGCTGGTCCATCAGGTCATTGGGCTGGCCATTGACCGCGGCGACCTTGGCGATCTGGTCGTTCAGCTGGGCAACGGTCTTGGCCAGGTTGTTGACCTGCTCGGTCATCGACTTGAGGTTGCCGTTGATGTTGCTGTTCTGTTCCTTGAACTGCGCGGCGATGGTGTTGAAGCGGTTGGCCAGCGACTCGGCGTTGGTCAGCAGCAACTGGCGCGAGGCATCGTCGTTGGGCTTGGCGGACAGGCCCTGCAGGGCGGTGAAGAAGCTCTTCAGCGCGCCGGTGACGCCGGTGTTGGCATCGGACAGCAGGTTGTCGGTCGGGGTGATCTGGCTCAGGTACGACGCGGCGTCGCTGTTGAGCGAGGTGCTGGTCTGCAACTGGTTGTCGAGGAAGGCGTTGTACACCCGACGCACGTCGGCCAGGGTGGTACCGGTGCCGATGAACACCTGGCCATAGCGGACCGAACCCGTCGTGGTCTGGACGTTCTGCTGGCGCGAATAGCCGGCCACGTCGGCATTGGCAATGTTGTTACCTGTGGTGTGCAGGCCCGACTGGGCGGCCCCGAGTCCCGACATCCCGATGCTGATCAAACTCGCCATGGTTCAAACCTTATAGTTTCGTCGTTGGGCTGATCGCCGCGTAGCTTTCGTACGACTTCATCTGTTTTGCGATCTGCGAGATCTTGCTGGCGTAGTCCGGGTCGGTTGCATACCCGGCCTTTTGCAGCTCTCTCACGAATTGTTCCGGGTTATCGGCCGACTTCACCGCATCTTGATAGCGCGCGTTGTTCTGCAACAGGCTGACCAGGTCGTGGAAGCTGTCCTGGTAGGAATCGTAGGAACGGAACGCCGCGGTTTCCTTGACGAACTGGCCGTCGCGGAACTCGCTGGTGATCGCCCGCGCCGAATCACCCTGCCAGTTGCCGGTGGCCTTGATGCCGAACAGGTTGTGGCTGCTGCTGCCATCGGCAGAGCGCATGACCGATTTGCCCCAGCCGGTTTCCAGCGCAGCCTGGGCCACCAGGTAGCGCGGGTCGATGCCGATGCGCTTGGCGGCCTGCTCGGCCATCGGCAGCATGGTGGCAACGAAATCGTCGCTGGAGTCGAAGGCTTTCTTCGCCGGTGCCAGTGGTGGCTGGGCCACGGCGCGGCCGTAGATGCGCGTCGTGCCCGGGGCGGCGAAGGTCTGCGCCGGCTGCCAGTCGCCCTTGACCACGGCATCGGTCATGGCCGTGGTACGCGCCGGAATCGCTGCATTGTTGGTGGTGGCTGCGGCAGCGTCCGCCGACGGCACGATACCGGCCAACAGGCGGTCGGTGAGCTTGCCCGGCAAGGCCAGGCGTCGCGAATTGAGGGCGGCCACATCGTTGCGGGTGATCGCGGTTTCTTCGGCCTTGCGTGCCGGCTCCGTCACCTTGCTCGCCCACAGCGCGCGCTGCTGGGTATCGACCCGCGGGAACGGGCTGGTATTCGGCGCGCTGGCCTTCTGCTTGGACAACTGGCGCATCAGCACGTCCTGCAGGCCGATGCCGCCGCCCTCGCGGGACAGGCTGACCGCCAGCTGCTGGTCGTACATCGACTGGTACTGCTTGGTGGTCTCGGTGTTGAGCGGGTTGTCCTTGGCCAGCACGTCGGTGGCCGAGCGCACCGACTTGAGCATCTCGTTGAGGAACAGCGACTCGAATTCCTGGGCCACCTTGCGCAGGTTGCCCTCGCTGTCGCGGTCACCCACCTTCAGCGAGTTGAGGCGATTGAGGTCGGTGTAGGCACCACTGTCGGTGGTGCTGAACATCGTGCTCTTGGGCATGTCCATGGCCGGGCGTCCTCAGATCACGATCAGGTCGGCCTGCAACGCGCCGGCCTGCTTGAGGGCTTCGAGGATCGCCATCAGGTCGCTGGGCGCGGCGCCCACCTGGTTGACGGCACGGACGATCTCGTCGAGCGTGGTGCCCGGGCCGAACTTGAACATCGGCTTGGCTTCCTGCTCGGCATTGACCCGGGAGCGCGGGACCACGGCGGTCTGGCCGTTGGAGAAGGCGCCGGGCTGGCTGACGATCGGGTCTTCGGTAATGGTCACGGTCAGGCTGCCGTGGGTCACCGCCGCCGGCGAGACCTTGACGTTCTGGCCGATGACGATGGTACCGGTACGCGAGTTGATGATGACCTTGGCCACCGCCTGGCCCGGATCGATCTCGAGGTTCTCCAGGATCGACAGGTAGTCGACGCGCTGGCCCGGATCGAGGGGCGCGGTGACCCGCACCGAACCGCCGTCCACCGCCTGGGCCACACCCGGGCCGAGCAGTTCGTTGACCTTGTCGACGATGCGCTTGGCGGTGGTGAAGTCCGGACGGTTGAGGTTCAGGGTCAGGCTGTTGCCCTGGTTGAAACCGCTGGGCACGGCACGTTCGACGGTGGCACCGCCAGGAATGCGGCCGGCCGACGGAACGTTGACGGTGATCTTCGAGCCGTCGCGACCCTCGGCGTCGAAGCCGCCCACCACCAGGTTGCCCTGGGCGATGGCGTAGACGTTGCCGTCGATACCCTTCATCGGCGTCATCAGCAGGCTGCCGCCACGCAGGCTCTTGGAGTTGCCGATGGACGAGACGGTGATGTCCACCACCTGGCCCGGCTTGGCGAACGGCGGCAGGTCGGCATGCACCGATACCGCGGCGACGTTCTTCAGTTGCACGTTGCCCGAGCCCGCCGGCACCTTGATGCCGAACTGCGAGAGCATGTTGTTGAAGGTCTGCAGGGTGAACGGGGTCTGGGTGGTCTGGTCACCCGTACCGTTCAACCCCACCACCAGGCCGTAGCCGATCAACTGGTTGGAGCGCACGCCGGAAATGCTGGCGATGTCCTTCAGGCGCTCGGCCTGGGCGCTGCACGCCACGACCAGCAGGAGGGTCGTGGCTACGAACTGCTTGAACTTGAACATGGTCACCCGAACCTAGAACGGGAAAAGCGGGCTGAGGAAGAAGCGGTCGAACCAGCCGGGCTGGCTGGCATCGGCAAAGGCCCCGGTCCCGGAATAGGTGATGCGCGCATCGGCGACCCGGGTCGACGACACGGTGTTGTCGGTGGCGATGTCGTCGGCCCGGACCAGGCCGGCGATCCGCACCAGCTCGTCACCGGTGTTGAGGGTCATCCACTTCTCGCCGCGCACGGCGATGATGCCGTTGGGCAGCACCTCGGCCACGGTCACGGTGATCGAGCCGGTCAGGGTGTTGCCCTGGGCCGCCTTGCTGTCGCCCTTGGTGCCGCGGGTGCCGCTGTAGCCGGCACTGAGGCTGAGGTCGTTGCTGCCGATCGGGTTGTTGGTGGTCAGGCTGGAACCGAACAACGAGGTCAGGCCAATGTTGGCGGTGCTGTCCTTGTCGATCTGCGAGCCGGCGTTCTTGCTCGCCTGGGTCCGCTCGTTGAGGGTGATGGTGATGATGTCACCGACCCGGAACGCCTTGCGGTCGCTATAGAAGTTCTGCTCGAACCCGGCCTGGTAGATCGAACCGTTGTTGGCGGCCGCCGGCAGGGGCGTACGCGGCAACACAGGCGCGTAATACGGATCGTTGGGCTTGGGCGTCGGCGCGACGCAACCAGCCAGCAACACCGCCCCCCCCAGGGCGACTACGGACAACAAACGGCTCATGACTCTGACCTCACGGTGTAACGGTGAAAACGGCTTTGCCCAGGTCAATTACAGGTTCTGGGTAACGTACTGGAGCATGCTGTCGGCGGTGGAAATCACCTTGGAGTTCATTTCGTAGGCACGCTGGGTGGTGATCATGTTGACCAGTTCTTCCACGGTGCTGACGTTGGAGTTCTCCAGGGTCTGCTGCATGGTGGTACCGAAGCCGTTCAGGCCCGGGGTACCGATCTGCGGCGCGCCGCTGGCGGCGGTCTCCAGGAACAGGTTGCCGCCCAGCGACTGCAGGCCGGCCGGGTTGATGAAGTCGGCGGTCTGGATGTTGCCGATGATCTGCGCGGCCGGGTTGCCGGCGGTGGTGATCGACACGGTGCCGTCCTGGCCGACGGTGAAGGTCTGCGCATCCGGCGGCACGACGATGGCCGGTTCCAGGGCGAAGCCGTTGGCGGTG
This sequence comes from Pseudomonas ulcerans, assembly GCF_036324125.1. NCBI lineage: Bacteria > Pseudomonadati > Pseudomonadota > Gammaproteobacteria > Pseudomonadales > Pseudomonadaceae > Pseudomonas > Pseudomonas ulcerans. Next base: position 23,666 of record NZ_JAZDQN010000001.1, on the reverse strand, counting down.
ACGATCTGGCCGTCGGAGTTCAGGTGGAAGGTACCGTCACGAGTGTAGGAAACGGTGCCATCCGGCTGCAGGACCTGGAAGAAGCCACGGCCGTTGACCGCGAGGTCCAGCGGGTTCTCGGTGGTCTGCAGGCTGCCGGTCATGAAGTTCTTCTGGGTGCCGACGATGCGCACACCGGTACCCACTTGCAGGCCCGACGGCAGCTCGCTGTCCTGGGTAGACTGGGCGCCTGGCTGGCGTTTCACCTGGTAGAGCAGGTCCTGGAATTCGGCACGATCACGCTTGAAGCCGGTGGTCGATACGTTGGCCAGGTTGTTGGAAATGACGGTCAGGTTGGTGTCCTGGGCGGACAGACCGGTTTTACTGACCCAAAGAGCCGGAAGCATGCTGTTCTCCTGGTACGCCTGTTTTACGGCGCTACGCCTGTGTCAATTAGCTGATTTGCAAAACCCGAGCCATGGCTTCGTCGCCTTCCTTGGCCGTGTTCATCATCTTTACGTGCAGTTCGAACTGCCGGGCCAGGGCCAGCACCGAGGTCATTTCTTCCACGGCGTTGACGTTGCTGGCTTCGAGGAAACCGGACACCACCTGCACGTTGGCATCGGCTGCAGCAGGCTGGCCTGTCTTGGTGTGGATCAGGCCATCGAGGCCCTTGGTCATGGTCTTCAGGTCGGGATTGACCAGCTTGATGCGGTCGACCTCGGCCATCACCCGCGGGCCTTCGCCCATGGCGCGAATGGTGATGGTGCCGTCCTGGCCGACTTCGATCTTCTGCTCCGGCGGCACGGCGATCGGACCACCATTGCCCATTACCGGCATGCCGTTGCCGGCGCGCAGGACGCCGACCGCGTCAATGTTCAGGCTGGCGGTGCGCACGTAGGCTTCGCTGCCATCGGGGGCCTGCACGGCAATGAAGCCGTCGCCGCCCACGGCGATGTCCAGGTCGCGGCCGGTTTCCTGCAGCGCGCCGGGAGTGAAATCGGTGGCCGGGCGCTCGGTCATGGCATAGGCACGCGCCGGAAAGCTGTCGCCGAACACCGGCATCGAGCGCGCCTGCTCCAGGTCACGCTGGAAACCGCTGGTGGAAATGTTCGCCAGGTTGTTGGCATGGGCCTTCTGCGCCAGCGCGTTCTGGCTGGCGCCGGTCATGGCCACGTAAAGCATCTTGTCCACAGTCATCCTCCGCTGCGCTGGCGAACACTTGCCGTTCACCGCTGCTGTGGCGGGATGAAAGCAATTTTCGATCCAGTTTTTGAACAGCCGGGAAAAGGCCCATGTTTTCGGGGCTTTGGCGGTTTTGGGGAAGGTTGCAGCAGCGGGAGAAGACAAATTATCGGCGGTGACCTTGCCGGTGGCGGCAAGATCCCGCCTCAGACCTGCCCTCCAGGCCTCACCTGGATGTCAGGGCCGGCAGCCGGCATTATTGAACGGCCCGGCAAAACGCTTCCAGCCATCCCCCGGCGAATGCTGCGAACACACCAGGCGTCCGTCGGCCTGGCTTTCCCAGCGATACCACGGCGCCATGGCCGCCACGGCCTGACTCGCCGCCAGGAGCAGCAGCCCGGCAATCACATACCGCTTCATGTGCACCTCACTGAAACGACAAGCCCCCGCCCGGAACGGGAAGGGGCTCGCATTCACGCTACCCGGCCAGCATCAGGTCATCTGGATGATGGTCTGCATGATGGCGCTCTGGGTGGAAATGGTCTTGGCGTTGGCCTGGTAGTTGGACTGCGCCTTGACTAGTTCGACCAGTTCCTGGGTCAGGTTGACGTTCGACTCTTCCAGGGAGTTGGAGGAGATCGAACCCAGGGTGCCGGTCTTCGGCGTGTCGATGCCGGCACTACCCGAAGCGAAGGTTTCCTTCCAGCGGGTACCACCCATCTGCTCCAGACCCTGCTCGTTGGCGAAGCTGGCAATCGCCACCTGGCCGATGGCACGGGACTGTTGGTTGCTGAAGCTGGCGAACAGTACGCCGGTGGAGTCGATGCTCAGGCTCGATAGCAGGCCGGTGGCATAACCATCCTGGGTTGGCGGCAGGCGCGCGGTATCGGTGTTGTAGGACGTGGTCGAGCTCATGTCCAGGCGCACGCCGCCGGCATTGGCCGCGGAGCCGTTGGAACCCCAGGTGCCGGTGGTGGAGTTGTAGGTCGCCGGAATCCAGCCCTTGATGGTGAAGACGTTGTTGACCACGGCGAAGCTGTCGTCCGGAGCCACCGAGCCGGTCATGGTATTGATGCTGCCGTCGGACTTGAAGGTCATGGTTCCCACCAGCGGCGTGGCACTGGCCGGGTTCTGCGGGTTGCGCCCGTCGATCAGGGAGTACATGGTCCAGGTGTTCTGGTCGGTCTTGCGATAGTACTGCTCCAGGGTGTGCTTGTTGCCCTGGGTATCGTAGATCTCGGTCGAGAACTTCTTGGTGTAGGTGGTTTCGTCGGTCGGCACAAAGGTCGGGCCCGCCGGCGTCGCGGTCGGCAACGGAATCGGAGTGGCCTCGGAGTTCAGGTTGATGCCCTGGGTGACCAGGCTGGTGGCCTTCGGCGGCTGCGACAGGGTGTCGATCTTGAGATCGGTCAGGCTGGACGTCAGGATCTTGCCGTTTTCGTCGGCGGCGTAGCCCTGCAGGCGCAGGCCGTCGGAGGTCACGACATAGCTGTCCTTGCTGGTCTGGAAGGCGCCAGCGCGGGTATAGGTGAGCGAGCCGTTGTCGCTGAGCACGAAGAAGCCCTGGCCCTGGATCGCCATGTCCAGCACGTTACCGGTGTTGTTCACGTCACCCTGGCCGAACTGCTGGGAAATCGCCGCCAGGCTCACGCCGTTGCCGACGGTCTTGCTGCCCACGCCCAGCTTGCTCGCCGAATACACGTCCTGGAATTCCGCACGGGAAGACTTGAAGCCGTTGGTGGCGACGTTGGCGATGTTGTTGCCGGTAACGTCCAGTTGCTTGCTTGCCGCATAGAGACCGCTAAGGCCGATATTGAAGGACATCTTTCACTCCTGTGCCGTTAGCCGGCTCTATATACCGATGGTTTGCACTTTGGACAGCGCGACGCTGCCCAGACCGGCGAGATTGAGCATCATCTCGCCCCCTGTCTGACTGATGGTGACGCTGCTGACCGTGGCCGGCAGCAGGGTGTACATCTCCGCTTCCTTGCCATCGACCGTGGTGGTGGCCTTGAACGTGTAGGTGCCCGGCTCCATGACCTCGCCCTTCTCGTTCTTGCCGTCCCAGACGAAGGCGGCGTTGCCGGCTTTCTGCTCGCCCAGTTGTAGGGTGCGCACGGCATTGCCGTCCTTGTCCTTGATGGTCACGGTGACGCTGCTCACCGACTGCGGTACCACCACCGAACCGTTCAGGCTCTTCGAGGTGTCGACCACCGCCTTGTCGGTCTGGGCGATCACCGAGCGACCGACCAGGGACGAGGCCTGCAGGGCCTGGGACGATTTGTAGTTGCTGGAAATCGCGGTGACCGACTCGTTCAGCGTGGTGATGCCTTCCAGGCTGCTGAACTGCGCCAGCTGGGCGACGAACTCGCTGTTGTCCTGCGGATCCAGCGGGTTCTGGTGCTGCATCTGGGTCACCAGCAGCTGCAGGAACGCATCCTTGCCCAGGGTCTGGCCACCGGTGGAGCTGTTGGTGGCGGAGGCGACGCCGGTTTGCGAGGTGGTCTTGACCCCGGACGACTTGATGACGTCGTTGAGGTTCACCCCTGAAGTCGTATCGTTGACACTGGCCATTGGCTCGGTCCTTTTGTCACTGACCCAGGGTCAGTACTTTCTGCATCATGGTCTTGGCCGTGTTCATCAACTCGGCGTTGGTCTGGAACGAGCGGCTGGCCGAGATCATGTCGGCCATTTCCTCGACCACGTTGACGTTCGGGTAGTAGACGTAGCCGTCCTTGTTCGCTGCCGGATGGTTCGGCTCGTAGCGCGCTTCGAGGTTGCTCTGGTCCTCGACCACGCCGAGCACCTGCACGCCCTGCCCTGCCGCGTCCTGGTCCTGGAACAGCGACTGGCTGCCGTTCTGCGCCTGCTGGAAGGTGGTGGCGAACACCGGGTGACGGGCGCGGTAGGTCTGGTCGATGCTCGACGAGACGGTCTCGGCGTTGGCGATGTTCGAGGCGACGGTGTTCAGACGGGTGGTCTGGGCACTCATGCCGCTACCGGCGATGTTGAAAACACTGGCGAGGGACATGACTTACTCTCCGCGCAGGGCCGACACCAGCCCTTTGAATTTACTGTTGAGCAGCGTGAAGCTGGCCTGGAAACCGACGGCGTTCTCGGCGTAGTTCGATTGTTCGAGCTGCGCGTCGACGGTGTTCTGGTCGATCGAAGGCTGCATCGGCGTGCGGTACTGCAGGGCCTCGTCGCTGAGGGCCACGCCGTCGGCCTCGATGTGCCGGGCGTTGGTGCGGTCCAGGGCGAAATGACCGCCTTTCTGGGTCTTCTCGGTTTCGGCGGCGAGTACCTTGGAGAAGTCCATGTCCCGCGCCTTGTAGTTCGGCGTGTCGGCGTTGGCGATGTTGTTGGCCAGCACCTCGGCGCGCTGGGCGCGGAAGCCCAGGGCCTTTTCATGGATACCGAGCGCTTTATCGAAGCTGATGCTCATGTCGGGGAAACCTTCGAAGGTTGACCGGATGGTTCGTTGGCGATGAGAGAGCAAGTCCCATGCCAAAACAGGAAACCCCAATGAAACCGGGGTTTCTGCTGTTTTGCCGGGAGCGGCAATGCCAGAAAAGCGGCAATGGCTTTCCGCAGGATGCCGCCGGCAGCGGCGAAAAGCGGCAAGGGCTCACGAAAAGCCGGCGTCAAAAGGATGTCATTTTGATGGCGAGTCCTTTACCATGCGCCCCGCTCGTTGCGTGGCACTTAGCCATCACCACCAACAAGGCCCGGCCACGCAAGGACGCACCGTGATTTCTACGACGTTTAAGGACTGAACCGTGGCTTCCATGCTTTTGCGCAAGACCCTGCTCGCCATGGCGGTAGCTTCCGCCACCCTCCCCGCTTATGCCCAGACCGTGCAGTTGACCAACGCCGGTTTCAAGAGCGAAAACCAGACCTATACCGAATCCCTGGAAATCACCGGGAGCTACAGCGGCAGCGGTGAGGACGATCCGATCGAGTTCAACGGCAGTCACCTGCAGAAAGACCTGATCCTCAACGCCACCATCAACAGCACCGGCGACTTCGCCGGTGGCGTGGACATGGATGTCTACGAGACCCCGGGCACCTGGATCAACAACCGTATCGACGGCAACCTGATCAACAAGGGCAGCATCAGCGCGGTAGGCGGCGGCGCCAACGCCCTGCGCATCGATCCGGCGATCATCGGCGGCAGCGTGATCAACGAAGGCCTGCTGTCGGCCAAGGGCGAACCGCTGGAAGACGAAGGCACCACGGATATCGCCGTCGGCATCGACGTCAGCGGCTCGACCACCATCCGTGGCGACCTGGTCAATGCCGCCAGCGGCAAGATCATCGTCGAAGGCGAAGATGCCACCGGCATCTACCTGACCGGCGGCGAGATCGTTGGCAGAGTGATCAACCGCGGAGAAATCACGGCAAGCGGCGAAGACTCGGTTGGCATTGAAGTTTCCGGCGGGTTCAACGGCCCTGGTTATGACCGGACCGACCTGAACGGCATAGAAAACCACGGAACCATCGGTGCTTACGGAAAAGACTCCCAGGGCATTCGCATCGAAAGCGCCAGCTTCACCGGTTTGAACGACCATATCGTCAACAGGGGCACCATTGTTGGTGGTGACGCCTCGATCGCCATCAACACCTTCGACATCGATACCGAAGGCAACGATCTCACTTCGTCCAGCTCCGCCCCGCTGCACATCATCAATAGCGGTACGCTGATTTCCCTTCACCAGGCCGTGGACGCCAGGAACGCCAGCGGCGACGTGTACCTGGAGCTGCAGAAGGGAAGTGTCGTCACTGGCAACCTGTTCGGCCTGAAGAACATCTATGTGAGCGGTGACACCAATCTGGGAGTCAATAGCCGACAGGGCGAATTCGGCATCAGCATGCAAGGATCAGACGGCTGGGTCGAAGTTGGCAGTGTATCCGACAATGCGGCTGCAACCCTGCTCCTGACCGATGTCTACCACACGAACATCGACGGCAATCTCTACGTGGCCAGCAACTCATCCATCGGCCTGCTGATGAGCATCGTCACCGACCCGAACACGGCCCTGCTGAGTGTCACGGGTACGGCAGAGTTCGGCAAGGATGCGCAGATCAAGCTGGCGGCCACGGGCCGTGAGTTCGCCGCCAACGGTGCCGAATACAAGGTGCTCAAGGCAGGCCAGTTCAACGTGCTGAACGCCGATGGCTCGGCCGTCGACCCGAACGGCAAGCTGAATCTGGTCAGTTCCTCGGCCTTGCTCAAGATCGATAGCTACCGTATCGAAGACGACACACTGGTGGCGACCGTGACAGGCAAGGGCCTCGAAGAGATCGACACCTCCATCTTCAGGCAAGGCGGCTCGGCGAACGCCCAGAAAGCCATCGGCAGCCTGGTAAACGACGGCGTGATCGACCGCATCCGCCAGCAGAACCCCAACGACCCACTGCTGCAGGCCCTGCTCAACACCAGCGAAGCCGACCTGACCCGCATCGCCGAGCAACTGACCCCGGAAACCAACGGTGGCGCGACCCAGGCGGCGACCACCAGCCAGAACCTGGTCAGCAGCGTCACCGGCAGCCGCACCAGCAGCCTGCGCGGCGCGTCCTCCGGGGAAGCCTTCAAGGAAGCCGGCGTCTGGGTACAGAGCCTTTACAGCGACGCCACCCAGGACCTGCGTGACGGCGTGGCCGGCTACAACGCCTACAGCCGCGGCATCGCCGTGGGTGCCGATGGCAAGCTGACCGACCAGTTGACCCTGGGCCTGGCCTACAGCTTCATCAACACCGATGTGAACGGCAAGAGCGGCAACAAGACCGAAGTCGACAGCCACGCCTTCACCCTGTACGGCGGCTACGAGCTGGGCAACTGGTTCGTCGACGGCAGCCTGACCTACGGCGTCAACGACAACGACAGCAAGCGCGAGATCGCCAGCACCCAGGCCAAGGCCAGCTACGACAGCGACCTGCTCGGCCTGAACCTGGTGGGCGGCTACACCTGGAAGATCAATCCGCAGGTGCTGGTGGAACCGCGCCTGGCGGCGCGCTACAGCCTGGTGGCCATCGACGGTTATCGCGAGAAGGGTTCGTCCGCCGCGCTGAAAGTCGAAGACCAGCGCTACGAGGCGATCGAACTGGGCGCGGGCGTACGCGTTACCGGCAGCTTCAACCTTGGCGCCGGCACCCTGGAGCCGCAGGTCAAGCTGATGGCCTACCACGACTTCGCCGCCGATCAGGCCAGCAGCACCTCGACCTTCCTGCTGGGCAACACCCCGTTCGTCACCACCGGCGCCAAGGCCGTGCGCAACAGCTACGAGGCCGGCATCGGCACCGACTACAAGCTGGGCGCGGTGACCTTGGGCGTGAACTACGACTACGTCGGCAAGTCGGGCTTCGATGCCGATGTGTTCTCGGCGAAGGTGCGTTACGACTTCTGATCGCGGCTTGATCGGATAATGAAATGAAAGCCCCCGGTCGCGAGACCGGGGGCTTTTTTGTGCCTGTCGGGATTACTTGGCCTGGTAGATGATCCCCGGGCTGCACTGGACCATCTGGTAGTGATCCGGCAAGCCGTTCAGCGCCTCGGAAGCACCGAGGAACAGGTACCCACCCGGCTTCAGGGTGGCGTGGATACGGGTGAGGATGTCCTTCTTCACCTGCGCCGAGAAGTAGATGAGCACGTTGCGGCAGAACACGATGTCGAACTTGCCGAGGGCGGCGTAGCTGTCCAGGAGGTTGAACGACCGAAATTCCACGCGGTTGCGGATCGGCGCCTTGATCGCCCAGCGCCCCGGCCCCTTCGGGTCGAAGTAACGCTGCAGGCGTTCCTGGGACAGGCCGCGGGCAATCGCCAGGCTGTCGTACTCGCCGGTCTTGCAGTTGGCCAGCATGGACCCGGAGAGGTCGGTCGCGACGATCTGCGCGCCCATCTTCAACTGGCCGACGTTGCTGCGCTCGAACTCGTCGATGCTCATGGAAATCGAATAGGGCTCCTGGCCGGACGAACAGGCCGCCGACCAGATGCGCAGGCGCTGGCCCGGATTGTTGCGGATCAGCTCCGGCATAACCTTGTTCTTCAGCACCTCGAACGGATAGGTATCGCGGAACCAGAGGGTTTCGTTGGTGGTCATGGCGTCCACCACCTGCTCGCGCAACCCGCTGCGCGGCTGGCTCTGGATACGCTGCACTAGCTCGGTGAGCGTCTTGATCCCCTGCTGTTCCATCAGCTTGTTGAGACGGCTGGAAACCAGGTACTGCTTATTTTCGCCCAGCAGGATGCCACAGGCTTTTTCCAGGAAGACCCGGAACTGTTCGAAATCCAAATTACCCGTAGACAATGGTGCCGCCTCTTAAATCGTGTGCAATGCCGGGAGCCGAGGCCCCCGACAACTATTAGTGTGTGGCATTGATCCGGTCGACCACACGCTGCGCCAGGTCGTCCGGCCGGAACTTGGCGAGGAAGTCGTCGGCGCCGACCTTCTTCACCATGGCCTGGTTGAACACCCCGGACAACGAAGTATGCAGGATGATGTGGAGGTTTTGCATGCGCGGGTCGTTGCGGATCTCCGCGGTCAGCGTGTAGCCGTCCATCTCCGGCATCTCGATGTCGGAGATCATCATCAGGAATTCCTCTTCCGGACGCTTGCCCTCGTCCACCAGGTTCTTCAGGTAGTCCAGCGCCTGGCGACCGTCGTTGAGCGCCACCACCTCGACCCCGACGGTCTGCAGGCAGCGACTCACCTGCTTGCGCGCCACCGACGAGTCATCGACCGTCAGCACCCGCAACGACACCGCCTTGCTGTGCACCTCGGCATTGACCACGCCGGTGGAGACCGCTTCGGACGCCGGCGCCACTTCGGCGAGGATCTTCTCGACGTCGATGATCTCGACCATCTTGTTGTCGACCCGGGTCACCGCCGTGAGGTAGTGATCGCGACCGGTACCCTTGGGCGGCGGATGGATCTCCTCCCAGTTCATGTTGACGATGCGCTCGACCGAATGGACCAGAAACCCCTGGGTCTTGGTGTTGTACTCGGTAATGATGACGAAACTCTTGCTCGGGTCCTGGTTTTCCAGGGGAGGCAGACCCGTCGCCATCGCCAGATCCAGGATCGGGATGGTCGCCCCACGAATATTCGCGACACCGCGCACGACCCGGCTGGCCTTGGGCAGAAGCGTCAGGCTCGGGCATTGCAGCACTTCCCGAACCTTGAACACGTTGATCCCGTACAACTGCTCGCCACGCAGGCGGAACAGCAGCAGTTCGAGACGATTCTGTCCCACCAGTTGCGTGCGCTGGTTCACCGAATCCATAACACCAGCCATGCCAGACTCCTCAACCGAAGCTTGGGGCAGCGCGCTCATTCAGGCACGCGCCTTGCTTTTTAACTTTCATGAATACGAAAACGACATTTTTCCGACGCCTGCACCGCCATCTGCCCGGCTTCCTTGCTGCGCTGTGCCTGTTGACTCCCGGCGCTCGAACTCTGGCTGACACCTTCACCTTGCCTGAACAACTTATCGGTGTCACTCAGGGGTTTCTTGAGTTCACTGTCGAAGACTATTTGCAAAAAACCCAGACCGAAGGTCGCTACGAGATCCAGGTGAACAATCTCGACCCACGCCTGCGCATGCCGCTGTGCAGCGAACAGCTCGGCGCCAACCTGGAAAGCCCGGCCCAACCGCTGGGCCGGGTGACCGTGCGGGTGCGCTGCGATGGTAGCGCGCCCTGGACCGTGTTCGTGCCGGCCCAGGTCAAGCTGTACCGCGATGTGGTGGTGGTCAGCCGCCCGCTCAAGCGCGAGGCGGTGGTCGGCGAACAGGACGTGTCGCTGCGCGAGCGCGACGTCGGCCTGCTCAACCAGGGCTTCCTGTCCAGCCTCGACCAGGCGGTCGGGCAGAAAGTCGTCCGACCAATGGTCATCGACCAGGTCATCACCCCGGTTCACCTGGAACAGGCCGAGGTGATCCGCAAGGGCGATCACGTGGTCATCATCGCCCGAACCGGCGCCCTGGCCGTGCGCATGCCCGGCGAAGCGCTGAGCAAGGGCGGGATGAGCGAACAGATCCGGGTACGCAACCTGAATTCCAAACGGGTGGTAAAGGCCAGGGTTACCGGGCCAGGTGAAGTGGAGGTTTCGATGTGACCGTGTGACGCAGAGCACCTCGCCGCCGATGCGGGCTGGCGATCAGGGCGCGCATTTCCTAAACTGTGCGCATTACGGGCTGATGGCGCTGTCGCGAATCTTCCATTCATTCGCGCCTAAAGTTTTGTCCGGGTTGGCCGAAAAAAGGGCAAGCGTCCAAATTCCCACGAGGTTTTCTGATCATGGTCATCGACTTCAGTCGTTTGAATAACTCCCCGTCAGTGACGGGCGGCTTGCGCACTGGCACCAGCCAGGAGCCGGCCGCCAAGAGCGCCGAGCAGCCGACAACGGCCAGCGGCACCGTCCAGAGCGGGGAAACCGTACACCTCAGCCATGAGGCCCAGCAGTTGCAACAGGTCAGCGACAAGCTGCGCGACCAGCCTATCGTCAACAGCGACCGCGTGGCCGCGTTGAAACAGGCCATCGCCGACGGTAGCTACCAGGTCGACGCCAACCGCGTCGCCAGCAAACTGCTCAATTTCGAAGCCCAGCGCTAGCCCTCGGCGCGCTGACTTCAAGGACGCCAAGACCAAGAGCCAGCCATGCACGACACTACCCTGCTGCAACTGATCGAAGACGACATCGGCCCGGCGGAACAGCTGCTCCAGCTGCTGCGGGACGAATACGTGGCCCTGCACGGCCGGGACATGCCGGCCCTGGAGAACATCCTGGCCTACAAGCAGTCGCTGGTGGTGCTGCTCGATCAACAGGGGCGTCGGCGCAGCGAACTGCTCGCCAGTATCGGCCTGACCCCGGACCGCGCCGGTGTCGAGGTCCTGGCCAGCCAGTCGCACCTCGGTTCGCAACTGCTGCACCAGCTCGATGTGCTCGGCAACCTGCTCAATGAGTGCAAGGCGGTCAACGAGCGCAACGGTGAATCCATCGTGCTGCAGCAGGCCACCACGGCCAATCAGATCAGAATCCTCAATGGCGGCGAAGCCCCTACCCTCTACGACAGCCGGGGCTCAAAATCGCCGCTGTCCAAGCCTCGTGCGCTCAGCCAGGCGTGACCCTCTATCAAGGCACAACGCATGCTGGCAGAATGCTAGCTGCGTGTGCCGTTTTTGCCTGGAGATTCATCAACCGTGTTCAATGACGTAGAAGCTCCGCAGCCTCCGAAGGTGTTCACCACGCCTCTGGAGATCGCCGCCAATTTGCGGATGCTGCAAGAGAGCCATGATCCGCTGATCATTACCTTCCATGAGCGCAGCCAGCGTTTCCAGAGCTACGTGGTCGAAGTCGACCGCGACAACAACGTACTGGCCCTGGATGAAATGATTCCTCGCGACGGCGAGCGTTTCCTGGAAAATGGCGAACCCTTCCGCGTCGAAGGTTTCCACGAAGGCGTGCGGATCGCCTGGGAATGCAACCAGCCGCTGAGCATCGACTCCAGCGGCGACATCCGCTGCTACCGCGGCACCCTGCCGGCCGAAGTCACCTACCACCAGCGGCGCAACGCCTTCCGCGCCGCCCTGAAGCTGTCGCAACTGGTCGATGTGGTCATGGACGGCGAGAAGCTCAAGGGTGCCGGAGCCATTCGCGGCAAGTTGCTGGACATCTCCGCCACCGGCTGCAAGCTGCGCTTCGACGGCGACATCGAAGAACGTCTGCAACTGGGCCAGGTCTACGAAAAGTTCGCCGCCAGCGCACCGCTGGGGCTGACCAACATGTCCGTCGAGCTGCGCCACCTGCATTTCGAGGAGCGCCTGGGCGCGACCTTCGCCGGGGTGAGGTTCCACAACCTCACCGGCCAGATGCAGCGCAAGATCGAGAGTTTCGTCTATCAGCTGCAGCGCGAAGCGCGTCGGTTCGACAAGGACGACTACTGATGTGAAACGGGGAGCCAGAAGGCTCCCCGTTGCGTTTCAGACCTGGGTCGGTTTTGCCGGCTCCTGCCCCTCCCCGTTTCTGGCCTGCGCCTTTTCTTCCTCGTCCTCGGTATCTTCCGCCGCGACCGGCGCCTGCATCTGATCCTGCACCACCTGCTCGTCGACCCGCGGGTCGAGGGCCGCGGCGAGCGGCGAGCTGGCTGCCGGCATGGCCACGTGGGACAGCGGCGCATCCACCACCTGGTGCAATCCGGTGACCGCTTTCGGACGGATGCGCCAGACCAGGACCAGGGCGAAGAAGGTGAAGAAGGCGTACAGCATCTGGTCGCCGAAGGCCTGCATCAACGCACCTGCCGCCAGCGGTCCGATACTCGCACCGACGCCATAGGTGACCAGAAGCATCGCGGTCAAGGATACCCGCCGCTCGCCCTCCACATGGTCGTTGGAGAACGCCACCGCCAGCGGATAAAGACAGAACTGCAACAGCGAAACCAGGAAACCGGCGGCGAACAGCACAGGCAGCGGCACCCCCGGCAGGATCGCCAGCGGCAACGAAGCCACGGCCAGGCCGATCGCCACGCTGCGGATCAGTACGGCGCGGTCATAGCGATCGGACAGCCAGCCCAGCGGCCACTGCACCAGCAGCCCGGCGAAGATGCACACGCCCATGAAGATACCCACCTGCTCGGTACTCAGGCCCTGCTTCGAGGCATACAGGGGCGCCAGGCCATAAAAGGCGCCAAGGATCAACCCGGCGCCGAGCACCGTACTCAGCGACTGCGGCACCCGCTTGATGAAGAAACGCGGCTCCATCGGCGCCGGCCGCAACGGTGCCGGGTGGATGCGCCGGGTCAGTGCCACCGGCACCAGGCACAGGGCGAAGCACATGGCTACCAGCATGAGCAGCTCCGGCCCGAGTTGTGGATGCACCACGAGGATCAACTGGCCGAGCACCAGGCCAAGGTAGGAAGCGATCATGTAGCCGCTGAACACCGCGCCACGATGCTTGGCATCGGCCTGCTCGTTGAGCCAGCTCTCGATCACCATGTACTGGCACATCATGCCGAGGCCGACGATCACCCGCAGGAACAGCCATGCAGGGAGGAAACTGACCAGGCCATGGCCGAGCACCGCCGCGCCAACGATCCCGGCGCAGGCGGCATAGGCGCGGATATGTCCGACCCGGGCGATCAACCGGTGGCCGATCTTGCCGCCCAGGGCGAGACCGAAATAGTTGGCCGCCATCAATGCACCGACCCACAGGCTGTCGACCTGGTCGGCACTCAGGCGCAGGGCCAGGTAGGTACTCAACAGGCCGGAGCCGATCAACATCATCAAAGCGGCGAAATACAGCGCGCGAAAAGACTTCCAGATAGTGCGCATCAGCGTCCCGAACGGCCTCTTGCAGGTGGAAAAATCTGCCTGAAAGCATAAGTGATTATTTCCGCCGAGCGGTCAGGCAGGCATAAAAAAACAGGAGCCCGATGCGACATGGATGCCGCGATCGGACTCCTGTCCGGTCAGCTTCCGACCCGGGCGGGCCGGGGTGCATTCAATCAGGCCTGGGCCGCCAGGACGCGCCGCTCCCATGGGGTGATTTCATCGAAGAAACTGGTCAGCTCCTGGGTCTTGGTCGCCAGGTAGCCGTCGATGAATTCGCGGCCGAACAGCTCGCGGGCCAGACTGCTGCGCTTCAGGCGGTCGAGGGCGGCGTGCAGGGTGCACGGCAGCGACAGGTGGTCCGGGACCTCGAACTCGCCCTGGATCGCCGGAGTCGGTTGCAGGCTGTTCTCGATACCGTGCAGGCCGGCGGCAAGGCTTGCGGCAATCGCCAGGTAGGGGTTGGCGTCGGCCCCCGGCAGGCGGTTTTCCACACGCCGCGCCACCGGGGAACTGGCCGGAATGCGCAGGCCGGCGGCACGGTTGTCCTCGGACCAGCAGGCATTGTTCGGCGAAGCGTAGGGATGGCACAGGCGCTGGTAGGAATTGACATTGGGCGCGAACAGCGCGGTGAAGTCGGCCATGCAGGCCTGCTGGCCGCCGATGAAGTGGAAGAAGGTCTCGGTGGGCTTGCCGTCGGCGTCGCTGAACACATTGCGGCCGCTGCCGATCTCCACCACGCTCTGGTGGATGTGCATCGAGCTGCCCGGCGTTTTCGCCAGCGGTTTGGCCATGCACACCACGGTCAGGCCATGCTTGAGCGCGACTTCCTTGAGCAGGTGCTTGAACAGGAAGGTCTGGTCGGCCAGCAGCAGCGGATCGCCGTGCAGCAGGTTGATCTCGAACTGGCTGACGCCCATCTCGTGCATGAAGGTGTCACGGGGCAGGCCCAGCGCCGCCATGCAGCGGTAGACCTCCTGGAAGAACGGGCGCAGGCCGTTGTTGGAACTGACGCTGAAGGCCGAGTGGCCGTCCTCCCTGCGGCCGTCCAGGCCGAGCGGTGGCTGGAAGGGCTGGGTCGGGTCGGGATTCGGCGCGAAGACGAAGAATTCCAGTTCGGTCGCCACCACCGGGGCCAGGCCGCGGGCGGCGTAGCGCGCGATCACCGCCTTGAGCTGGCCACGGGTCGACAGGCCGGAGCTCGCGCCGCTCAGCTCGTCGGCATCGCAGATGGCCAGGGCGCGGGGTTCGGCGCTCCAGGGCAGGCGGTGGATTTGCGCGGGGTCGGCCACCAGCGCCAGGTCGCCATCATCGCCGCCGTAGAAGCGCGCCGGCGGGTAGCCGCCCATGATGCATTGCAACAACACCCCGCGGGCCAGTTGCAGGCGCCGGCCTTCGAGGAAGCCTTCGGCGGTCATTACCTTGCCGCGGGGCACGCCGTTGAGGTCGGGCGTAACGCACTCGATTTCATCAATGCCCGTCAAACGCTCTTCCAGGGAGCGCTGAACATTGGTCGTCATGACTCTGTCCTTGTTGTTTTCGCATGCCGGAAACGGCGACCCGGACAACATCTCAGGGGGCGTTCAAAATATCAAGCACCCGAGTCTCAACTTGATCGTGATTTTCTACACTCCCTTGATCAAGCACGGCCCTTGTAGGAGCGGGTTCACCCGCGATTGCAATAGTGTGTTCACCACCGCGATCGCGGGTAAACCCGCTCCCACAAGAATCCGCAGCGTTCTTTCTAACGAGACTCGCGCAAGGTCAATCCATTGGCCGGCAGCGGCAACGCGGTCTTGTACCTGACCTGCTTCAGGGCAAAACTCGACCGGATATTCGCCACCCCCGGCAAGCGCGTCAGGTAATCGAGAAACCGCTCCAGCGCCTGGATGCTCGGCAGCAGCACCCGCAGCAGGTAGTCCGGATCGCCGGTCATCAGGTAGCACTCCATCACCTCGGGGCGCTCGGCGATCTCCTCCTCGAAACGATGCAGCGACTGCTCCACCTGCTTCTCCAGGCTGACATGAATGAACACGTTGACGTCCAGCCCCAGTACCTCGGGCGCCAGCAGGGTCACCTGCTGGCGGATCACCCCCAGTTCCTCCAGGGCCTTGACCCGGTTGAAACAGGGCGTTGGCGACAGATTCACCGAGCGGGCCAGCTCGGCGTTGGTGACGCGGGCATTTTCCTGAAGGCTGTTGAGAATGCCGATGTCGGTGCGATCCAGTTTGCGCATGAGATAAATTTCCCTGCCTTTTGTTCTTTTGCAGAATATTTATCCGCGCGCTCATTCAAAGGCAACCAACATCAGAAAAATATTCTTCCGGGGCCGGAATATCATGTAGGACAAGACTGACTCTCCGGTCACAAGCCGGGTCTCGGTAGCTACCGCTTCAAAGCTCAACAAAAACACAAGACAGAGCGAGCGTAAAAAGCATGAACGAGTACGCCCCCCTGCGTTTGCATGTGCCCGAGCCTACCGGCCGGCCAGGCTGCCAGACAGATTTTTCCTACCTGCGTCTGAACGATGCCGGCCAGGCCCCTAAACCTGCCATCGATGTCGAACCCGCCGATACCGCCGACCTGGCCTACAGCCTGATCCGCGTGCTCGACGGCGAAGGCAATGCCGTCGGCCCCTGGGCCGAGGACATCGATCCGCAGGTCCTGCGCCAGGGCCTGCGCACGATGATGAAGACGCGCCAGTTCGACAGCCGCATGGTGGTCGCCCAGCGCCAGAAGAAGATGTCCTTCTACATGCAGAGCCTCGGCGAGGAGGCCATCGGCAGCGCCCAGGCCCTGGCCTTGAACCGCACCGACATGTGCTTCCCCACCTACCGCCAGCAAAGCATCCTGATGGCGCGGGACGTGTCGCTGACCGAGATGATCTGCCAATTGCTGTCCAACGAGCGCGATCCGCTCAAGGGACGCCAGTTGCCGATCATGTACTCGGTGCGCGAAGCCGGCTTCTTCACCATCAGCGGCAACCTCGCCACCCAGTTCGTCCAGGCCGTCGGCTGGGCGATGGCCTCGGCGATCAAGGGCGATACCAAGATCGCCTCGGCCTGGATCGGCGACGGCGCCACCGCCGAATCCGACTTCCACACCGCCCTGACCTTCGCCCACGTCTACCGCGCGCCGGTGATCCTCAACGTGGTCAACAACCAGTGGGCGATCTCCACCTTCCAGGCCATCGCCGGCGGTGAGTCCACCACCTTCGCCGGCCGTGGCGTGGGCTGCGGCATCGCCTCGCTGCGGGTCGACGGCAACGACTTCGTCGCGGTCTACGCCGCCTCGCGCTGGGCCGCCGAACGCGCCCGCCGCGGCTTCGGCCCGACCCTGATCGAGTGGGTCACCTACCGCGCAGGTCCACATTCCACCTCCGACGATCCGTCCAAGTACCGTCCCGCCGACGACTGGATCCACTTCCCCCTGGGCGACCCGATCGTGCGCCTCAAGCAGCACCTGATCGCCATCGGCCAGTGGTCCGAGGAAGAGCACCAGGCGGTCAGCGCCGAACTGGACGCCGAGATCATTGCCGCGCAGAAGGAAGCCGAGCAGTACGGCACCCTCGCCGGCGGCCACATGCCGAGCCCGGCCTCGATGTTCGAGGATGTCTACAAGGAAATGCCGGAGCACCTGCGCCGGCAGCGCCAGGAACTGGGGATCTGACATGAACGATCACAACACCTCCATCCAAGTGGAAAGCGCCATGTCGACCACCACCATGACCATGATCCAGGCCCTGCGCTCGGCCATGGACGTGATGCTCGAACGCGACGACAACGTCGTCATCTACGGCCAGGACGTGGGCTACTTCGGCGGCGTGTTCCGCTGCACCGAGGGCCTGCAGAACAAGTACGGCAAGTCGCGGGTATTCGACGCGCCGATCTCGGAAAGCGGCATCGTCGGCACCGCCGTCGGCATGGGTGCCTACGGCCTGCGGCCGGTGGTGGAAATCCAGTTCGCCGACTACTTCTACCCGGCCTCGGACCAGATCGTTTCCGAGATGGCCCGCCTGCGCTATCGCTCCGCCGGCGAGTTCGTCGCCCCGCTGACCCTGCGCATGCCCTGCGGCGGCGGCATCTACGGCGGCCAGACCCACAGCCAGAGCCCGGAGGCGATGTTCACCCAGGTCTGCGGCCTGCGCACGGTGATGCCGTCCAACCCCTACGACGCCAAGGGCCTGCTCATCGCCTCGATCGAGAACGACGACCCGGTGATCTTCCTCGAACCCAAGCGCCTGTATAACGGCCCGTTCGACGGCCACCACGATCGCCCGGTGACGCCGTGGTCGAAACACCCGGCCAGTGCAGTGCCGGACGGCTACTACACGGTGCCGCTGGACAAGGCTGCGATCACCCGCCCGGGCAATGACGTCACCGTGCTGACCTACGGCACCACCGTCTACGTGTCCCAGGTCGCCGCCGAGGAAACCGGCGTCGACGCCGAGGTCATCGACCTGCGCAGCCTGTGGCCGCTGGACCTGGACACTATCGTCGAGTCGGTGAAGAAGACCGGCCGCTGCGTGGTCGTCCACGAAGCCACCCGCACCTGCGGCTTCGGTGCCGAACTGGTGTCGCTGGTCCAGGAGCATTGCTTCCATCACCTGGAAGCCCCCATCGAGCGCGTCACCGGCTGGGACACCCCCTACCCGCACGCGCAGGAGTGGGCGTACTTCCCCGGCCCGTCGCGGGTCGGGGCGGCATTGAAACGGGTCATGGAGGTCTGAATGGGCACGCACGTCATCAAGATGCCGGACATTGGCGAAGGCATCGCGCAGGTTGAACTGGTGGAATGGTTCGTCAAGGTCGGCGATACCGTCACCGAGGACCAGGTCGTCGCCGATGTCATGACCGACAAGGCCACGGTGGAGATTCCCTCGCCGGTATCCGGCAAGGTCCTGGCCCTGGGCGGCCAGCCCGGCGAGGTCATGGCGGTGGGCAGCGAGCTGATCCGCATCGAAGTGGAAGGCGCCGGCAACCATCAGGAGAGTGCCAGCAAGCCTGCGCTGGCAGTCACCGCACCTGAGCCGAAAGCGGCCGTGGTCGAGGCACCCGTTGCAAAGCCTGCGCCGGTAGCCACAGCCGTCAGCAGCAACCATGAAGCCGCACCGATCATCCCCCGTGGCGCCAACGAAAAGCCCCTGGCCTCCCCCGCCGTGCGCAAGCGCGCCTGGGATGCCGGTATCGAGTTGCGCTACGTACATGGCAGCGGCCCGGCCGGGCGCATCCTGCACGAGGATCTCGACGCCTTTCTCACCCAACCCACCCGCGGCCAGGCGGCACCGAGTGGCTATGCCAAGCGCGAGGACAGCGAGCAGATCCCGGTGATCGGCCTGCGCCGCAAGATCGCCCAGCGCATGCAGGACGCCAAGCGCCGCGTCGCCCACTTCAGCTATGTCGAGGAAATCGACGTGACGGCGCTGGAGGAGTTGCGCCAGCACCTCAACGGCAAGTTCGGCGAAAGCCGCGGCAAACTGACCCTGCTGCCGTTCCTGGTGCGGGCCATGGTCGTCGCCCTGCGCGATTTCCCGCAGATCAACGCCACCTATGACGACGAAGGCCAGGTCATCACCCGCCACGGCGCGGTGCACGTGGGCATCGCCACCCAGGGCGACAACGGCCTGATGGTACCGGTGCTGCGCCATGCCGAAGCCGGCAGCCTGTGGGGCAACGCCAGCGAGATCTCGCGCCTGGCCAACGCCGCGCGCAACAACAAGGCCAGCCGCGAGGAACTGTCCGGCTCGACGATCACCCTGACCAGCCTCGGCGCCCTCGGCGGCATCGTCAGCACGCCAGTGGTGAACACCCCCGAAGTGGCCATCGTCGGCGTCAACCGCATGGTCGAGCGGCCCATGGTGGTCAACGGCCAGATCGTCGTGCGCAAGATGATGAACCTGTCCAGCTCCTTCGATCACCGGGTGGTCGACGGCATGGACGCCGCGCAATTCATCCAGGCCGTGCGCGGCCTGCTCGAACAACCCGCCAGCCTGTTCGTGGAGTGAGCATGCAGACTCTGGACACCACCCTACTCATCATCGGCGGCGGCCCCGGCGGCTACATCGCCGCGATCCGCGCCGGGCAACTAGGCATCCCCACCGTGCTGGTGGAAGGCCAGGCACTGGGCGGGACGTGCCTGAACATCGGCTGCATTCCGTCGAAGGCACTGATCCACGTGGCCGAGCAGTTCCACCAGGCCGAGCAGCACGCGCACAGGTCGACGATCGGCATCAAGGTTTCCGCGCCGAGCCTGGACGTCGCGCAGAGCGTGGCCTGGAAGGATGGCATCGTCGATCGCCTGACCAGCGGCGTCGCCGCCCTGCTGAAGAAGAACGACGTCAAGGTCATCCACGGCTGGGCCAAGGTCATCGACGGCAAGCTGGTGGAGATCGAAGGTCAGGACCTGCGCATCCGCTGCGAGCACCTGCTGCTCGCGACCGGCTCCAGCAGCGTCGAACTGCCGATGCTGCCCCTGGGCGGCGCGGTGATCTCGTCCACCGAGGCGCTGTCGCCGGCCAGCCTGCCCAAGCGCCTGACCGTGGTCGGCGGCGGCTATATCGGCCTGGAACTGGGCATCGTCTACCGCAAGCTCGGCGTCGAGGTCAGCGTGGTCGAGGCACGCGAGCGCATCCTGCCGACCTATGACGCCGAACTGACCCAGCCAGTGGCCGAGTCGCTGAAGAAACTCGGGGTCAAGCTGTACCTGGGGCACAGCGTCGAAGGCTTCGACGCGGCGCAACAGTGCCTGAGGGTACGCACCCCGGACGGCGGCGAACTGGCCCTGGAGACCGACCAGGTGCTGGTGGCCGTGGGTCGGCGGCCGCGCACCAAGGGCTTCAACCTCGAAGCCCTGGCCCTGAAGATGAACGGCGCCGCCATTGCCATCGACGAGCGCTGCCAGACCAGCATGCGCAACGTCTGGGCCATCGGCGACGTGGCGGGTGAACCGATGTTGGCGCACCGGGCCATGGCCCAGGGCGAGATGGTCGCCGAGCTGATTGCGGGCAAGCAGCGCGCCTTCACCCCGACCGCGATTGCCGCGGTGTGCTTCACCGATCCGGAGATCGTAGTGGCGGGCAAAACGCCGGAGACGGCGAAGGAAGAAGGCCTGGATTGCCTGGTGGCGCAGTTCCCGTTCGCCGCCAACGGCCGGGCCATGACCCTGGAGTCGAAGAGCGGCTTCGTGCGGGTGGTGGCGCGGCGCGAGAACCATCTCATCGTTGGCTGGCAGGCCGTGGGCGCGGGGGTTTCCGAGTTGTCCACGGCGTTCGCCCAGTCACTGGAAATGGGCGCGCGCCTGGAGGATGTGGCGGGGACCATTCATGCCCACCCGACCTTGGGTGAGGCGGTGCAGGAAGCGGCGCTGCGTGCCCTGGGGCATGCTCTGCATATCTAGAAGCAGGACGCGCCCCCGCAGACAAAAAGAAGGCCGCTCAAAGAGCGGCCTTCTTTTTGTGCGGCAAACCGATCAGACGCGGAAGTAACCCACCGAAGAATCGAACGGCAGGCGCTTCAGCTCGACCTTGTTCAGGTCCAGCACGTCGCGCAGGGCGGCGGTTTCGCCGGGGAAGTTGCGGTAGGCGACTTCGTCCAGGACCACGATGGCGCCCTTGGGCATGTAGGGCAGGAAGGTTTCCAGGGCCACCTTGGTCGACGAGTACAGGTCGGTGTCGAGGATCAGCATCGCCACCACCAGGTCAGGACGGGTTTTCACGAACGCCGGCACGGTTTCGAGGATGTCGCCCTTGACGATCTCGCAGCGCGGGATGCGGTTGACCGGACGGATCAGGTCGTTGGCCTCGATCATGTCCTGGATCAGGGTCTCGTCGGTGTCGGAGAACATGCTCTCGTTGATGTCGCTCGGGTCTTCCTTCTCGTCGATGCTGGCGAAGCCCTGGAAGGTGTCGAAGCCGATGATCGACCGGTTGATCGCATACGGCTCGAGAATCATCGACAGCTGCATGTAGAGCATCAACGAGTTGCCCTTGTACACGCCGCATTCGACGATGGCGCCCGGGATGTCCTGGACCATCTTGAACAGCTCGATACGCGACAGCGCCGCGGTCACGGCGATGCGGTTGGCGAAGACGAAGGGGGCGTCAGCCACGTATTGGGCATCGACGCGGCTCAGCACGCTGGCGCGCTTTTCGTTGTACTCGACCTCGGCAGCAGTCAGACGACGCTTGGTCATGGATTAACTCCCTGGAATTGCGAAAAGTCGCTGGCATGGAAAAGGTCTTTGAAGCCGGCTTCCACGTCGAAACAACCGTTGTCGACATTGGGCGCGCCGCGCTTCTGAATCAGGTCCTGCAGGTGGATCAGGCGGAAGTCCACGCTGAACCGGATGCGGTCGGTGTGGTTGGCCACGGTACCGTGCAGGTGGGCGCCGGAGAAGGTGATGATCTCGCCGCTGTTGCCAGCGATGCGAATTTCCGACGAGGTGTCGATCGCTTCCAGCGGCACCGGGTGCACGCGGCTTTCCTGGGTGATGTTGTCCTTGGCCTTGAGGCGCTGGTTGTTGATCCAGTCGGTCAGGCTCCAGCTGTGGGACGAGTTCTGCACCGGGCGCTCGAAGTAGGCCGGGTTGATCATCATGGTCTGCCCGGGCTCGATGCTGTAGATCGGCATCCAGGTGTTGAGCTGGCAATCGACGCTGCCGTACCAGGTGTCGCGGTGCGGCTTGTAGGCGTAGCTGACGCCGGCGTGCAGGTAATCGTAGTTCGGCACCACGCGCACCCGTGGCACGTCGAAGATGTAGTCGTTCGGGTCGGCGCCGATTTCAAGGATGTAGTCGCGGATCAGCGCCTTGGCCTGGGGGCCGTTGGTGAACTTGCGCTTGAGCCGGGTGACGTGCTCGACGAAGGTTTCCACCGGCATCATCTTGTGCAGCGAGACGTGGTCGGTCTCGCCGTCGAAGGCCTCGGTGATGCTGTGCCGGGCCAGCGCGCACAGCTCGTGGGCGCTGCGCAGGTTGGTGTCGAGGAAGATATCGCCCGCGTAGACCTGCTCGCGGAATGCCGGCTTGTTCTGCAACTGGTTGATGTAAAGATTCATACGCCTCTTCCTCATAAAGACCGGTGCCCGCGGATCGAAGCGGGCCATGAATTGAAGTGGACGCAAGGCGACGCCACCCTGCCCGTCCGGCAGGGAACTCCAACCGCATGGGATACCGGGTCATGGCCCGGCTCTCGTGTTCTTGTGATCGGCATCACGTGGACAAACTTTAGTGCCGTTCGCCTTGCCGCCAGCGGCAAGGTGCTTCCTGCAAGTGGCAAACGCAGGTCGCCCGGCAGTGCTGCAAGGCCCGGTTTTACTGGGCTGCGCCAGTCTGGCACAGCTATTGCCCTGTAAGCCGGACCGTACCCCAACCCAAAGGAGTGTGATCCCGTGAGCATCATCAACGGCCATGGCTGGCAAAACATTGCGGTCAGTCAACATCGCACGCTCGCCGCGATTCCCGGCGCCGATGCGCAAGCTTACCAGTCCGAGACCGCGACGGCGTCCGCGGTGTCCACCGTCGCCAGCGCCAGCGCGTCACGCAGTGCGTCGGACTCGACCTACCAGGATGCCAAGGACGCCCAGGACGAGGCCTTCGCCAAGCTCAAGGTCGTTCTGCAGAACTCCGGTTCCAGCGAAGCGAGCGACAGCACCAGCCTGAGCGAATCCGACAGCACGGTGAAAACCACCAGCGCAGCACAGGAGTTCCGCGACTACATGGCGCTGTCTCCTGAAGAGAAAATCCGCCTGAAGATGCTCAACGAGCTGGGGCTGACCGAGGAGGACTACGAGGCCCTGCCGCCGGAGAAGAAGGACGCGATCGACAAGCAGATTGCCCAGCGCATGAAGGAAGAAAGCGAGATCAAGTCGATGGCCGCCGTGGAGCCGCAGATGCAGGCCGCGGTGGCGGCGACGCAGGCGCTGGTCAAGCCGGTCAGCGAGGTGGATGCGGCGGATCCGGCGCAGGCGCGCAAGGACAAGGAGAACCAGGAAGATCCGCTGAACGTCTGATGCTGTCGTTGCTGTGGCTCGGCATAGAACACCGCAGAACTCAATTGATTCAGCGGGGACTTGTGGGAGCGGGGGTTGCCCCCCGTGCGGCGGCGGATTGCCCAAAGCAAAACCGGGGGAACCCCCACCCCCCGGGGTGCGGGGGCCCCGCCCATGGGGGGAGCAGAGGG